>CAZUZD010000017.1:0-41231 GCA_964624465.1 uncultured Isosphaeraceae bacterium
AAGCTGGCGCGCGACCAGCTCGAACGGGCCCGGAAGCTCTCCAGCTCGGTCGACCTGCGCCACGCCTGGGTGCTGTCGCTGCGCCGCTTGGGCATCGCCGAGGGCCAGATCCTCATCGACCTGGAGCGAGCCCACCGGCTGAACTACGCGGCCCGCAACGGTCCCAGGACCCCCGATGAGGCGCTGGTGCGAGCCGCGAAAGACCTGCTCGAGGTGCCCCTCGAACGGACCGGGACCATCCGGCCGGCCCCGCAGCCGGCGAGCCCGCCCCCGGCCGGCCCCGGTCGACCGGGGGCGGGCATCAGCCGCCGACGCTGAGCGGCCCTGATCATGATTCCGACCCAGACTGATCTCCGTCTCCATCGCCCGATCCCCGGGCCGAGGTCCTTGCCCATGCGAGTCTTTCTGCGATCGGCCGCCCTCGGGCTCCTGATCGGCTCCGGTACACCGCTCTGCGTGGCCGCGTCCGACTCGCCTCCGAAGGACGCCAGCGTCGAGGCGGGCAAGAAGCTGCTCCGCGAGGGGGACTCGCAGGCCGACGGTGGCCAGCCCACCGACGCCGAGGTCACGTACCAGAAGGCGATGGAGCAGCTCCTGCCCGGCATCCGTCGCTTGCCGTTCAAGCACGAGGTCAAGCGCGACGTCACCGCCCGCGAGGAGATTCGCGCCTATCTCATCAAGGAGATGGCCGAGGAGCAGGAGCCGGCCGAGGTCCGTGCCGAAGAGCTCTCGATGAAGGCTCTCGGCCTGCTGCCGGCCGACACGGATTACCAGGAGCTGATGCTCCGGGTCTACTCCGAGGAGATCGGTGCCTTCTACGATCCCAAGACCAAGACCATGCACCTGATCAAGGAGCCTGGCACCGGGCGCAAGGCCGGCCTGTTCGAGTCGCTGCTCGGGCGCAAGGGGGGCTTCAGCAAGGACGAGTCGAAGACGGTCATCGCCCACGAGCTGACTCACGCGCTGGCCGACCAGCACTTCGACCTGTACCGGATGCAGAAGGCGATCAAGAACGACGACGACCGCGAGCTGGCACTCTCGGCGTTGATCGAGGGCGAGGCCACCCTGGTCATGATGGGGGCCCAGATGGAGGACTGGAAGGGAACCGAGATCTCCGAGGTCCCCGCCGAACAGCTCGGGTCGGTCTTCAACCTGATGATGCCGCTGCTGAAGTTCGCCAGCGGCGCCTCGATGCGATCGGCTCCTCCGATCGTCGGTGAGTCGATGCTCTTCCCCTACCTCCGGGGCCTGGTCTTCTGCGCCCGGCTGACGAACGAGGACGACTGGTCGGCCATCGACGATGCCTATCGCAATCCGCCGCTCTCGACCGAGCAGATCCTGCACCCGGAGAAGTACCGCACCGAGCCCGATGCGCCTCAGGCCGTTGACCTCGGCAAGCTGGAGACCGGACCCGAGTGGAAGCCGCTGACGCGCAACGTCGTCGGAGAGATGCAGCTCGGCGTGCTGCTCCGCCGCCAGGATGGCAAGGCGGCAGCGGCCGGCTGGGACGGCGACCAGTTCGCCACCTTCGAGGGCCCCGACGGGCACCTCGGGCTCGTCTGGCGTTCGACCTGGGACACCGAGGCCGACGCCATCGAGTTCACCCGCGCCTACGCCCGATTCCGCGATAGCCGGATCGGCCGGCCGGCCGCACCCGACTCGGACAGCATCAGCCGACAGAGCCACGAGTCGCGGGAGTATCACCTGGAGCGGCGGGGCCAGGAGGTGGCGGTCGTCGAGGGCTTCGACGCCGACACGACCACCCGGCTCCTGGCCTCGGCCTTCGCGGCCGCGAAGGTGGAGAAGACCGCCACGCCGACCCCCTGAACGCACCGGACTCCTGGAGTTGTGTCGAGCGACGGCCCCGGGCGATCCCGGGGCCGTTGGCGTTGTCTCGCCGCCCCCCGATCCCGGATCGGTCCCGATCCGGGTTTTGGGATAATGTTCGGTGCGATGGCCCGAAAGTCACAGTACCGAGCACGGCCCAACTCTCCTGTCGGTGGGGCCGGGACTCGCGGACGCTGTGGAGGAAGGCCGCGATGGATACGCCGACCCTGGGCACCCTGAGTGAGCGGCTCGACCGCCTGGAGCAGGAAAATCGCTGGCTCCGGCGCCTGGCCGCTCTGAGCCTCTCCGGCCTGGCCGTCTGCTTCGCCGTGGCCGGCGGCCTGCGGCCCAGCGGGGAGATCGCGGCCCGTCGGTTCGTGGTGCAGGACGCGCACGGCCGCGCCCGCGCCGTCCTCGGCCTCCAGGAGGATGGGCAACCGGGCGTCGCGCTGCTCGATGGCAAGGGCCGCACCCAGGTGGCGCTGCGAACCAGCGACGATCACTCCTCGTGGCTCGAGTTCCGCGACCGGGACCGGCTCCGGATGGCGCTCAGCAGCTCCTCCAGCGGGGCCTCGAACCTGAACCTGTTCGATCGCGATCAGCTGATCGGCGTCGGCCTGGGGATCGGGCCGGACAATGCCAGCGTGCTGGCCCTGAATCGCGGCCTGGGCGGGTTCGCCCTGAACCTCGACCGCGAGGGTGAGGCGCGGTTCTCGATGACGGATCCCGACGGCCAGATCCGGGGCGCCTACTCGATGCACCGCGACGGTCAGCTCGCGGCCGAGGTCGGTCGGTCCTCCCGTTTTTCGCTGAAGCGTGCCGCACCGGCCCCCAGCCTGGACGATCCGATCATGGGTCAGGCGGAGATGGGTGGAGGCCCGCGGCCGATGTCCCAGCCGGGCAGCGGTGCGATCCCGGTGCCGGCTCGGGCCGCCGCGGCGCCCTGATCGAACTGCGAGCGTCCCGCAGTCGGTGACGTGGCTCCCCGGATCGGCGGGGAGCCACCTCAGCCTTCCTCAACTTCGGTCCCTTCAGCGGACCTGCCGCCGGAGTCCATCGCAGACTCGGTGCCCGACTCGGACCGCTGACGGGTCGCGTCGCGGTCCAGGCCGTTGAGGTCGGCCGATCGGTGCCGGCCGACAGTCGGCCGGGCGAGGTGGGCGTCGTCGGGCGTCTCACGCAGGGTGCGCTTGAGCTGCTGCCGACGATGGCGGTTGCCCTTCTTCTTGACCTCGCGCTTCTGCTCTCTGAGCTCGCGTTTCAAACGGTCCATGGCCATCGCTCCAACTCCTCCGACCGACCACGGCCGGGCCTTCGGTTGGTAGACGCGACGCGGTGGGGACCGGTTCGCAGCGGGCCGGAAAATCCCATCAAGGTCTCGCGGCGTTCATCCGGCCGAAGCCACCGGAAGTGCCTCATCCAGCCAGGCGGCCAGGTCGCCGGCATAGCGTTCCGGGTCCGGGTCGAACTCCAGGGTGTGGTGACCCTCCGGATACTCCAGCAGCCGGCGTTCCGGGCTTGCCAGCCGCTCGAAGTAGGAGCGCGTCCGGTCGTTGTGCACGATGCGGTCGTGCCCGGCCAGCATGAGCAGCGCCGGCTGGCGGATCCGATCGGGGACGCGGGCCACCTGGCGGTCGATGAAAAAGCTGGCGGCCATCAAACCCGCCGTGCCAGCGCGAAGTGCCAGGGGATCGGAGGCGATGAACGCCTGCCCCTCGGGGCTCGCGGTGAACAGGGCCGGATCGCTGAGCGGGATGGCGAAGGTGGCACTGGCCGCGCGGCCGGTGACCACCGCCGCGGCGATCCGGAGTCGTTCCCCGATCGGGACACCCACCCTCGGGTGCAGACCCGGACAGACCAGCGCCAGGGCGCTCACCGATTCGGGATCGTCCGCCGCCGCCAGGACCGCGAGCTTGCCGCCCCAGCTGATCCCCGCCACTGCGACGGGCGCCGGCCGCAGCGATCGGGCCAGCTCGGTGACGTCGTCGCGGAGCCGCTGCCACGACGGAGCATGCCCACGCGCCTGGCGATTGGCCCCGGAGCCACGGCGATCGGGCACGTGCGTCTCGTAACCGGCCGAGGCCAGTCGCCGCCCGAGCCCGTGATACCAGCCACCGTGACTCTGGACGCCGTGCAGCACGATCAACCGGCCCTTGGGAACGAACGGGGTCGGCCAGATCAGCCGATGCAGCTCGTAGCCGTCCGAGGCGATGAACGGTTCAACCCGGGGTGTGATCTCAGCCATGTGCCAGCTCCCGACGGGTGACCGTCATCCGCTCCAGGGCGATCGGGTCGACCGTGACGCCGAGCCCCGGGCCAGCGATCGGGGGCGCGAGCCCTCCGTAGCCGAACGTGAGGTCGCCCTCGATCAGGTTCTCCGCCAGCACATGCCGGTCGTACGAGCCCTCGACGTAGCGGAGACCTCGCACGTTCGACGCCAGGTGCCGGCCCGCCGCTGACAGCAACGCGGTCTCGCCGGGGTGGCAACCGAGCTGCACGCCCAGACCCGACCGGGCCGCCAGGCCGATGATCCGCAGGGTCGGCAGCAGCCCGCCGCACTTCGAGAGCCGCACGTTCAGCAGGTCGGCCGTGCCCCGCTCGACCGCGGCCACCGCGTCGGGATAGCCGCAGAGGGACTCGTCAAGCATGACCGGGATGCTGAGGCGCGGCCGGAGCTGGGCCAGGCGATCGACCTCGGCGTGCGCGACTGGCTGCTCGAGCGCGGTGGGGCCGAACCGTCGCAGTGGGGCCACGCGGTCGAGGAGCTCGTCGGCGGGCCAGGCCTCATTGGCATCGAGCCGCAGGTCCATGCGACGGCCGAGGATCCGCCGCAGGGTCCGGAGCCGCGCCGGGTCGTCCTGACCGGCCACCCCCACCTTGAGCTTCACCTGGTGGAAGCCGTACAGCCGCATCTTCCAGGCGCTGATGCGCTCCTTGCGGGGCGATTCGGCGGTGATCGCTCCACTGTAGCGGACCGGCTGGGGTGCGGTGGTCAGGAGGTCCGGAACGTCCCCGGAGAGCCGGATGGCGTCTCCGAGCGAGCGATCAAACTGGCGGCCGTACGCATCGAGCAGGGCCAGTTCCAGCGCACACCGCGCGGCGTTGCCCGCCATGCCGCGCGGGTCGGCCTCGATCTCGGGCAGGGTCAGCCGGCCGATCTGCGTGACGGCCGACTCGAAGTCGGCTGGAGAGCCGACAGCCGCCGCGGCATCGAACCGCCCGAGCATGGCGAAGGTCGTCTCGATCGTCTCGCCGGTCACGTACGGCCGCGGGACGCCCTCGCCGTGGCCCACCACGCCGCTGTCCAGTTCGACCCGGACGACCAGGCTGTCGCTGGTGGACCGTTCGTGGGAGGCGTGCTTGATCGCCTTCTTCAACGGCACGGCGACGTGTCGGAGTTCGACCGCACGCACTCTCACTGGGTTTGCCTCGCCAGGGACCGGGCCGCCATCGCCGGGCCCGCCCGGCTCGCACTCAGGCGGCACCCCAAAGGTACAACCCGATTGCCGTCAGGGCCAGGCCGCCGGCGATCCCCAGCGGCCGGCTCCAGCGATCCGACCGGCCCGACGCCACCAGCGCTGAATGGGCCCCGCCCGCCAGCAGGCCAATCGCCACCAGAACCGCGGCCATGCCAAGGCTAAACGCCACCAGCAGCCCGAGCCCCAGCCGCAAGCGGCCGGCCAGGTCGGCCAGCAAAACGAGCACGACCGCGTCCCAGCACGGCACCAGGCCACCGGCCAGACCCAGCCCCAGCAGGCTGCGGGTGGGTGTCGGGTGGGTGATGTGTGCCTCGCCAGCGGGATGCTCCCCATGCCCGGCCAGGTGCCGGCCCAGACGCCAGAGTCCGATTCCGGCGATGAGCAGACCGGCCGAGCGGGCGAGGTGGGTGTGCAGGGCCGCATGGTCGCGGCCCGGGAACAGGGCGACGACGGCGGCGATCGCCACCACGGAGCCGAAGTGGACGCCCGCCGTCACCAGGCCGAGCAGCGCCCCGCGCCAGCGGCCACCGTGGGCGCCAAGGGTCGCGGCCGCGATCAGGGTCTTGCCGTGGCCGGGCTGGATGGCGTGCGCTGCCCCGAGCCCGAAGGCGACCAAAACCAGGCCCAGCCAGGTTCCCGGCCCGCCGCGATCGAGCAGGTCCGTCAGTCCGCCCGCCGTTCGCATTGTTCCGGTCGTGGTCTGATCGGGGGGCGGACGAGTCTCGACCGGTGTCACGGCTCTCGACTCGGAACCCTCGGACCGGAACTCGAACGCCGCCTGGCGGGTCGCTCGCTCCTCGGCGTCGCTCAGTTGCCAGACCGGCACCGGTGGCGTCTGTTCCACGTCGATGGGGCCCTCGTAGCCTGCGATCTCCGCGCCGGCTCCTGCTCGGGCCGCGAGCCGGCTGGTTCCCTGGCTGGACGTGTAGTTCGTGTCCTGAACCGTCAACCGACCCGATGGCGGCAGCGGGATCAGGAGGTGGAACGTGAACCGGGGATGCTCCTCGACGACCACGTCCACCCGCTCGAACTGCACATCCTGCTCCGCCCCATCGACGGTGATCAGAAAGCCGCGCGCGTTCAAAGGCCCTGTCTCGGAGCCATAGCGCTCGAACAGGGTCGTTCGGTCGGCGTCGGGGAGCGAGCCGATCAGGGACCGGAGGTCCTGGGCGAGGGTCAGCTCGCTGAGGCTGACCTCGTAGTCGATGCGGAGCCGGCCGGGCTCGATCACCAGCTGGGTCGATCGGTCCACCCGCTCGTTGGGGATGTCGTGAGCCGGCGCCACGGCCGCACCTGGTCCGGCGAGGGCGAACAGGAGCACGAGGGCCGTTCGGCACCGGCGCAGGCTCATCGGCAACCCCGGGGCGGGGGCAGCTCAGCTCTCGTCGACCTGCCCGGGCGTGTCCTCGTAGAACTTGGCCAGGGCCCGGGTGACGACGTAGATGAGCACGTTCTTGTTGACCGGCTTGGCGAGCACGCAGAAGACGCGGGCCGAGAGGGCCTGACGCATGAGCCAGTCGTCGCGGTCGGCCGAGAGCAGGATGGTGGGCAGGAGCCCCCGCAGCTGCCGGACGATCTCGACGGTTTCCAGCCCCGTGAGACGGGGCAGGTGCATGTCCATCAGCGCCAGATGGATCTCTTCGCTCTGGACGATCTCGATGGCCTGCTCGCCACTCTCGGCCAGCAGGGTGCGGAACCCCACCGGCTCGAAGACCTCGCGCAGGGTCTCGCGAGCCTGACGATCGTCGTCGGTGATGAGCAGATTGAAGGGCGTTGCAGAGGTCATGGGCGTGAGCCTTGCACACGGCCAGCGGTCGTCACGTCAAGAGCTGCAATGCAATCGGTGGACCAGACGGAGGGTTCGTGGCGGGTGCGAATGGCAGGCGGTGCACTTAATTCGCTGCAATCGTAGGGCTTAGCCTCTCTCGCATCAAGCAGGTTTTTCGGGAAGCCGGCCGGTAGGGACCCGGAGGCTCCTACCGGTTTTGGCAGTCAACGGGGGCCCGTGGTGCTGCCATTGCCGGCGTCGCTGCCTCCCCGGGAGAGCCGGCCCAGCAGCCCGCCGCCCTTGCCGCCCCAGCGGGCATCCGGGTCGAAGGCGGTGGCGCTGGCCAGATCGGGCAGGTCGGTGCGGACGTCGCCGAAGACGTAGTGCTCCAGCAGGTCGCCCGATCCCGTCGTGCCGTGGACCAGGGCCGGCAAGCCACTGGCGGTGTCGAGGAACACCTCCCAATGCTCGCCGTTCTCCCGGTCTTCGACCAGCTTGTGGCAGGGTCGGCCGACCTCCGCCGGGGTCTCCTGGCCGGCATACACCATGCGTGCGCGGATGGCCTGGCCCTGCTCGTGAGGTTGCAGCGAGCGGTCGAGCGTGTCCAGGATCGAGCCGAAGCCGGCCTCGGTGATCGGGTGCCGGCTGTTGCGCATGACCAGGGCGCTGGTCGGCGCCAGGGTCACGCGGGGCATCAGCGTTCCCGGCGAGTAGATCTGGAGCTGGCCCCGGGTCTCCTGCGGCGAGTAGATCACCTCGCGACCCTGGCTCTTGCCGCTGGGCCACTCCAGCCGCACCGCCAGCGGCTCCCGGCGGAGGCTGAGGAGGACCGTCTCGGCCGGCATCAGCGAATCGCCCACGCGCTCCTGGCGGGCCATCGTCACCTGATAGTTCGTCAGGCTGGCCAGTCGCGCCCGGCCGGCGTCGATCAGCTCCCGCATCTGCCGGATCCCGTCCACCGGGGCGGCGGGGGTCGGGCCCTGGGCATCGGCCGTCGCCGGTGGGGCGGTCAGCACCGGCGCCGCGAGAGTCGGGGCCGTGGTGGAGTCGGGTGGCGTCGGGCCGGGTGGCGGGGTGGCGGCGGCGACCGCGGGGCCGGCGACGGCCTCGGGCCGCGGCAGGCCTTCGGGGATGGTCGGAGGGGGCGGCAGGGTCACGACGGCAGGGCGGTTCGTCTCGCCGGTGGTGCGGATGGTGCGCGGGGCGGCGGTTCCGGACTCGTCGCTCCACTGTACGGGCGGCTCGGCCTGGGCGACCGACTGCTCCCGCACCTGACGGTTCCGGGGCTGGCGGCGGGCCAGCGAATCCTGCGACCGGACGACCGGCTCGGTGCTCAGCGTCGGCGGGGTCTTGGCCCCCAGGTCCCAGTACCGCGCCTGACGGCCGGCACACCCGGGTGCGACAGCCAGCACCGCGAGCAGGGCCACCACGCCACGACGACGGCCGGGCACGGATTCCGACGGAGCGTCTTCAGGTTGCAGAGCCGGCGTCATCGCGGGGGTCCCTCCCCGAGGGGGTCTCGATCGTCTGCCGCGAGCCCGAGGCCCGGGGCCGATCGTTGTCGTTCCAGTCCCTGGAAGCTGGTCGGCTGGGCGCAGGCGAGACCGCCGGAGACGGGCAACACCTGCGAGAAGCCCTGGAATAGCACAACCCGGGGTCGCCGGCAACCCGATCCCGCCCACCGGGTTCCGTGGGATCCCGTCAGGTGGTGGGGCCGGGCCCGAACTGCTGGATCGCCTGAAGGTCGGACATCAGGCAGGGCTGCTTGTATTGTTCGGCGGTTCCGCCACTCTTCGCGAGCCGCCGACGCTTCAAATCTTCCCACGATCCGCCGGGGATGCGCGTCGTGACGATCGGGCCCAGCCGCAGGGTCGACCGCTTGTTCTCGTACTCGACGTTCAGCTCGGTCAGCCGGGCCTCGACGGCCCTGGCCAGGCGAGCGTCGCTGTCGGCATCGGGCAGGTCGTCGGCCTCGACCAGCAGGGTGTAGTGCGGCGGCTCACCCCAGACCGGGGCCAGCAGGTAGCTCTTGAGCTTCAGCCCCAGCTCGGCCGTGGCCGCGTCGACGGCCGCCACCACCTGGAACTCCGAGAGCTTCTCGCCCGTCAGGCTCGAGAAGTGAGCTCCCTTGTTCAGGAACGCCAGGATGGGCGCCCGGCCGTGGAACCCGATGCAGCGGACCAGGTCGAAGATCTGGTAGCGATAGAGGCCGCCGGCGGTGGTGGGCAGGATGTAGTACTGCCGGCCCTCGATCAGGTCGGTCGCCTCGACCGTCTCCGGCTGCTCGCGGTCCCCCTGCTCCTCCGGGATGAACTCGAAGTAGTGGTGCCAGATGTCCAGGATGCCGCCGGGAGTGCCGTCCTCGATGGGGATGGTGAACCGCCCCTCGGAGGCGATCAGGCCGATGTCGCGGACCGGGCGCTCGCCGAACCACTCGGGGTAGTGTCGCAGGTACGCCCCCATCGTCCCGCCGGTCCAGTTGGCGAGGAACTCCAGGTCGGGCCAGTAGTCGCGGGGCAGCAACCGGCCCGTGCGATCGACGATCTCCGTCAGCCGGCGCGCCAGCTTCGGCCGCTTCCAGCGGGTGCGGATCCGCATGGTCCGGCGGACGTCGGCGGGGATCTCGTATTTCTCCGAGACGGTGCCGTCGGCGATGTCCCGGATGAGCGTCTCCTTCTCGCGGTCGCCGAGCCTGGCGATGGCCAGCAGGGTCGACGGGTTGGCCGCCATGATCGTGCCCAGATTGCGAGGCACGGCCAGCCGGAGGGCGGCGTAGTACTTCGCCTGGATGTCCTTGATCCGCATGGTATCGGGCGGCATGCAGTAGGTCTGCCGCACCAGCGGGTTCTGCATGTGCGCCGTGAGCCCGGTGATGGCCCCGCACGGGATGCCGGCCGGCGTGAACTGCTCGCGCCAGTTGCTCACGAGCTGGAGGATCGGGCGCAGGCCCCGGCTGAGCATGCCCGGGTGCGCGTCGAAGGCCTGGATGCCCCAGATGGTCCAGCCGGCCTTGTAGTTCCTGAGCGACTCGCGCGTGACCGGGATGGTCTTGGGCTGGGCGGTGGTGCCCGAGGTCATGGCGAACATGAGCACTTCGGTGCCGGGGCCGAACAGGGCCCCGGTCTCACCCTGGCGGACCCGGGCGATGTAGGGCTCGTGGCCGTCATAGCCGCGGACGGGGACCCGACGGCGGAAGTCAGCGGCGTTGCGGATTTCGCCGAAGTGGTGGTCGCGCCCGAACTGGCTGTCGGCGTTGCGACCGACCAGCTCCAGGAGCCGATCGCGCTGGGCGTCGCCGGCGCGGGTGGTCTGGCGGAGGAACTCGGAGGCCAGGGCCCGGGAGCGCCGGACGATCGGCATGCCGGCGTATTTGCGGACGACCCAGAGCATGACGACTCCCCGGGCGCGGCGGAAGGCGCCCACCCTCGTGGCGGATGTGAAACACCCCGCACCGCCGGTCGTCAGATCCCAGGGATCGGACGCCGGAGCGGGGTGTGCGATGAGATGCGAGCCGGTGCGGCTCAGCGCGTCGAGACGACGGTGTTGAGCCGACGCTCGTGGGATCGGACGGGAACCGTGTCGGTCTCGACCGAATCGGCCAGGGCCGGGGGACCAGGAACCTCGATCGGCAGGCGAGGCGCGTTGGCCTGGAGGAACTCGCCGACACGGCGGCGATACTCCTCGGGCTCGACCTCGCGGCAACGGTTGTGCTTGGCCTTGGGCACGAGCCAGAACGTCTTGGGCTCGCCGCCGCGGTCGAACAGGGCCCGGGCGATGGCCGGGCTGATGTACGCGTCGCGGGCGCCATGAATTGAGAGCCACGGCCGCGGGGCGATCCGGGCGACCCGCTTCTCGACCTCGAGGAACCGGCGGTTCAGGCGACGCTGCGAGCGGAAGACCGCCGTCCAGGCGACGTACCGATAGACCCAGGCCGGGAGGATTGACCGCCAGCGCGGGCTGACGTAGATCTCCGCCCAGCGCTGGATGTACGCGTTCATCGTGCCCTGGGTGCCGAAGGCCCCGTCGGTGACCACGCCCCAGATCGTCGGGTCTTCGCTGGCGACGTAGAGGGCCGCATTGCCGCCACGGCTGACGCCGAAGAGGCCGAATCCGGCCGGATCGTGGTCCGGGCGGGACCGCAGGTAGGCCAGGGCCGCGTGCAGGTCGAGCCGATCTCGATCCGCCAGCCACTGGATCGGCTCCAGGCCAACCTCGCACTGGCTGTCGCCATGGTTCCGGAAGTCGAACGTGAAGACGTCGAAGCCCAGATCCCGAAGGTGGTCGGCGTAGTGGTGCACACTGTGCCGATCCCCGAGCAACTCGTGGCAGAACACGACCACGCCGGCGCGGGTCTCGGTGCCCGAGGCGTAGTAGGTGCCCGCCAGCGTCAGGCCGTCGTCGGTCTCGAATCGGACCTCTTCCCCACCGGGTTCGGCGGGGACGCGCACCGGCTTGAAGACCGGCATCTCTTCGAAGATACGGCCGACGATGCGGCTGTACTTCACCGACACATACGCAACGATCGTCGCGATGAAACACGCCGCCGACAGCGCGACTGTCCAGACGATCGGTGAGCTGAGGACCATGCCCACGAACGGAACTCCAGTTTCGTCGTTGGGGGTAAGCTCTCGGTGTCGATCGGTGACGCAAACTGGCGTCCGAATCGATCCGCCCCGCCGCCCTTACGGTCGGCTGGCGAAAACGCTCGCGTTCACCCTAGCATAACACACGCCGGGGCGAAAGCTGCGGCTACGCGGGCTGGGGCAGCGTGGCAATCTTGGCGGGGTGCTGGCACGGACGTTCGCAACGGTCGTACCAGCACCGGACCCAGACTCAGGCAGACAACCGGCGGAGGATCAGGGTGATGTTCTGGCCGCCGAACCCGAAACTGTTGGAGATCGCGACGTTGACCTTGCCCTCCCGCGCCGTGTGCGGGATGTAGTCGAGGTCGCAATCGTGGTCCGGGTGGTCCAGGTTGATCGTCGGGGGCAGGACGCCGTCGCGGATCGTCAGCAGGCAGATGATCGCCTCGACGCTGCCGGCGGCGGCGATGAGGTGGCCCATCATGCTCTTGGTGCTGGAGACCGGGATCTTGTAGGCCGTCTCGCCCAGGCTCCGCTTGATGGCCAGCGTCTCGATCGAGTCGTTGACCATCGTGCTGGTGCCGTGGGCGTTGATGTACCCGACCTGATCGGCGGTCACCTGCGCATCGGCCAGGGCCTCGCGCATGGCGGCGATGCCGCCCCGGCCCTCGTCGTGGGTGTCGGTGAGGCGGAAAGCGTCGGCGGTCGAGCCGTAGCCGGCGACCTCGCCGTAGATCCGGGCCCCGCGGCGCCTGGCGTGCTCCAGCTCCTCGAGCACGAGCACCCCGGCCCCTTCCCCGAGGATGAAGCCGTCGCGATCGCGATCGAAGGGCCGGCTGGCCTTCTGCGGCTCGTCGTTGCGAGTCGAGAGGGCCGTGAGCAGGTTGAAACCCGTGACGCCGAACGGGTGGATCATGCTGTGAGTGCCGCCCGAGAGGATCACGTCGGCGTCGCCGCGACGGATCAGCTGGGTGGCCTCGCCGATCGCCTGCGAGCTGGCGGCGCAGGCCGTCAGGCAGTTCGAGTTCGGCCCCTGGGCGCCGAAGACGCTGGCCAGGTGCCCGGCCGGGGTGCCCGGCTCCTGCTCGGCCTCGCGGATGGCGTGGAGCTCGTGGATGCCGTGCTTGATGAAGTACGCGGTATCGACCGTGCCGGCGGTGTCCTTCGAGCTGTCGTGCAGCAGGCTCACGAAGCGGTGAAAGTCCTGCTGGCCTTCGCCCGAGCCGAGGTAGACGCCGAACCGCGAGCGGTCCAGGCCCCGGAACTCCGCGAGCCCTGAGTCGGCGACGGCCATCTGGCCGGCGGCGAGGGCGAAGACGGTGTTCCGGCTGTGCTCGGTCCAGCGGCGGGCGTCGGGAAGGTAGCGGCCCAGGTCGAACTGGTGGACCTCGGCGGCGATCTGCGTCGGGAACGTCGAAGCGTCGAACAGGCTGATCCGTCCGACGCCGCTGCGGCCCTCCTGCAACGCCTTCCAGGTCGTCTCCAGGTCAGGACCGAGCGGGGTGACCATTCCCATGCCGGTCACGACCACGCGGCGGTTCATCGGGCTCATCCTTTGTGGATCAGGTGGGCGACCATCTCGGCCTGGTCACGGGCCTCGGCCGGCGTATCGGTCGCCGGCGCGGGCTCGGCTCGCACGACCAGCGCCGAGGCCTGGCCAAGCCGGGTCACGTTCGTGTTCAGGAACACCGGGTTCCGGGTCGACCGGGCCGTCACCTGGACGACGTCCAGGCCCAGCTCCGGGTCGAGATCGTCGCAGTTCAGGGTGGCGGGAATCTGGCCCTTACTGGCCCCGATCAGGCTCAGGATCAGCTCGACGGCCCCGCAGCCGGAGACCAGGTTGCCCAGCGCCCCCTTGAGTGCCGTGACCGGCACGCCACCCTCGCCGAAGATCCGTCGGAAGGCGCGGGCCTCGGCCAGGTCGGAGAGCTGGCTGCCGGCGCCATGGGCATTGACGTGGCCAATCTGAGCCGGCTCCAGGCCAGCATCGCGGATGGCCGCCTTCACGGCGACCTCGGTCCCCCGGCCGTGTGGGTCCTGCCCGCCCTCCGGGTCGGCGTCGCAGCCGGAGCCGAAGCCGAGAATCTCGCCGTAGATGCGAGCGCCGCGAGCCAGGGCGTGCTCACGCTCCTCAAGGATCAGGATGCCTGCGCCCTCGCCGGGGACCCAGCCGGAGCGGCGGATGTCGAACGGCCGGCAGGCGCCTGAAGGCTCGCCCGACCACCGCGACATCTGGTCGAGGAGGTTCATGCGGACGATCGAGAGCGGGTGGATTTTCGAGTCGGCGCCGCCGGTGATCATGACGTCGGCCCGACCGCGGGCGATGATCCGGAATGCCTCGCCGATGGCCAGGTTGCTGGCGGCCTCGGCCTCGGTGATCGAGTTGCTCGGTCCCTGGCAGTCGCAGAGAATCGAGATGTGACAGGCGAGCATGTTGGGCAGGTACTTCAGCAGCCAGATCGGCGTGATCATCGGCACGCCTTCGCGGCCGTAGAGGCTGAAGTCGAAGCTGCCGTCGTCCCGGGTGGCGTGGTTGATCGCCGGGGCCAGCTCGTCGAGCTCCGTCGAGATCAAGCCGGCCCCCAGGTCCACGCCGAAGCGGGTCGGGTCGACCCCGCCATCGGCCAGGCCCGCATCGGCGACCGCCAGCTCGGCGGCCCCGACCGAGAGCCGGATGTCCCTGGCCATGTACTTGAGGCTCTTGATGAGCGCCTTGCGGTGCTTGGGCAGGGCCAGGGCCTTGGGGTCGAAGCCGAGGACTTCGCCGGCGGCATTCGTCGGGATGCCGGCGACGGCGAATGCCTCGAGGGCCCGCACCCCACCACGACCCTCGGCCAGCGCCGCCCACGCCGCATCCGGGCCAATGCCCAGGGGGCTGAGCAGGCCGAGACCGGTGATCACGACGCGACGTTCCGAACTGGCGGGCATGGGGCGACTCTTGACAGGGGCCGACGACCGGGCGCACGCAAACCGACTGATCAGGGATGGTCAGGCGGGGCCGGTCGGACCGGGGTTCGGCTGCGGCGAGGCGGGGGGCTCGAGCGCCTGGCCGTTGGCCGGGGGAGGCACCGTCCCGACCTGCTGCTGCAGGCGGGCTCGCTCCTGGGCCTTCGCCAGGTCAAGCACGCCCAGCAGTTGCTGGGTGAACACGAAATTCTTGGGGCCGAAGATCTGGTTCGAGCGCGAGTTGTCAAGATGCGCGAAGACGATCTCGACGTCGGCGAGCAGCTCGCCGTCCAGGAACGCCTTGGCGTCCACCACCGCGCCCTCGCTGCGCAGATCCTTGAGGGTCACTTCATAGATCAGCTGATCGCCGGCGCAGGCCACGCCGAAGAACTCGGCCCGGGGGATCTTCGCGAGCACGACCTTCTCGGTGAATCCGCTGGCCTCGCCAACCAGGATGCCGCCGGTCTGGGCCAGGCCCTCGATGATCAGCGAGGCCGGCATCACCGGGAAGCCGGGCAGGTGATCATGGAGGTGCTCCTCGGCGAGCGTCAGGTTCTTCACCGCCCGCGCCGACACACCACTGCGGAACTCGAGGAACTTGTCGATCCAGATCCAGCGCATGGGTGAAAGCTTCCGGAGCGGTTCGCGGCGAGGGGGAGAGAGGAGCAGGCCGACGCCAGCGGCATTGCAAGGCTTGTGGCGAGGCCCCCGATCCTCACGTCGATCCGACCACGGGCCGACGGGAGAATGGGACGCCGGGCGCGACGCGAGGCGTCGGCCCGGCGACGTGGGTTCGGCGTCCGACCGATCAGGCGTTGAGCTTGCCGGCCACGTACTGGACGAGCGTGTCGACCGTGTAGAGGTCGAAGAGCTTCTCCAGTTCGGGGTTCTTGGCGAACTCCGAGAGGTCGGCGTACGGCATGCGGCCCTGGATCTCGGCCAGGCCCTTGTCCGTCAGCTTGCCGTCCTGGACCAGGTCCGGGTCGCTGACGTTCTCCGGGAACAGCTCGCCCCTCGGGATCTTGATCCCGAAGTTCCGCTCGAGGCGGAAGACGATGTCGAGCAGGTCGATCGATTCGGCGCCGAGGTCGTTGAACAGGGTGGCGCCCGGGGTGACGTCCTCCTCGTCCACGCCGAGGGCATCGACCAGGGTCGTCTGAACCTTCTCGAAAATCTCGTCTTTCGTCGGCATGTCATCCTCGTGGAACTGGGGGCCGAATCCTCCCCCGCGGGGAGGCGTAACACGCCCGGCTCTCAACAGACCGGCCGGGTCCTGGCCGGCGGACAGGAGATTCGGACCATCCAGGTCGGAACCCGTCAGGAGCGAACCGCGGCCTCCGGAGCCGTTCAAGGGCCCAGGGGCCGGGCGCCGGCGGGATTCACGCCGGATATTTTGCTAACTCTCGCCGAACCTTGCAACATCATCGGCCGATCCGGGGGTCGCTCTGAAGCCCGGAGCGTCCAGGCAACATTTGCGCCACGGGCACGACCGATCCCGAGATTCAGGCAATTCCATGCGTGGAGGCGGGCAGGAGCTCGGCCGAGTCGGCACCGGGCGGCTTCAGCATCGCCCGGGCGCCCACGGAGCCCTTGCGGAGGGTGCCGTACAGGTCCCGGAGGTGCTCGACGATCAGGCTGTCGGTCGAGTGCAGGAGCGGGTCGCGGTCGCGGAGGTTCGAGCGGATCAGCGTGAACCGACCCTTGACCATCGTCTGGTCCTCGATCACCCCTTCCCCCTTGAAAGTCGTCTCATGGGGCCCATGCTCGATCAGCTCCACCCGCAGCTGGAGCTGGCGGCCGGGCTCGACGAAGCTGCCGTACTTGATCGTCTTGGCCGACTTCAGCACGATCACGCTGTGCGCGAAGTCTTCCAGGTCGCGGATCAGCCAGGCTCCGGCCTGCGTCAGGGCCTCGAGCATCAGGACGCCCGGCATCACCGGGAACCCCGGGAAGTGATCCGCCAGGTACTCCTCGGCCAGCGACAGGTTCTTGACGGCCACCAGGCTTCGACCCGGCTGCAGGTCGAGGATCCGGTCGATCAGCACGAATCGCATGTCAGGTCCCAGAGATGTCGAGGTCCCGGCCGCACCGGTTGGTCGATGGCGGTCGTGCAAGTTCAAGGGCCGGGAGCGAAAGATCACTGTATTGTAGCGCTCGCATTGCCTGCTCGCAAGGAAACTCGGCAGCCGGGCAATGGGCAGCCGCCGCCTGGTCGCCCCAATCCTTACGATCCTTCAGGGTTTCCCAGGCCGCCCGGTCGTCGTCCGGACCCCCTGCTTGGGACCGGCTGGGCCCCCGGAAGCCGGCGGGGCGCCTGCTGGCACGGGGCTGCCCCTCCTCTATACTAAGGAATGAAGCCAGCGGGTGCGGGGCAGCTTGACCTGTCCAGGGGCACCCCGTGTAGACCGGGTCCCGGGGCCTGCCTCGGGGCGGTTGCCGTTGGCTGAGGGCCGGTGGAGGGTTGCGTCCGATGCGGGCAGATCGACCGGGCCTCCGGTTCCGGGGGCTGAGCCTGGGTTTGGGCCTGCTGGTGGCGTTCTCGTGTTCCGGCCAGGCGGCCGACTGGTCGCCCGACGGCCGCTGGCTGGCCTTTGCCCTCGATGAGAGCCCGGGGGCCGGCCGGCTCGACCCGGCGTGGCTACTGGGTGCGCCGACACCCGCCCCCACCGGCATGGGCCAGCCGGGCGAGCGTCGGTGGCGAATCTGGGCCACACAGGTCGAATCCGGCCAGTCTGTCCTGCTCGCCGAATCGACGGGCCCCCTGTCCGGGCCGGCGTGGAGCCCCGACGGGACGACCCTGGCGTATGCTCGCTGGGTCGACGACCCGAAACAGGGTGCCCGGGTGGAGGTCCAGCTCCAGAACGGCCCGGACCGCCGTCGGGTCCTGGCGAGTCTGCCAGTCCAGGCGCCGCCGTCGGGACGGCGCGACTTCGGCGAGCGGTCGGTCTGCTGGAGTCCCGATGGCCGGTCACTGGCCGTGCCGGTGCCGGGAGATCAGCTGCGGGTCCTCCGCGTCGAGACCGGCGCCACGATCGCCAGCATGGGGGAGATCGCCGCGGTGGCCTGGGCACCGGACAGCCAGCGGCTGGCCTATCACCGGACCGGTCCCGACCCCGGACTGGTACTGTGGGACGCCCGCACCCAGCAATCGCGGCGGCTGGCCGAGAGCCTGGCCACAGATCGCCTGCCGGCCCCGATCTGGAGCCGCGACGGCCGGGCCGTCTGGCACCTGAGTCCCACTCCGGTCCGCGCCGCGAAGAGCCCGTCCCAGCCGCGTCGTGGTCCGGTCCCGGGGCGACCAATGGCCGATGAGTCGCGGTATCAGGTGCGACTGCTGCGAACGAACGTGGCGAGCGGCGAGATCGAGTCGCTGCTGGCCCTGCAGCATGACCGGATCGCCGCGCTGGAGCACCTCCAGGCGCTCGCGCTGGCGCTCGACGCCGAGAGCGACGAACTGTTCTCGGCGATCGCGGTGGAGGGGGAGCCGGTGGTGCTGACCTGGGCCCATCCACGCGGCGGAGACACCGTGAAGCGATTCCATCCGATTCATGAGTCGGTGGCGATCCGGGGGATCACGCTCGGACCGGCGGGCCCTGCCCGTCGGCTGGCGCTGCAAGTCGCCGGACCCGGTCGGCCCGTCCTGCCCGCACTCTGCGATCCCAGGACGGAGGCGATCGAGCCGATCGCACCGAGCGTCACGAGCCGGTCGGCGTGGTCGGCCCTGCTGCTCGACGCCGTGGCCAACGCCGCAGAGGGCAAGTCCAGCGGCGTCGAAGCCGGTTCCGCCGTCCTGGGCCGCCCGACGCGCCTACCCCTGCCCGGCGAGTTCGACACCGACCATCCCACCACGATCCGACTCCGCCGCCTGGGACGACTCGGCCGGGGGCTCGACGCCCTTCCGCCGACCTCGGATTCGGATCTGCTGGAGCCACCGAGCGGTCTGGCCGAGGCTCGGCTGGTGTTTGACTGCCTGCTCGACGATCACCGGACCGTCCTGGATCGCCTCGAGGCCGAGCCTGATCTGATCCCGGCCGCCAGCCCCGACTCCAGGCTCCGTCGGCTGGGATTCCTCGCCCAGGAACACCTGGCGCTGGGAGAGGACGAGCGGGCGGCCCCGATGATCGCGTTCCTGGTCTCGGCCCGGAGTGGTGAACAGCAGGTCGTCGAGGAGACGGCGCAGGGACCCCGGCTGGAGACGATCGAGGGGGAGGGTGACTGGACGGCTGCCCTGAAGTTGCGGCTCGACGAACTGAGGCAGCGACGGACCCGGGGCGCCCCGACCGCCACGGGGATCGGCATCGATGGGGCCGAAGCGGATGACGCGGCGGACCTCGGGCCCGGCGACGACGCCATGCCGCGCCTGGAGCCGATCGACCCGCCGGTGATTCCCCGTCCCCCCGTGCCCGGCCTGCCGAACCTCGCTCCCGGTCCAGCGCCACCGGGTTGAGTCCCGACGCCGTCCGGGGACCACGGAGCCATCCCCGCAAAGGGCTGGCTCAGCGACGGACCCGCTCGGAGATCGCCCGGCCGTCGTCGCTCTCGCCCCGAACCAGTGCCGAGCCACCCGGAGCCTGGCGGAAGACGACTTCGAGTGTCTCGCCCTGCGCGGCGTCGAGGTGTGGATCGAGTGCAAAGAGGGCCCAGCCGGGCCCCGAACGGAGTCGGGGGAGGCTGGCGAGCTGGAGCATGAGTGTGGAGTCCGTGGACTCGGTGGCTCCCGTGAGGAGCTGGAAGTCTGGCGGGGTGGTTGTGGGGCCCAGATCGGGATGTCGGACGAAGAGTCGCAGGCTGGTCGCCGGTCCCGAGTCGTCGGCGCTGCGGGACAGGACCACGAATCCGGTGCCCCGGTACGACCGTGAGTCCCGCACCCGGAACGAGCCGGGCAACCCCTGCGCCCCGCTCGGGGGCTGGGTCGTGACGGACTTGCCGGCGTAGGTGGCAAAGAACCAGCGGCTGTAGGTCCTGTCGTACCAGTACGGGTACTCGCGGGCGAGATCAACCCGGGCATCGGAGGGCACCGGGTCGAGCAGCCCGGCTCGGAAGGCGGCTTCGAGCAGCTCGCGCTGATACTGGTAGCCTCCCCCCGCGATGGCCACCGTCCCCCGATATCGTGGCGAGCCGGGCACCGCGGTGAAGCACCGGACAACCTCCTCGTTGGCCCGCGCCGTGATCCCCAGCAGGAGGGCCACCCCGATCGCCGTCGCCAGGCGCTTGCCGGGGGCGCCTGGACCACCGAGGCGTGTGGACTCGGTCGCCCACCAGAGTCCACCAGACACGACCAGCCCTACTCCATAGCATTGCAACAGGACGGGGATCCAGCCGACCCCCGGCCCGATCTGGGCCTGGTGATAGGGGCTGATCGAGAGCATGAGCGCGGGCATGACTGCCAGCGACGCCCCGAGCGCCACCAACCAGCGGGCTTCAAGCCGGAGCGTCACGGCCGGGCGGCCCGATTCTCGAGCCGGCAGGCAATGCAGGCACAATCCCAGTCCGCCGGCGCAAAGGAGCCCCACCTTCCAGGTGAGCAACCAGGCCAGGATGGACCTGGGTCGCGATGGGAACAGGTCCTGAGGATCGCAGAGGAAATAGCTCAACGGCAGCCCCGCGGAGATCTGCCCCGCGAGGGTCTGCGCCATGATGCTGGGAGTCAGGTCGGTACGATGCCAGTACTCGGTCCCGGGGTGCAGCCAGCGAATCAGGAAGGACTGGAGTCCGCAGACCCCGACCACGACCAGAAATGGCCCCGCGCGCCGGAGCGTCGTGCGCCAACGCGTCGATGCCCGGTGCAGGAGCGCCACGTGCAGAACGATGAGAGTGTACGAGACCTCGTAGAGCAGGCAACACGCCAGGAACAGCCCCACGCTGGCCGCCAGCCAGCCGGTTCCGGTCCCGGGAGCCGCGGCCTGCCGGTCCAGCCAGAGCTGTAAGGTCAGCAGGGAGAGTAGCAGTCCGGCCAGCAGAATCTGCATCTGACCGTAGAAGCCGAGCGAGGGGTCAAGGATCACCCGGTACTGGATCAGTCCCAGCGTGATGCAGGCCGCGAACCGCCCGAAGTCGCTCCGCCCGGTCAGGCGGGTGACCAGCGTCAGAAAGAGCAGCAGATCAACCAGATTCGCTCCCAGGATGAACGCCTTGTACTGGAAGGCGTCGGTGCAGAGGGTGTGCACCGTCGGCATCAGGGCGGCTGTCAGCGGAAAGAACCGGCCCGAGAGCAGGGTGTGCCGGATCGCGCCCGTGACCACCGCACCAAACGATTTGCCCTGGAGGACCATCTGAGCCCTCGGCGCGATCGACTGGCAGAGGTCCTCCGCCCAGTAGCCCGTCTGGAGCGCCGGCCAGAGGAACGCCAGGGCGAGCGCCAGCAGCAAGGCCGTGGCCGCCATCGCTCGGAGACGGGTCGCCAGCGGATGGGCCATTCGGAGGGCTCCGGTCGTTCGGATTGCGGCGATTTTCCGATTTCTATCGGCGGCGCAATCCGGCGACTTGAGTCATTCGATGTTCCATCTAACCGTGGATCCGACTCATTCGAGGCCCCGAACGGTCACGGCCGGCTCGTGAGTGAATGCCCGGGTCAGAGCACCGAGAACAGCACCAGCTGGGCGGCCCGCACCAGGCTGGAGCGCTCGGAGGCGGCGATCGTGCCGCGGGCGCGGATGCCGCGGATCGCCTCGATCTGATTGGCGACGACCCGGCGCACGAGGGGGGACATGCCCAGCTGGTCGGCGTGGGCCTGGAGGATCTCCAGCACCTCACCGATCGCCTCGGCCTCGGTCGCGGGCGGCTCCAGGGTCGGGCTCCAACCGGGCAGGGTCGGGGCGCCGGCAGCACGCGTGATGACCCGATGAATCACCCGGCAGGTGGCCTCGAATTTCGGGTAATCGATCGTCGCGGCCACGTCGGTCGGCTGGTGGTAGCAGGGGTTCTCCCCGGTGCTGAAGAACAGGTACGGGATCTTGCGCTGGCGGAACGGGCCGTAGTCGCTGCGGTCGATCAGGAGCAGATCGCTGCCGACGATGGCCAGGCGGATCGGCTCGTCGCGCGCCCCTTCGGCGATCCAGGGGGCCAGGCTCGGCGCATGCTCGGTGCCCATGGCGAAGACGTGCCGCTCGCAGACGCCGCCGAGGGCCCGGCCCATCATGTCGGCGGTGAGGAACAGCTTCACCCGCTCCAGCGGGATCGGGGGATGGTCGGCGAAGTAGCGGGAGCCCCAGAGGCCCTCCTCCTCCAGGTCGAACCCCAGGAAGATCAGGCTCCGGCGGGGACGTTCGGGCGCGGTTGCGAGGCTCCGGGCCATCTCCAGCATCATGGCCACCGCCGTGGCGTTGTCATCGGCGCCGGGGTAGAGCACGCCGTTGCGGACGCCCAGGTGGTCGAAGTGGGCTCCGACGACGATGTACTCGTCCCGGAGCTCGGGGTCGGACCCGCGGAGGATGCCCCCGATGTTCTGGCCGAGCACGGAGCCGCGCGCCTTGCCGGGGATCGTCTGGACGAACGAGCCCTCGAAGAGCGGCTCCAGGTCAAGCTGCTGGAAGGCGTCGAGCACGTACCGCGCGGCCTTCGCGGCCCCCGGGCCGCGGCGGCCCTCGAACTCGGGCGAGGCGAGGGTCTGGACGTGGGCCTTGAGCCGCGCCGGCTCGGGGCCGGGGGTCGGCGCCAGGGCCTGGGCGCGGGCGGTCCCGGGAGGACCGAGCAGGGCGCACACCAGCGCCGTCAGGGCCGGCCTCCGCAGCGTCGTCAGGATCGCGACAATCCGATCGGCCGGCATGACCCATCCTCTGGCTTGAGAATTTCCGGTCGGACCCCGGCGCCGGCCGGGACCCGGTGTCGAACTAGATGCTGTTCGGAGACCTGATATCTGCACGGAGGTGGATTGTGTCTCGACGCCTGCTCCTCGGCGCCGTCTTCCTGACGGCCGCATTCGCCGGCCTTTCGGCGCCCCGCGCGGCCCAAGCCCAGGATTACACCGACTACCTGCACTGGCCGTACACGCCGCCGCAGGCCAACGGTGGGGCCCAGCTCTACGATGGCTGGTACACGTACCCCCGCGAGCAGCGGGTTGTGCCCCAGATCCAGGGGCCGTACTACCGCAACTTCTACGGCGGCAAGCGCCGCTTCGGGATGCGGCACCCCAACGATCACCGCGAGTGGAACAACAAGAAGTTCTACTCCGGCTACCACTACTTCCTCGACGTGTTCTGAGCCCGGCTCGGACTCGCCCCTGGATGCACTCCGACCCCGGCCCGCCGCAAGCGTGCCGGGGTCGTGGTGTTTTCCGGCCTCGCCCGGCTCAGCCCACGGTGCGGGCCATCTCGAAGTAGATCTCGGCGGCGGCCCGCACCTGATCGAGCTCGATCCACTCGTCCTCGGTGTGCGCCTGCGCGATGTCGCCGGGGCCGAAGACGTAGGACGGCAGGCCGGCGGCCCCCAGCGGGCCGGCGTCGGTGCCGAAGGGTACGCCGATGACCGCAGGCCGGCGCCCGATCACCCGCTCGACGGCGTCCGAGAGCGGGCCGATCCAGCGGTCGCGGGCGGGCGGCTCCGGGCGCAAGGCGGGCATGTTCACCCAGGGGGGCAGGAATTCGAGGTGGTCCAGCGAACCGAGCCGCTCGCGGAGGAACTCGGCGACCCGTCCCGGTGCGTCGGTGGGATCCTCGCCGGGGATCAGCCGCCGGTCGATCTCGATCAGGCAGCCGTCGGGCACGACGTTCACGCTCGTGCCCCCCTCGATCCGCCCCACCGAGAGGCTGGCCGGGCCCAGGATCGGGTCGGCCGGCCCGGTGGCCAGCGTCTGGGCGTACGCTTCGAGCGCAGCCACGACCCGGGCCATCCGGTAGATCGCGTTGTCGCCCCGCTGCGGGGTCGAGCTGTGGCAGGCGACCCCGCGGGCGTGGATCTTCCAGCGGACGGCGCCCTTGTGGGTGTTCACGACGTCGAGCCGGGTCGGCTCGGCGACCACCGCGACGTCGGCCCCCTGGAAATCCTCGGCGAGCTTCGAGCTGCCCGTGTGGGTGAACTCCTCGTCGACGGTGCAGGCGAGCACGACCGACGCCGAGCCCGCGGGCCGCTCGCGCACCAGGCGGGCGAAGGCCATCAGCATCGCCGCCATGCCGCCCTTGATGTCGCAGGCGCCCCGGCCGTAGAGCCGCCCGCCCTCGACTGTGGCGGCAAACGGGTCGATGATCATGCCGTCGGTCGGCACGGTGTCCTGGTGCACGTCGAAGAGGAGCGTATGGCGGGCGTCCGGGGCCTCGTAACGGGCCAGGATGTTGGCGCGGCCGGGGACGATCGGCTGGGTCCAGGGCGCCACGCCCAGGTCGCGGAGGTAGCGGTCCAGGTAGTCGGTGACGCCCGCCTCGAGGACGCCGGCGCCCGTCATCGGGCGGCCCATCGGGTTGACGCTGGGGATCTGCACCAAGTCGCGCAGCAGGCGGGTCAGCGCGTCCACGGGGAGCTCCGCATCGGGTGGCGTCGTGGCGGCGGTCGGGCCCTGGGCGTGCGAGCCGCCTCCCACACTGGAGCGACTCGGTTGCTCGCGGTGAGTCTCACCGCGCGGCCAGTCGCGGCCGGTTGCCTGGAGGCGAGGGGGAGGAACGGGCGGTCGCGCGTCGGCAGGCCGCCCCGGGTCAGAGCGTCAGGAACCGCGGCGGCGTTACTTCACGCGCTCGATGTACTCGCCCGTGCGGGTGTCGATGCGGACCTTCTCGCCAGGGCCGATGAACGGGGGCACCGAGATCTTGAGGCCGGTCTCGGTGGTCGCGTCCTTGTACTGATTGGTCGCGGTGGCACCCTTGATCGACGGCGGCGTGTCGGTGATCGTCATGTCCACCGAGGCCGGCACCTCGATCGAGACCGCCTTGCTATCGATGTACTTGACCATCACCTTGGCGTTCGGCAGCAGGTAGAGGATCGAGTCGCCGACCATCTCCTTGTCGAACTGCAACTGGTCGAAGGTCTCCACGTCCATGAACACGTGGTCCTCGCCGGCCGAGTAGAGGTACTCGTACTCGCGGCTCTCGACATAGGGCGTCTCGAGCTGCTCGTCCGAGCGGAACCGCTTCTCGATCGTCGAGCCGTTGCTCATGTTCTTGAGCTTGGCCTGCACGAACGCCCGCAGGTTGCCCGGGGTCCGGTGCGCGAAGTCGACGACCACGAAGTTCGTGCCGTCCATCGCCACGACCATACCCTTGCGGATGTCACTGGCCTTGATGTTCGCCATGGGAGGTTCTGGATCGACTGGGGTGGAAGTGGAGAGCGCCGGCGTGGCCGCCGGTGGCGGTCGCGGCGGATCGAGGAAGTTCGCCGGGAGCCGGCGCCCGCGGGGGGCCGCGCTGGGGCTGCGGGCGGGCGCCAGCGGGGCCGGTCGCGACCTGAGACGATACTCGAAACCGTCAGCCCAGGGCCAGACCTCTTGGGCGCTACCCCAGATCCCATCCCGATTTATCGTGGTCGATCACGGGACTCTGGCGTCCCATCCGCGACCTCCCGGCCGGGCTCGGCAGTGCTCCAGAGCACGACCGAGAGCCCCAGCACCGCCAGGTTCGCCAGCCACTGCGCCGTGCTGAGGATCAGGTAGGCCCGATGCAGCGGATAGAAGGCCGCGGTGTACTCCCGGCCCGCGTCGATCAGGGCCCCGAGCCGGCCGTGGAGCACGTATTGGGCGCCCAGGATCGCCGTCGAGACCCCCAGCAGGATCACCCGCAGCCGCCGGGTCCGGCGCCCGCCGGGCCTCCGGTCGAGGCCAAGCAATGCCCACCAGCCGACCACGACGACCACGCCGACGAGGTTCAGGCTCACCGTCACCTGCCGGGTTACCAGCGCGGCGGTCGGCACGTCGAAGACCTCGTGGAGCCGTGGCAGCACCAGGCCGCCATAGGTCGGTAGGCCCCCGAGCCAGAGCGCCAGCCCCCAGACTCCCAGGACCCGTGCGATCGTCAGTCCCCGTGCCGTCATCTGCCACGCGGTCTCCCTCGGGGCTCCGTGCACACCGGGCCGGCGGCCAGACCCGGTCCAGTTTCCCGGAACATCGCCGATCGGCCCGAGTCCCGGCGCTTTTGACCCCACCCGACGCCGTGCCTTATGATACGACACTTCGGCGCCCGGCAGGCCGTCTCGACCGGGGGCGCGATGCGACTCGACCTCTCCCAGGTTCGCTCCCCATGGCCACTGACCTCCGCCTCAAGGCCAACCTGCCCGCCATCACCGATCGCATCGTCGAGACGTACGAGGAATGTGGGGGCATTCACCACCTCGGCCACTCGCCGCTGCCGAGCTACGCGGTGGTCGTCGAGATCCTGACCGACCTGCGCGAGATCCTCTACCCCGGGTTCGGCCGGCGGCAGAACCTGCACCTGGGCAACGTGGGGTACCACGTCGGCGACCTGGTCGACTCGCTCCACGACCGCCTGACCCAGCAGATCGCCCGCGCGATGAGCCACGAGTGCAAGAACCGCACCCCGGCGGCCGACTTCGAGGCCAGGGCGCAACAGGTGACGCTGCAACTGCTGGAGTCGCTGCCCGCCCTGCGACGCGTGCTGGCCGATGACGCCCAGGCGGCCTACGACGGCGACCCGGCCGCCAAGGGTCTCGACGAGATCGTCTTCTGCTATCCCGGCCTCTCGGCGATCACCGTCTACCGGATCGCACACGAGCTGTACCGGATGAACATCCCGCTGATCCCCCGGATGATGTCCGAGTACGCCCACAGCAAGACCGGTATCGACATCCACCCGGGCGCCCGCATCGGCCGCCGGTTCTTCATCGACCACGGCACCGGCGTCGTCATCGGCGAGACCACCGACATCGGCGCGGGGGTCAAAATCTACCAGGGCGTGACCCTGGGAGCCCTCAGCTTCCCCAAGGACGAGACCGGTCAGATCGTCCGCAACGCCAAGCGGCACCCGACCCTGGAAGACGACGTCGTCATCTACGCCAACGCCACGATCCTGGGCGGCGAGACGACGATCGGGCACCACTCCGTGATCGGCTCCTCCGCCTGGGTCACCCGCTCGGTGGCCCCCTACACGACCCTGACCATCGAAGGCCCCCGGCTCCGCGAGCGCCGACCCGCCGATTTCGGCGTCGAAGGCTTCGACTACCAGATCTAAGAAGTGCCCCGGACCCGAAAGGCACCGGGTTCCATTGAGATCCCGAAGCCGACGGCACGGTGACTCGCGGATCGGACGCGCCCGGGTGACCGTGTCCGGGGCGATTTTTTTTCCAGGGCGGGCGGAACGCCCTGGGGATCGCCTGTACTAGTCAGTGAGCCCGCGTGGGATTCCCGGCTGCTCCGGAGTCCGACCCTGGCCCGCGGCTCCGCGCCGCGCACTGGTCCGAACCCGTGGGCAACGCCATGTGCCCCGGTCCTGCCATCCCACAAGTAGTTAATTAATTAGGTAGTTAGGGGTGACGGTGGGCCCGGCGCGGGCCGGGCCCACCCGATCTCCGTCGTGTTGCGACACCGCTCATCGTCGTTCACCTCGTGGGACGCAGCGTCCCACGTTCCGCCTTCGCCATCGCGGCCGCGACCCTGGACCGGGCCGTGCGAGATCGCCCCGAATCAATGCAGCTGGAGGCGCAACAGCAGGGATACCGGGCGTGTTAGAGACGCGTCACGAGTGCCCCTTAGGTGCGAAGGGCACGGGGCCCTTGAACCGGCCCCGTGCCCTTGCTTCGTTCCCGCCGCGTCCGCCGGGTCGACCCGCTCAGGCTGGACGCCTGGCGAACACCAGCCAGCCGCCGGCTCGCACGCGGGGCAGGAGCCAGGGCGCGGGGATGGGCCGGGCGTCGACCTCGTCGAGCGAGACGACCTCGTCGATCACGAACCCGGCCGAAGCCAGGTCGGCCCGCAGCTCGCCCCACCGGAAGAGGTGGACGACCATGTTCGGGATGCCCCGATAGGTCATCGGGCGATCGCCGGCCTGCTCCTGGCCCAGCCAGCCAGAGACGAGTTGACGCGCCATCCACAGCCGGGCGCCGGGGACCCTGGCATTGAGCCAGAGATTGTGCGCATGGAGGGCGAGCTGTCCGCCGGGCTCCAGGATCCGGTAGGTCTCGGACAGGGCCCGCCGACGGGCGGTGCGACTCCGGATCATGCCCAGGGTGCTGAACATGGACAGGGCATACCGGAAGCCGCTGTCCGGGAGGCAGCCGAGGTTGCAGAGGTTGGCCCGGAGCAACCGGATGGGCAGATCCTCGGCCGCGCAGCGACGTCCGAGCTGGGCAAGCATGGCCTGAGAGAGGTCCACGGCGGTCACGGGGAAACCGGCCCTGGTGAACCGCAGGGCGAGCCGCCCCACGCCACAGCCCAGGTCGATGAGGGGGGCCGGGGTCTTGAACCGGTCGTCGAGCAGGTGGGCGTCGGCGACGAACAGGGGGTGGCCGGCGAAGTAGTCGTCCTCGTCGTCGGCGAGCCTGGCGGTGTGCACGTAGTCCCAGAGCGCCGGATCGACGCCCTCGGGCAGGCGCCAGGCGGGTGGTCGGGAGCCGGGGGCGTGGGGCATCAGGGACCCTGGATCGGGGGAGTGGCGAAGATCCGCCCCGAACGCGGGGGCAGTTCGAGGCCGTGCAGGGCGTCGCCCTCCACCTTGAGAGCGGCGTGGCCCCAGGCCTCTTCGAGGATCGTCTCGGCCCGGAGCCGGCCGGAGAGCGGGACGTCAATCCGATGGGTCCCCTGCCCCACATTCAGCGCCACGACCACGGCCTCGGCGCCGAGGTGTCGCAGGTGGACGTGGACGTCGCCCCGGGCGAGCAGGACCTCGTACGACCCGCGGCGGAGGGCGGGCCGCGCCTGCCGCAGGGCGATCAGCCGCTGGAACTCGTGCAGCAGGTCGAGGTCCCACAGCGATCGGTCGGTCGGGAACGCCCGGCGATTGTCGGGGTCGTGGCGTCCCTCCAGGCCGATCTCGTCCCCGTAGTAGATCGATGGGGCGCCGGAGTACGTCATCTGGAACATCGTCGCCAGCCGAAGCGCCGAGCGATCGCCGCCGGCGTAGGTCACGAACCGGGTCGTGTCGTGGCTGTCGAGCAGGTTGAGCAGCACCGCCGTGATGTTCGGGTGATAATACCCCTGAACCCGCTCGATGGCCGCCGCGAACGCCTCGGCGCCCGGGGGGCCGGCCGGGTGCAGCGAGGTCTTGCGGAGCTCGCCCAGGTCGACGGATTCCCCGATGAAGAACGCCACGCAGGCGCGGGTGAACGGGTAGTTCATCACCGCGTCCCACATGTCCCCCTGGAGCCAGCGCCGCGACTCGTTCCAGACCTCGCCGACGATGTACGCCTCCGGGTTGCTCGCCTTCACCCGCGAGCGGAACTCGCGCCAGAAGTCGTCGTCGTCGATCTCGTTGGCCACGTCGAGCCGCCAGCCGTCGATTCCGAAGTCGACCCAGCTCCGGCCGATGCCCCAGAGGAACTCGCGGACGGCCGGTGTCGCGATGTTGAACTTCGGAAGGGCCGGCAGCCCCCACCAGGCGGCGTATCCGGGGGCCTCCTCGGGGTGATACGCGTTCAGCGGAAAGCTGGAGATCGTGAACCAGTCCAGGTAGGCCGAGTCCGCGCCATTCTCGAGGATGTCATGGAACGGGAAGAATCCGCGGCTGGCGTGGTTGAAGACACCGTCGAGCACGACGCGGATCCCGCGCCGATGGGACTCGTCGACCAGTCGCCGCAGGGCCGCGTTGCCCCCCAGCATCGGGTCGACCTTCTCGTAGTCGTGGGTGTGGTAGCGATGGTTCGACGCCGACTGGAAGATCGGCGTGAAGTAGATGGCGTTGACCCCCAGGTCGCTCAGGTAGTTGAGCTGCTCGACCACGCCGACGAGGTCGCCGCCCATGTAGCCGTGGGGCGTGGGCGGGCTGCCCCACGGCATCAGCCCCGCCGGCTTGGGGACGGCCAGGCTCCTGGCGAAGCGGTCGGGGAAGATCTGGTAGAAGACGGCATCCCGGACCCAGTCCGGGGTGAGTGGCTCGGCGGTGCTCACGGCGGGCTCCGGGGGGCGATCCTGGGAACAAACGGGGCCGACCTCCGCAGGTGGGCAACCGCCGGGCCAGTCGGCTCCGTTCACGACCCTGGCCGGTTCCCGCCGCCGAACGCCACGCGGAACCAGTAGAGCTGCTTGCGGTCGCCGCGAATGCGCAGGTCCTCCAGGCAGGGGCCCAGGTCGGTCGGCTTCGGGACCCCCCGGTAAGCCGTCTTGCCGTTGACCTGGACCTCGACCCGCTTGCTGAAGTCGAGCACCGTGGAGCCGACCCAGACGTCGAGCGCCGTGACCCCCGAAGTGTTGACCACCAGCTTGTTCAGCACGGGGTTGGCCCGGTAGTTGATCGTGGCCGGCTTGAGGTTCTTGCCCTGGGGATCGACCGCCTCGGGCGGCAGGGCCCGGCGGTTGGCGAATCCCCGGATCACGACGCCGAAATAGCGGACGTCGCAATCGCGGCCCGCCACGGCGTCGAACTCCTTGGGAGCCGGCTCGCGCCGGCGGCTGGCCATCCAGGCGAACAGCGCGGGCGCCTCTTCAGGGAGCGGCTCCAGGCCGCGCCGGTAGTACTCGGTGTAGATGACGTCCTGGTTGCGGACGATCAGGGGCTTGGCGAGCTGATCGAAGATCACCTCGTTGACCGCGGGCACCAGGCTCCCCTCGACGAGGTAGAGCGGGACCAGCGCGGCATTGGCGCGGGTCGACCAGACGTACTTGGCCGGCAGGCCGCAGATGCTGGCGACCCCGGCGAACAGGTCGGGGTGAGCCAGTCCCAGGTCGAGCGCCATGTTGGCCCCGAAGTGCTGACCGACGAGGAACACCCGGTCGGGGTCGATGGCGAACCGCTTGAGGGCATCCCGCAGGGCCAGCTCGACGGCGCCGTGCTCGGCCGGGCTGAACCGGTAGTCGCGGGTGGCCCCCCGCAGGTTGTACTCGGGGGCGATGATCAGGTACCCCTGCCGGCTCGCCTCGGCTTCCAGCCAGGCGATGGCCTCGGCCGGGGTGTCGTCGCCATGCAACGAGACGATCGCGGGGTACGACCGCATCGGGTGGTACTCGGGGGGCAGGAACACCGAGTACTCACTGGGCTGGTCGGGGTTCGGGTCGTCGTAGACCCGCAGCACCCGGCTGCCGCCAGCCGGGACGGCCTGGAGGTCTGCCATCGGCGGGGGCATCCGGCGCACCAGGGCCGTCAATGTCGCCAGGTCGACCGGTTGCGAGTTCCCGTCGGCGGCCGGGATCGTCAGGGCCTCGAGCGACTGGACCAGCCGGTCACGCTCCGCGCGGTCGACGGCGGCCGTCGTGCGCAGGTACGACCGGACCAGCTCCCGGGCGCGCCAGAGCCCGTCGACGGCGGTGGGATCCTCGATGGCACCCTCCGCCCCCATCAACCAGCCGGAAGTCGCCAGGGCGAGCCGTCGGGCCGGGTCGAGGGTGGTCGAGGCCTTGCGGAATGGCTCGAACCGGTCGCGGACCGCGTCGGGAGCCCCCTCCAGCCCGGTCAAGAGTTCCAGCAGCCGCGGCTCGATCGTGCGCCGACCCTCGTCGCCGAGCCCGTCTGCGGCCGAGCGCAGGGCCTCGGCCAAAGCCCGGTCGTCATCGGCCTGCTGCTCGGCGGCGCGGAGCTGATCCCGGACGGTCGCGAGTACCTCGGCCGGGGCGTCGTCCAGGGGGAACGTCTGGAGCCGCTTGAGCGCCTCCTTCGGCTGACCGGCGGCCCGGCGCTGCTCCAGGTCCCGGAGCGCCTCCCGGGCGGACAGGCCCTGGACCATCGTCCGGACGGTTGCGACCGTCTCCTGGAGCTTGGGGAAGTCCTTCGCGATCCGGTCGAGCTCGGCGCGGGCCTCGGGGTACCACTCGGCCTGGATCAGGAACCGCCCAACCCGCAGCCGCTCGTTCTCGTTGTCCTGCTGGACGTGGCCGAGCAGGTCGACCACCAGCGGGCGCGGCACCTGGCCGAGTCCGACCACCCCGGTCCAGAAGCCGTCGATACCGCGGATCTTGGCGGCACGCGGGGTCACCTCGATGATCGCCTGCTGCATCGTGATCGGCTTGCCGTTGGCCCGGCCGATGTACGAGAACTGCCGCCGGCCCAGCTCCTTCCAGGGCCCGGCCTGCACCTTGATCGCGAACGGCGGCATCTCGCCCCCGTGGACGGTCATCGGCTGGTCGGCGAACTTGAACCGCTCGCCCGGCGGCGTCTCGTCGGGGGTGATCTCGGCGACCTTGGTGTCGCGGACCACCACCCGCCTCAGCCCGTCCGGGTCAAAGACCTGCACCAGCGACCCATCCCGGTCGACCGTGCCGCGGTACACCTCGCCCGACTTCAGCCGGACCTGCTCGGCCCAGGCACCGGCCAGGCCCAGCGGCAGCAGGAGCATCGCCGTGGCGAACAGTCGGGGGAGCACTCTCGGGCCGGTCCGGCTCATGGGCGGCGATCCCTCGGCGCGGTGCTGGCCGGCGCAACCCGACCGCCGGCGCCCGAGTGCGATCGGACCCACCGACCACCCTCCCTGGCCCCGGCTCGAGGTCCCATTGTCCCCCCCAGGGCCCGCCGGTCAAGCCCCCGACTCCGCGCGATCCCCATCCGGGGCGCAAGGCTCAGACCTTCTGCCACTTGTGTGATTCAGATCCAGCATACGGGCGAAATGGATTTCGTTCCCAAGAAAAAAACGGAATGAAAAGGTGGTTTCGCATCCTTGACCATTCGTGCATCGCGGGGGAAGCTGGCTCAGGTGATCTGATGGGAGTGATCAATAATCGGCCTTGTGCGAAGTTGATCGATCTCGGGCCCGCTCGTGTCCCCCCCCCTCTCCCGCCATGTGAGGAGCGTCGCCTCGTGAATCCTCGTCAAACCCGGTCGAACGTCCCCGCCCGCCGCAGTCGCCTGTCGCGTCGCCCGCAGCTCGAATCGCTGGAGTCCCGCCAGCTCCTGGCCACCTTCCAGGTGACCAATGCGTCGGACGCCGATGCCCCTGGCACGCTCCGAAGGGCGATCCTCGATGCCAACCGGACCGGCGGCGCGGATCGGATCGAGTTCGGGATCCCGGGCGAAGGGACGCAGACGATCCGGCTCGGCAGCCCGCTGCCGGAGATCACGGACACGGTGGTCATCGACGGCTACACGCAATCGGACCAGGCCAACTATTACGGCAAGCCGTTGATCGAGCTCGTCGGCCCGAGCTCGTCGGGCAATGCCATCAACGTGGCGGGGGCGGCGTCGAAGCTGATCGGGCTCGCGATCAACGGGGCGGACGGGGCCGGGATCCGGATCGGTGCGGATGACGTCACGGTCACCGGGTGCTTCGTCGGGGCGCCGCCGGTCGGGGGCTCCTCGAACCAGAACGCCGGCTCGGGGATCGTGGTCGCCAGCGGCCGCCGGGTCACGATCGGGGGGACGCAGCCGGGCCAGCTCAACGTGATCGCAGCCAGCGGGGGCCCGGGCATCCAGGTCGAGGCGGCCGCCTCGACGACCATGATCATCGGCAACATGATCGGGCTGGACGGTTCGGGGCAGGTCGGCCTGCCCAATGCCGTCGGCATCCTGGTCAACGGCGCCAGCTTCACCCGCATCGGCGGGACCGAGCCGGGCCAGAGCAACGTGATCTCCGGGAACACCGGCGCCGCCGTCCAGATCCAGGGAGACGCTCGCTTCACCCGGGTGCAGGCCAACCGAATCGGTGTGAGCCAGGACGGCCTGGCCGTGGTCGCGAACGGCTCCGGAGTGCAGGTGCTGGGAGGCAGCTCCACGGTCATTGGCGGCAGCAATGAGGGAGAGGGGAACCAGATTGGCGGCAACCGGGGCCCGGGCGTCCTGGTCTCGGGTGTCTCCGGGACCCTGATCCAGGGCAACTGGATCGGCACCGACGCCGCCGGGGTCCGGAACCTCGGCAACGGCGCCGAGGGCATCCGGCTCGAGGCCGGCACCCGCCTGACGAGCGTGGGCGGGCTGGTGGCCGGTGCCGCCAACACCATCGCCTTCAACGCCGGGGCCGGCGTCAGCGTGGTCGGCGACACCACCCAGAGCAACCCGATCCTCAGCAACGCCATCTTCGCGAACCGTGGCCTGGGCATCGACCTCGGCGGCAATGGCGTCACCCCGAACTCCGGCACGGGCACCGGCGCCGGGCCGAACGCGCTCCAGCCGTACCCCGTGATCACCAAGGCGGCCACCGCCGGCGGCCGGACCCTGGTCCAGGGATCCTTCTCCGGCGTGCCGAACACCACCTACCGGATCCAGTACTTCGCCAGCGCCACGGCCAACGCCAGTGGGTTCGGCGAGGGACAGCGGCTGGTCGGCCAGCAGGATCTGACGACCAACAGCCTGGGGAGCGGGCGGATCAACGTGGTGCTGGAGACTCCCACCGGGGTGGGCGAGGTCCTGAGCACGACGGTCACCACGCTCCCGACCGACACCGGCAACACCTCGGAGTTCTCGAACGCCCGCCCCGTCGCGGTGGCACAGCAGGCCGACCTGGTGCTCTCGCTGACCGCCAGCCCCGACCCGGGAACCATCGGGACCGCGCTGCAGTACACCCTGACGGTCTTCAACCGGGGTCCCGACCCTGCGACCGACGTGAACCTGGAGCAACTGCTCCCGACCGGCGTCGCACTGGGGGCCATCACGAGCACCCAGGGGACCACCACGGTGACCGCCGGCGTGCTCACCGCGAAGCTCGGGACGCTCGCCCCCGGGGCCTCGGCCCGGGTGACCGTCGTCTTCACCCCGAACACGGTGGGAATCCTGGCGACCTCGGCCGAGGTCTTCAGCGGCGAGATCGACATCGACGGCTCGAACAACGCCGCGAGCCTGAGCACGCGGGTCGGCTACCCGGCCGATCTGAGCGTGACCCTGCGGAGCGACCCTTCCCCGGCGGTCCAGAGTCGTCCGCTCGAATTCGTGGCGATCGTCACGAATCAGGGCCCCGGCCCCGCCAGCGGGGTCGTCCTGCGCACGCCGAGGCCGGTCGGTTCCGAGTTGCTCGGCGCCTACACCGGCCAGGGCACGGTCACTATCCAGGCCGACGCGATCATCGTCGACATCGGCACCCTCGCCAGCTCCTCCTCGGCCGTGGTGCGGCTGATCCTCCAGCCCACGCAGCTCGGCACCCTCGGGCAGACGGTCAGCGTCACGACCCAGGACATCGACCCGAACCTCGCCAACAATTCCGCCACCGCCACCGCGACCGTGTTGCCGGCCGTCGACCTCGCCCTGAGCCTGGCTGCCGCGCCCTCCCCGGTCGCGCTCGGCGAGCCGGTGCAGCTGGTCGGCACGATCTCCAACAGCGGCCCCTCGGAGGCCGACGATGCCGTCGCGCAGCTGATCCTGCCCGCCGGCCTCGGCTACGTGAGTGCCACGACCAGCCAGGGTGGCCCCGTCGAGTTCGATGCCGTCACCGGTCGCGTGCGACTGCCGCTGGGCACCCTGGCCGTCGGCAGCAGCGCCTCGTTCACGGTCACGGCCCTGGCCAACGTGTCCAGCCGGATCACGACCACCGCGACGATCGCGTCCGGCGAGATCGACCTGGCCGTGGAGGACAACACCGCCGCGGCGACGGTCCTCATCAACCCCTCTGACCTGGCGATCGTGAGCCAGTCGACCGAGCCCGCTGGGCCGCTCGTGGGTCAGCCCTTCGACCTCGTACTCCAGGTCCAGAACCGGGGGCCATTCGCCGCCGAGGGTGCGGTCCTGACGCAGGTGCTCCCCGCCGGGCTGACCGTCCTCGGGGGCACCGCCTCGCAGGGGACCTGGGCCTACGACGAGAGCACGAGAACCGTCACCGCCACGCTGGACCGCCTCGACACGAACGGGACGGCGACCGTGCGGGTCCGGGTCCAGTCGGCCGGGGTGGGAGCGTTCGCGACGTCCGCACTCGTGAGCACGACGACGCTGGATCAGGACTCGACCAACGACGTGCTGGATGCGACGGTCTTCGTCGGCGCCGCCGATCTGGCCGTGTCGCAGACGGCCTCGTCGTCGAGTCCGTTCGCCGGCGACTCGCTGGTGTTCACGGTCCTGGTTCGCAACAACGGCCCGGCGACTGCGACCGACGTCCGGCTCGCGGACTCGCTGCCCTCCGGCCTCCAGCTCGTCTCGGCCACGACGACCCAGGGCCAGGTGACCATGCAGGGCTCGACCCTCACGGGCCGCCTGGGCGACATCGCCCCGGGCCGCTCGGTCACGGTCGTGATCGCGACGATCCCGCTCGTCGGTGGGCTCCTCACCCATCGCGTCTCGGTCACCGGCGGACCGCTGGACAGCAATCCCACGAACAACGTCGCCAGCCTGTCGATCCCGGTCGCCAACGCGGCCGGCGCCCTCGGGTTCGAGGTGGCCGGGGTCACCGTCGACGAGACGGCCGCGACTGCGGTCCTCACCGTCCGACGGACCTCGGGGCTGCTGGGTGCCGTCAGCGTGAAGCTTCAGACCGTGGACGGCACCGCGAAGGCCGGCGTGAATTTCAAGGCGACGTCCGAGATCCTGCACTTCGCCGACGGCCAGACCTCGCAGTCGGTCAGCATCCCGCTGATCCGGGACGGTGAGGTCACCCCCGACCTGACCTTCCGCGCCGTGCTGAGCGCCCCCACCGGCGGGGCGAGCCTTGCGGCCCTCGCCACGCAGTCGGTCCTGATCCGCAACGCCGACCGCGACACGGTCACGCCCGTGCTCGGCGATGTCGTCCTCCAGGGCCCGGGGGCCCGAATCGAGGCCGTCACGCTCCGGTTCAGCGAGCGCCTGGACCCGGCCCGGGCCTCCGATCCGGCCAACTACCGGATCGTGCTCGCCAGCGGCTCGACCGTCCCGGTCCAGGCTGTACGCTACGACCCCGCGCTCCAGTCGGTGGTGCTGACGACCGCCGGTGGCATTGCCCCGGGCACTGGATTCACGACGTTGAGCCTCAACGCCGGCCCCGGCGGGCTGACCGATCGATTCGGCAACCCGCTGGCGGGCGCCGTGAATGGCCGCTACGACGTGAGCTTTGCCAGGGGTTCGAGCCTCCGCTACAGCGACGCTGACGGTGACCAGGTCAGCCTGCAACTCTCGCGGGGCGGCGTGCTGGAGCTGATCCGGACGGCCCAGGGCGATGCGCGGGTGCTGCGCCTGAACGCTCCGATCCCCTCGCGGAGTGTCCTCTCGGGCACCGTCCGGCGCTCGGGGCAGCGGGGCAACGGCGCCACGAACCTGGGCCGGATCGACGGCCTGCAGGGGGGCGTCGTCCGCTCGACCCTGACCACCGGACCGTTCTACGTCGACAGCCAGCTCCAGGCGCCGACGCCGCCCCGGCCGGCTGCCCTGCCCCGCGGCCCGTTGTCGGTGACGCCGCGGACCCGGCGCTGATCCGACACGGCGGGTGGCCGGATCTCGGCCACCTGCCACCGATCCGATCCCGAGCGATCCCCGCCGGCCGGCTGCTCCCTTCGAGCGGTCGGCCGGCGGTCTTTGCGCACACCGGTCAGGCTCCGGGTCGCGGCTCGGGCCAGCCCGCGAGCCGGCGCAGCTCGTCTGGCAGCGGCGGGGTCCCGCCCGGCTGGGTGCAGACGTGAGCGGCCACGGCGTTCGCGTGGGCGTTGATCTCGTCGAGGGTTCGACCGGCGAGCCAGCCCACGACCAGTGTCGCCGTGAAGGCGTCGCCAGCACCCACCGTGTCGACGATCGCGACGGGCCGGCCCGCATGCTCCGACCAGTGCTCCGGGGTCCAGAGCAGGCTGCCGTGACCGCCACGCGTGAGGGCGATCATCCTCAGGCCGAAGCGCCGGGCCAGCCCCTCGATCGCCGCGCGGGGGCGATCGGTCGGCAGGCCGAATTGCTGAGCGAGCCGCGGCAACTCCTCATCGTTGAGCTTGAGCACGCTGGCCCGCTCCAGCGACCCGGCGATCACCTCCGGCTCGATGTAGGGCGGCCTGAGGTTCACGTCGAAGACCCGCAGCGCCTCGGGCCGGGTGGCGTCGAGGAGGGCCGCGATCGCCCGTCGCGACGGTGCCGCCCGCTGCGCCAGGCTGCCGAAGCACACGGCCTCGGCGGCCGCCGCCAGCTCCAGGGCCGTGGAATCGGCCTCGATGCGGTCCCAGGCCACACCCTCGTGGATGGTGTACGACGGCTGCCCCCCCGGACCCAGGCTCACGCTGACGGTGCCGGTCGGGGCGGCGGGGTCAATCTGAACGCCGCGGGCTGGCAGGGCGAGCGCCTGGAATCGATCGAGGATCTCACGTCCCGGGCCGTCGTCCCCCACCCGGGTGACGAGACTGGCGTCGGCCTTCAGCTCGCGGCACTGGAACGCGAAGTTTCCTGGCGCACCGCCGAGCTGCTTGCCGGCTGGGAGCAGGTCCCAGAGCACCTCGCCCACGGCCAGGATCTTCGGGGGAAGGGTCATGGTGGCCGTTCTCGGTACCTGGGACGGGCGGGATCAAGAGCCTGCGAACGGAGCTCGGCCGATTTACTCGGGGTCGAGCGCCTGCAGCTCCTCGGGGAGGAACCGGCCGTTGATGCGGATCGGCTCGCCGTCGAAGATGATCGCACCGCCGCCGGTCTCGGGGCGCTGGATCTGGACCAGGTCCCAGTGGATCTTCGAGCGGTTGCCGTTGTCCGCCTCGTCGTAGGCGTTGCCCGGGGTGAAGTGGAAGCTGCCGGCGATCTTCTCGTCGAAGAGGATGTCGCGCATGGGGTGGAGGATCCGCGGATTGCAGCCGATCGACCACTCGCCGATGTACGAGGCGCCCTCGTCGGCGGCGAGGATCGACTGCAACTTGGCCGGATCGCCGCCGCTGCACTCCGCCCTCACGATCCGTCCGCGCTCGAAGTGCAGCTTCACGCCGTCGAACGACGTGCCCTGATAGATTGTCGGCGTGTTGAACCGCACGTGGCCCTCGACCGAGGCGCGCACCGGGGCGGTGAAGACCTCGCCATCCGGGATGTTCATCTCGCCCGAGCAGGTGACGACCGGGATGCCGTCGATCGAGAACCGCAGGTCGGTCTCGGGACCCGTGATGTGCACCTGCTTCGCTCGCTCCATCCGCTGCTTCAAGGGCTGGAGGGCCCGGGAGAGCCGGCCGTAGTCGATGTTGCAGACGTCGAAGTAGAAGTCCTCGAACGCCTCGGTGCTCATCCCCGCCTGCTGGGCCATGCTCGCGTTCGGCATCCGCAGCACGCACCAGCGGGTGTGGCGAATCCGGCGCTCGAAGTGCACGGGCTTGAGGTAGTGGGTGTTGTAGAGCTCGAGGCGGTCGGCGCCGACGTCGGACATCTCGTTGACGTTGCGCGCCCCCCGCAGCCCGATGTAGGCCTGCACTCGTTCCATGCGATGCAGGTCGACGGCGCCCCAGGTGGCCATCTGGGCCTCCGAGGCGTTGCGGACCAGCTCCCGCATCACCCGGGAATCGCGGAGCTCCACCAGGACCGAGGCCCCGCGACGGGCGGCCTTCTTGACCAGGAGCCGCGGCAGGGTCGTGTCGTCGAGGTCGAAGCACTCGACCAGCAGCGTCTCGCCGGCCTGGAGCCGGGTGGAGTGGTTCAGCAGGATCTCGGCGAGGGTGTCCCAGCGCGGATCGGGCATCGCGGCGGTCCTTCCGGGCGCGGCCGGGGCATTGCGGCCGCCTGGAGGTTGCTTTAGGCTGACCCCACTCGGGCCGGCCGGGCCCGATGGCCCGGGCGACCGCGGGGTGATCCCCCAATTGACGCACACGGCGAGCCGGCCCTCAAGAGCCGTGAGCCGGTGCGTCGGCCACGACGCGGGCACCCCGATCGAACCCGAGACGCAGACCCTCTCCCGTGGCCCGGAGGCCCTGGCGCCGTGAACCTGTTCGATCTGAGCGGCAAGGTGGCGATCGTGACCGGCGGCAACGGCGGCATCGGCCTGGGCATCGCCCGCGGGCTGGCCCAGGCGGGCGCCTCGATCGCCGTCGCCGGCCGTGATGCAGCCAAGTCCCAGGCCGCGGCCGAGGCCATCACCTCCGAAACCGGCGTCCGGGCGGTGCCCGTCACCGGCGATATCTCGGTGCCGGCCGACGTCGAGCGCCTGGTGGGCGAGGTCCGCGACGCGTTCGGCCGCATCGATATCCTGGTCAACAACGCCGGCATCAACCGCCGCCGCCCGCCCGAGCAGCTCTCGCTCGAGGACTGGAACGAGGTGATCAACGTCAACCTCACCAGTGCCTTCGTGCTCTGCAAGGCCGTGTACCCGTCGTTCCGCGAGGCCGGCGCGGGCAAGATCGTGAACATCGGCAGCATGGCGTCGATCTTCGGCCAGAGCTTCGGCGCCGCATACTCCGCGAGCAAGGGCGGCATCGTCCAGCTGACCAAGAGCCTGGCCCTGGCCTGGGCCAACGACCACATCCAGGTCAACGCGATCCTCCCCGGCTGGTTCGACACCGAGCTGACCCGCAAGGCCCGCACCGAGATCACCGACCTGCACGACCGGGTCCTCAAGCGGATCCCCATGGGCCGCTGGGCCGACCCGGCCGACATCGCCGGCACGGCGATCTGGCTCTGCAGCCGCTCCAGCGATTACGTCACCGGCATCGCCGTGCCGGTCGACGGCGGTTACACCTCGGCGCTCTGATCGGGCCCCACGATCCTCCCGGTCGCGTCCCCAGATGACCACGACCCCCGGTCGAGGCCCTTCCAGGCCCTGACCGGGGGTCGCGTGCTTCACCTCGGACCCAGGATCTGCGCGGGCGGTTCACCAGGTGCCGAACAGCCGGTGCAGGCCGGCGGACGGCCCCTGATCGATCCGGCTGATCTCGAACATCGCGTGCATCCCGAGCGGGACGCGGAGGATCAACGGATCAGCCGAGAAGACCGGCGGCACCGGGATCGGGCTGAGTCCGAAGATCAACCGATGTTTCGGGCCGGGCTCATCCGCCACCAGGGCGACCGGCCGGAGCGCCGGGTCGCGCGGCGCCTGGCCCGCCATCACGGTGGGCGAGGCGACGACCACCGAGCGGCTGGCGAACAGCCGACCCGAGGGCGGGGGCGGCGCGTCCTGGCAATCGGCCAGCGGGCCGGCCGCCGCCGGGCAGATCGTGGCCTCGTCCGACCCGACCAGGACGGGGCTCGCATCCGTGGCCGATCGGGCCGGAGCTGCGTCATCGTCGCGGTGGACGCGGAAGGAGAGCGAGAGCCGGCCCTCGACCCGGTTGCGTCCCTCGGGCCGACCCCCGAGCTGGAGCGTCATTCCTCGGACGGCCGAGGGCTCATCGAGCCGGGCCGAGTCGTCGTCGGGCGTTGCCGTGGGGGCCGTGGACCGCTCGTCGGGGCAGACGTCGGCGGATGCCTGGCAGCAGTGGCGGGGCAGCGGATCGGCCTGGGTGGTGGCGTGCGACGCCCGGCGGGCGGAGGGGTCGGTGGTGCCGCGGGCGCCCGAGGCGCGATGCAGCAGGGCCCGGCCGGCGGTGTCGGCCTCGATCAGGACGCGGACGCGACCGGAGTCGCCCTGGCCCTGGAACTCGAAGATGCACACCGGTTCGGCCTCTCCCTCGCAGGAGTGGGCGTACTGGGTCACGGCCGCGACCACCTGATCCAGCAGGGCCGGTGCCGCGTCGTGCGTGTTGCCATCGGCGCAGCAGGCGTCATTCGCCGCTTCGGCCCGCGTGGCGTCCGCATGGTGGGTCCTCGGGACACCGGCGAGGTTCAGGCTGGCAATGGTGGCCTTCGGGCCGGC
>CAZUZD010000018.1:0-39213 GCA_964624465.1 uncultured Isosphaeraceae bacterium
GCCCGATCGGCACCGTCACATCGGCCGCGAAGCTCGCCAGCCGGAACCCTGGCGCGCGAGAGGCGCTCCCGCTCGACGCGGCCAGCGGCCACGCCGCCGCCCCGGCCAGCTGGCCCAGGAACGTTCGGCGGTCGACCGAGGCCGCCACGGGCCCGGCCAGCACGGGCGATTCTCTGGGATCGCGGTTCATCGGCACGGCTCCCCGGGTCCGGGTTGCGGTTGACGTTCGCGGCTCAGTTCCGGGCCACTCCCAGCTCGACGAGCTTCGCCTTGACCAGGGCCTCGATCTCGGCGACGGCCGCGTCGGTCGCCTCCTGCACCCCACGCTGGGAGCCCCGGCCGGTGCGGTCGATGTGCTTGCGGGCGTCCTGGCGCACCATGCGGATCGCGATCTTCGCCTGCTCGCCGAGGTGACGCACGTGCCGCCCCAGCTCCTCGCGCTGCTCGCCGCTGACCGGCGGCACCGCGACCGCCACGGTCCGGGGGTCCAGGGCGAAGGCGTTGAGTTTTGCCTCCCCCAGCGCCCGCACGATGGCCGGCCCGTGCGCCGGGTCAAACGGCCGGACCACGATCCGGTCCCCCTGCCCCGCTACCGCCGCCAGCTTCCCGATCGGCACCCCCTGGCCGTTGACGCTCACGCGGAACGTCTCCACGAACCCCACGCTCAGCGTCCCCGCCCGGATCCCCTGCAGCTGCTCCGCGAGCACCCGCACCGACTTCCCCATCGGCCCGCCGCCCGCCATCGGTGCCCCTCCACGATCCGCATCCCCGGCGAGCATGACGGCCGCATCCCATCCGCCGACCGCCACCCGCCGACACTCCGGCCCCGGCCATGATCCCGGCAAGGCCCGACCCGACCGAGGTCTTGCCCCCTGGCCGGACCCGGCCGAGCGTTCCCCCTCCGCAGGGTGGGTCCAGGCCTTACCGCCCCCCTCGGGCGTGGACGGCGCGCACGACGGCGACGACGCGGTCCAGGTCGGCCTCGGTCAGGCCCGAGCCGCTGGGCAGGCAGAGCCCGTCGGCGAAGAGCGCCTCGGCCACCGCCCCGCCCCGGGTCCGACACCCCGCGAAGGCCGGCTGCAGGTGCATCGGCTTCCAGAGCGGCCGCGACTCGATGTCCTCGGCCTCCAGGGCCAGGCGGATGTCCTCGCGGGTGGCGCCGAACTGGCCGGGATCGACCGTGATGCAGCTCAGCCAGTAGTTCGGCGAGCCGTACGCCGCGATCGGCATCATCCGCACCCCCGGCAGCTCGCCCAGCCGCTCGGAGTACCGCTCGAAATTCCCACGCCTGGCAGTGATCCGCTGGTCCAGGGTCGCCAGCTGAGCCCGCCCCACGGCCGCCAGCAGGTTGCTCATCCGGTAGTTGTAGCCCACCACCTGATGCTCGTAGTGCGGCGCCGGCTCGCGAGCCTGGGTCGCCAGGAACCGCGCCCGGTTGATGAGCTCGGCATCGTCGGAGACCAGCATCCCGCCGCCCGAGGTCGTGATGATCTTGTTGCCGTTGAACGAGAAGGCCGCGCACCGACCCCGCGCGCCCGACGGCCGCCCCCGGTACGTCGCCCCCAGCGACTCGGCCGCGTCGGCCACCACCGGGACCCCGTACCGATCGCAGGCCGCCAGGATCGGATCGTAGTCGGCCGACTGCCCGTACAGGTCCACGACCACGACCGCCTTCGGCAGCCGTCCCCGGGCCGCACACGCGGCCAGCTCGGCCTCCACCAGCGCCGGATCGAGGTTCCAGCCGCTGGCCTCGCTGTCGAGGAACACCGGCCGCGCCCCCAGATACGTGATCGGCGCCGCGCTGGCGATGAACGTCAGGCTCGAGCAGAGCACCTCATCGCCCGGCCCGACCCCCAGGATCTGCAGCGCCAGGTGGATCGCCGCCGTCCCCGACGCCACCGCCACCGCATGTTTCACCCCCGCCCGCGCCGCCACCTCCCGCTCGAACGCATCCACATGCGGCCCCAGCGGCGCGATCCAGTTGGACGCGATCGCGTCACTGACCAGCTCATTCTCGGCCCCACCCAGGTGCGGCGGCGACAGGTACAGGCGTGCCATACTCAGCTTGTTCCGTCTGTTGAGGTCAGTCGATCCCCCGGCTCGGGAAGCGAGCCGGCCCCGCGCGGGGAAGACGCCTGGATCAGGCCTGGGGAATTCCCGGTGAACTCCGGCATGGTCGCGTGCCCGGCGGAGCTGATCCCCTCGCGGAGCAGCACCGTGCGCAAGGTGAGCAGCAGGATCTTGAGGTCGAGTCCGAGACTCACATGATCAACGTACCAGACATCGCGCTCCAGCCGCTCGTCCCAGTCGATGGCATTGCGGCCGCTGACCTGGGCCCAGCCGGTCAGGCCGGGGCGGACCTCATGGCGGCGGGCCTGGCGCGGTGAGTAGCGGGGCAAGTACTGCATCAGCAAGGGCCGGGGGCCGACCAGGCTCATCTCCCCGCGAACCACGTTCAGGAGTTCGGGCAGTTCGTCCAGGCTGCTGCTGCGCAGGAACCGACCGAGCGGAGTGAGCCGCTCGGCATCGGGGAGCAGCAGACCGTCGGGACCCCGGCAATCCGTCATGGTGCGGAACTTGGTCAGCCGGAACGGCCGTCCGCCCAGTCCCGGGCGTTCCTGACGGAAGAAGACCGGCGTGCCGAGCCGCCAGCCGACCAGGGCCGCCGTGACCAGCAGCACCGGCCCGAGCAGGATCAGCAGCACCCCGCCCGCGATCAGGTCAAACAGTCGCTTCCCGAACCGTCGATACACAGCACCGTCCCCCGTCACTCACCCGTCCACGAGAGTTTCCCGGCACGGGGGCTCAGCCGCCGGCCCTCGGGCACATCGCGATAGACCGCGAAGCCGACCGGGACGACCGCGTCGGCACCCACAGCCACCCCCCGCAGGATCGAGCACCCGATCCCGAGCAGTGCCCGGTCACCCACCCGGACATCGCCGCCGAGCGTCGCCCCCGGGGCGAGATGAGCCACCCGGCCGACCACGCAGTCATGGTCCACCGTCGCCTTGGTATTCACAATCGCCTGGTCACCCACAACGGCACGGGCCCCGACGACCGCCTGGGCCATGATGGCCACCCCGGTGCCGAGCCGGACTCCCAGCGCAACGTGGGCCGTGGGGTCGATGGCGTTGACGAACCGGAAGCCGGCGGCCGCGAATTCCGACGCCAGCCGCTCGCGAACGGCATTGTCACCGATGGCGAGGAAGAGGCCCACCCGCGCCGGGTCGAATCGAGCCAGAATCTCGGACTGGACCGCGATCACCCGGTAGCCGCCCACGACCTCGGCCCCCAGCCGCGCGGGGTCGGCGTCGGCCAGCCCGAGGAGCTGGACCGAGGGGTCGCGGTGCAGGATGTCCACGATGACCGAGCCGTGGCCCCCGCCGCCCACCACCAGAACTTCCGAGGCTTGCATCATGGTCGCCCGATCGCCCGTCTGGCCTTGCGGAACCGTCGATGCGCCCGGCTCAGCCCAGGCTCTCGAGCACCCGGAAGAACTCCAGGGCCTGGTCCCGGCGGTTGAAGTGCGTCGCCACGTAGTCGCGGGCCCGGGCCCCCATGGCCCGGCGCCGGTCCGGGTCCGCCGCCAGCCGATCGATCGCGTCGGACAGGGCCGGGGCATCGCCGGGCGGGACGTACAGCCCGCCGTCGGAATCCTCGATCACCTTGCGGATCACCCCGTCGATCCCGAGCACGGTGGGGCGGCCGGCGGCCATGTAGTCGAAGACCTTGTTGGGATAGGTCATGCTGAACATCTTGATGTTCATGAGCGTCGCCAGGCAGAGGTCCGCGGCGGCGAGCACCTCGGGCATCTGATCCTTGGGGATCGAGCCGGCGAACGTGACGTTGGGCAGCGCGAGCCGCTGGGCCTCGGCCTCGAGGTTGGCCTTCTCCTTGCCGTCGCCCACGAACAGGAAGTGGATCGTCTCGACCGACCGCAGCCGATCGGCGGCCGCCAGGACGGTCCGGAGATCGTTGGCCATGCCGTGGGCGCCGGCATAGACCACCACGACCTTGTCCTGGAGCCCGAAGCGCTCGCGGATCGCGGTGCCCGTGGCGGGCGTCTGGAACATCTCCACATCGACGCCGTTGGGCACGAACGCGATCTTCTCGGGGGCGATCCCCTTCTCCAGCAGGTAATCGCGGTAGGCCGGGGAGTTGACGATGATCCGATCGGCGGCGCGGTAGAGGAACCGTTCGAGCAGCCGGGCCGCCCGGATCACCAGCGGGTTGCGCAGGACCCCCATGTCGATGGCGAAATCGGGCCAGAGGTCGCGCACTTCCAGGAGGAAGGGCTTGCGCCTGAGCCGGGCGACCAGCCAGGCGGAGGGCGCCTGGAAGATCGGGGGTGTGGTGCCCATCACGATGTCGACGGGCCCGCTCCGCAGCCCGGCCCACACCGAGGTCACGGCGAAGACCAGGAACGAGAGGATCCGCCAGCCGAAGCCCTTGTGGAGCACCGCCGGGGTCCGGGCCCGGATCACCGTGACCCCCTCGACGTCCTCCCGGGAGTAGAGGAGCCCCTTCGCGGTCGCGCCGCCGGAGGTCACGCTCTGGTTGGTCAGGTAACTGACCAGGCTGGTCACGACCTTGAGCTTGAGGCCGCGGTCGGCGAGCTGCCGGGCCAGCTCGGAGTGCCGGGTGCCCCCCGCCTCCTTGCTCGAGACGAAGGCCTGGTGGATGAGCAGCAGGTTCATGGGATCAGGTGCAGCGATTCGACGGATCGCCCCTCCAGTGTGATGGCGGTCGCGAGCGGCTCGCCCACACCGCTGCCCAGGGTGATGGTCGCGGCCTGGTCGGCCCAGGAGAGGTGAACGGCGTCCGGGCCGGTCTCGGCGACGAACCCCGCCGGGCCGAAGACCGTCCCGAACCGCACGATCGACTCGCCGCGACCGCGGAGCGACAGCGCCAGGGCCGGAGCCAGGGTCAGATAATTCGGCGACCGCCAGCCCTCGGGCGTGCCGTCCCCGGCCCGGACGCATGCGGGTTCGACCGACCCGGGATCCAGCCGGGTCGCCAGGACCCGATAGTCCCCCGCCGCCGGCCTGAGGATCACCTCGGCCCCCTGGTCGAGCGGTTGAAAGTCGCGGTCGGTGTCTGCCAGCAGCCAGTGCAGCCGGGCCTGGATCGGCCCGCGGCCCTCGATCGCGTCGAGCACGACCCAGTGCTCCTGGCCCAGCCGGACGATCGCCCGACGGTGCCGGGCCGCGGACGCCAGGCGCCGATAGCCGTGGTGTTCCCCTTCCCAGTACGCGAGGCCGCCCGCGGGCGAGTCGGCCCGCCGGTTCACGCGGCCGGTCGCCCACGGCAGCCAGAGAAACCGGCCGGCCCGCTCCATCTGGTCCACGCCGTCGACCTCGACGGTGTTGTGGGACCTCGTCCGCGAGAAGCAATTGTCCCAGACCCCCCCGGCGTTGTAGCTGAAGGTCCCCGGGTCGAGAGCAATATTCTGGCCCCGCCACCACAGGTCCACGTGCAGGAGATCCGCCTGGCCGGGCCGATGCCGGAACCGCTCGACACAGCGGACGAAGGCCATCCCCGTGCTCGAGCGCAGGGTGAAGTACCCGCCTGGCTCCGCCCGCAGCTCCCGGACCGGCGGCGTGCGGACGCTGGCCGACGGGGCGTCGGCCCCGAACAGCCAGAACAGGTCCTCGTCCCAGGGGCCGGCCTCGAAGTGCCGGACCCCCTCGGTCAGGTAGCCGATGGACTGCAAGACCGGGCGGGCGTCGGCGTGGTCGCAGTTGCTGAGCGGCAGGACCAGGGCCCCGTCGTCATGGCCGTAGTGCGGCGTGCCGCCGCTGGCTGGATCGTGGAGTTGCGAGAGCCAGGCGCCGGCCCGCCGCAGTCGATCCATCAGTGCGGCGCTCAGGGGGGTCTCATTCACCGCGCCGAGCCGGACCGACCAGATCAGGTCGTGCAGCATCACCCGATGGTAATTCACCGAGTGCTGCGAGAAGGAGCCATCCTCGGCGATCAGCTCACGGCTCTGCGATTCCAGCACCTCCCGGCCGAGCCGGCGCCAGCGCCCGGCGCGCCGGAACTCGGGGAAGAGCAGGCCGATCGTCCAGAGCCCGGCCCCCTCGCTGATCCCATGGTTGTTCTTCTGGCTGAGCGCATAGCCCAGCGTCGCCTCGATCCGCGTCCCGGAGACGGCGATCATCTCGGCCAGGGCGCTCAACCGCTCCGGCGTGGTGGCGTCCGCCTCCAGGAATCCGTACAGGGCGAAACACCAGGCGAGCACCCGGAGGCTGACCTCCTGGCCACACTTCCAGTTGGGCCCCTGGTTGGGTGGGTTCCGCAGCCGCCAGTCTTCGAGCAGCCGCCAGAATTGCTCGGCGTACCGCTCCTCCCCGGTCCGCCAGTAGCTGCGCACCAGCGTGAAGGCGAAGCCGAAGCGACTGAGCTCCCAGACCGTCTTGATATCGCCATGCGCGAAATCGCCGATCCGCGACCAGTGCACCTGATCCGGGAGGTCGCGCCCCGTCAGGAAATTGCGGTGCCAGGCCGGCGGGAACCCGAGCGGCAAGGGGTCCAGGCCGAAGAGCCGGAACTCGCCACCGGCGATCGCATCGGCGGCCGCGAGCGGCCCGGCGCCGGCCAGGTCCCAGGCCGCAAACCTCGCCGCGCCCGCCGCGCGATCCCCGGGCGAAACCAGGAACTTCGGGGCCCCCGAGCGTCGGTACTGCGCGTAGGCCGCCGGGGCCCCGAGTTCGGGCGCGCGCAGTGTCCCGGCGAGCGGGTGATCCTGCCACGGACCGGGGGGGAGCCGAAACCGGGCCCAGCCGGCCTTCTTCTTGAGGCCGTGGACCGCCCGGCCGGCCAGCCAGAGAGGCCCCAGGGTCGTGGTCAGCCGCGTCGCCACGGTCAGCTTGCCGAGCAGACGCTTCATGGGTTCGGGGCCCCGGAGAGATCGCGACCAGCGGCTCCGAGATCCAGGGGGTCGCCGCCCCCGATCATCGCTGGCCCTGGTCGAGGACCAGGTCGATGCGGGCCCCGCTGCGGATCGACTCCATCGCCCCGATCATGGCGTACGAGGTGGCGAGCAGGTCGACGACCGGGATCGGCATCGGACCGCCCGAGCGCACGGCCGCGAGGAACGCGGCGACCGACTCCTGGTGTCCCTTCGATTGACCGCCTAGCCGCTGGGTGGTCTGGCGACCGCCGCTGAAGAGCTCGACCTGGCTGAAGTCGTCGATGACCCCCACCCGGCCGCCGCCGAACAGCTCGACCCGCTCCTTGGACGCGGCGCGGTCCCCGCCGGCGGTGTACAGGATGGAGGAGACCGAGCCGTCGGCATGGCGGAGCGTGATCGCCGCCCGGTCGCTCGCGACGCGGAGGGCGGAGCCCGCGGAGGCCGACTCGGCGGACACCCCGGTGATCGGGCTCCCGATCAGGAAGCTCAGCAGGTCGGCCGCGTGGCAGGCCTCCCCGATGATCCGCCCGCCCCCGATCTGCTCGTCGTGCGCCCAGTGGTCGTCGGGCAGGTCGCCGGCGTTGAAGCGGTAGGCCGCCGTCTTCGGGCCGTCGACGCCCTGGAAATGCTTGCGGACGGCCTGCGCTGCCGGCGAGAAGCGACGGTTGAACCCGACCGTCCAGATCGGGACCGGACCCTTCGCCTCGGCCAGGTAGGCTTCGATCTCCGCCAGCTCGGCCTCGGTCAGGGCCAGGGGCTTCTCCAGGTACACATGCTTGCCGGCGCGCAGGGCCTCCAGCAGCAGGCGGGCGTGCGAGTCGTGGCGGGTCACGATGAAGGCCACGTCCACCTGCGGGTCCCGGAACACCTCGGCGGCGTCCGTGCAGGCGGCCGCGAACCCGTACTTGCTCGCCTGCGTGCGTGCCGAGAGCCCGCGCGCCGAACACAGGCTCTTGAGCGCGATCCCCTCCTGGCGGGCGAGTGCCGGCAGCATCACGGCGGTGGCGAAGTTGCCCGCCCCGATGAATCCCACGCCCAGCGCGGCCCCCGCTGCGGGGCGACCGGGCTTCGCAGCCGAAGGCGGGACCATGATCCGCCGGGGCAGCGACGGGCTGGCGACCTCCGGGAAGGTCAGGACGACCCCGACCGCCGGTTCGCTCTGGGCGCCGATCATCGTGTACGCGTCGACGGCCCGGTCGATGGGGAAGCGGTGGGTCGTCAGCGGCGCCACGCTCAGCCGCCCCTGGCCCATCAGGTCCAGGATCGACTGGATGTTCCGCTGCTCGGTCCAGCGGACATAGGCGTAGGGATAATCGCGACCGGCCTCCTCGTAGTAGTGATCGTAGCGGCCCGGCCCGTACGAGCACGAGACGACCAGTTCCAGCTCCTTCGGATAGAAGTCCCGCCGCGGCACCTCCATGCCGACGGCGCCGACGGCGACCACCCGGCCCTTCGGACGCGCGACGCGGGCGGCCAGCTCCAGGGGGGCGTTCGAGGGCGTCGACGCCGTGATCAGCACGGCGTCCGCCCCGTGGCCCCGGGTCCGGGCCATCACCGCCTCCGGCAGCCCGTGGGGCGCGGCCCAATCGGCCCCCATCGCCAGCGCCAGCCGGCACTTCTCCGCGTCGAGGTCGGTCCCCAGCACCGTGCAGCCCGCCGCCCGCAGCAGCGCGACGGTGATCTGACCGATCAGCCCCAGGCCGATCACGCTGACCACCGAACCGAGGTCCACCCGCGCCAGCCGGATGCCCTGCATGGCGATCGAGCCGACGACCGCGTAGCAGGCCTCCTCGAACGGCACCGAATCGGGGACCTGGGCGACCAGATTCTCACCGACCGCGACGATCCCGGCGTGGCCGCCGTTGGACGCGACCCGGTCACCCGGGCGGAACGCCTCGACACCCGGACCGACCTCGAGGACCACCCCCGCCGAGGAATAGCCCAGCGGCATCGGCTGATCCAGCTTGGCCCGGACCTGGCGCACCGTGCTGACGAGGCCCTCCTGGCGCACCTTCTGGAGCACCCGCCGCACGTGGTCCGGCCGCTGGCGAGCCTTGGCCAGCAGCGACTTCTTCGCCAGCTCGACCACCCCGCGTTCCGTCCCCACCGAGATCAGCGAGCAGGCGTTGGCGATGAGGACCTGGTTCGGCCCGCAGGCGGGCGTCGGAACGTCGACGACTTCGGTGTTGCGCCCGTCGATCGGCTGAATCACCTGATCCATTTGATGCCAGTCCAGTGACCTTGAGACGTTCGATCGCTTTAGTGTGCATTCTCGGTGCGGGTCCCCAGGCTATCACGGAACCAGGGGTCATTAAAGAGATCGGGCAGGTCCCGGCCCCCGACCACGCGCTCCAGCAGGTCGAGCACCCGGGGGGCAATCGCGTCCCAGTCGTCGAAGAGGGTCTCGACCCGGCGCCGGCCTTCCACGGTGCGTCGCCGCCAGCCCTCCGGGTCCTGCTCCAGGGTCGTGAGGGCCTCGACGATCGACCCGGGACTCTCGGGATCGAAGTAGCCGGCGGCCGCCCCGCAGACCGTGCGCGCGAAGTCGAGGTCGCTGGTCAGGACCGGCACCCCGGCCCGCATGGCATCCACGTACGTGCTGCTGAACGACTCGAGCAGCGTCGGCAGGATCAGCGCGTCCACCGCGCCATAGCAGGCGGCCACCTCCGCCATGGGGACCTCCCCGAGGTTGTGGAGCACCTGGTCGCGCCCGCCCTCCGCCAGCGCCGCCAGCAACGCCCGGGCACCGGGGCCGTGGCCGGGCTCGACGGTGATGAACAGGCCGACGTCGCGCCGCCCCGCCGCCAGCAACCGATCGGCGACCCCCAGGAGCACCTCGAGGTTCTTGTGGGTCATGTACCGGGCCACGCACAGGAGCCGAATCCGGTGGGCCGTCTGGCGGATCCTGCCGACCGCCTCCCCCTCCGCCGCAACGCCTTCGGCAGCCGATGTCACCGAGTTCGGGATCAGCGCCAGCCGCTCGTAAGGGATCCCCCGGAGCCGATGCAGCCGCTCGAGCATGACCGGCGTCTGCGAGACCACGGCCCGGCTCCGGCGCAGGCCCCGCACGATGAACCGGTTGCGGACCCGACGATGCACCCAGTCGCGCACCGAACACCGCCGCCAGGCGCTCGACTCGGGGTAGAGGAACCACGGATTGTGGATGTAGACCGCCTGCGGGCAGGGCGGCCGGGCGAACCCCAGGTTGCCCATCATGAAGACGACATCCTGCCGGGTCTCGACCAGCCGCGGCCCGAGCGTCCGATGCTCCAGCACGTGCCGGGTCGCCTGCCGCGGATCGGCGACTTCCAGCCGCACCGAACCGCCCCCGAGCGCCTCGTAGCCAGGGTCATGCGGGACGAATGCCGTGATCTCGTGGACTTGCGGCTGTCGCGCCAGGGCTCCGATCAGGCCAATCCCCACCGATCGCCCGCCACTGGCCTTGAGGTCCCGACAGTACAGCGAGATTCGCATCAGTGAGAGCCACTCCCGGTCCATCCACCAGCGGGCGCAGTCGCGCCGTGCGGCAGCACGGCAACCTGCCGGACTCCGAGCCTCGCGTGAGACGAAAGGAGATGATCCATTCGCTCGTCAGGATTTGCAAGCCGACCGGATCCTCGTACCGATCGCCCGCTCCGCACCGTCGGACCGGGGGCCGCTCCGGCGAGCCACCCGCAACCCGGTCACGGCAGGTCGCCGCTCCGTCCCGATCGCCAGGCGCGCCCTCCCGAGCCGGTCGCGACAGAACCCGGGATTCGAACGCGCTGTCACCCACGAAGCCGAACCGGCCATTCGGGATCACCTCATCACCCGGCGAACCGATCCGGGCGATCCCCTTGGCGCGATCTCGACGCGCGTCAACCGGCCTGCGATGGGTCGCCAGCCCCACCGGGACCGGGCGCGATCCGCACTCCCGGGGCACGCGCCCTCGGGACCCATTCGTCCAGCTCCCGGGAGCGTGCCCACCGCAATCCGCTCGGCGTGCAGCGGAGTGCCTGCCAGGCCGGGGGGCGGCACGAAGGGGGGACGAAGTCCTCGTGCCGTGCGAGGACTGCCGGTTAGGATACGGTCCTGTCCGTCCGCGGCGTGCAGCGCTCGGTATGCGTCCGCATCTTCGCCGATCACTGCTGAGGCGGGGCCGCGATGTGAGCCTCAGTCGAGCGAACCCCTGACTCAACTCCGGAGAATTGCGAATGCGCCAGGACGTCGAACGGCAGCGACGCTACTACACCGAGACCGCCGCGGAGTACGACGCGGCCCACCTGGAGGTCGAGCGGGACCTCGAGCACGGCCTGGCCCTGGCCTTGCTCGTCGGAGCCATCGACCACCTCGGGATCGACTCGGTGCTCGATGTCGGCGCGGGCACCGGGCGCACGGTGAGTCACCTGCTGGCCCGGTTCCCGAAGTTACGCGTCGTCGGCGTCGAACCGGTGGCGGCGCTTCGCGAGCAGGGTCACGCGAAAGGAATCGGCCCGGAGCTCCTGACCGACGGCGACGGTGAGCGGCTCGCGTACCCGGACGGTTCGTTCGACCTGGTCTGCGAGTTCGCCACGCTCCACCACGTCCCCCGCCCCTCCCTGGTCGTCGCCGAGATGCTCCGGGTCGCGAAGAAGGCGGTCTTCATCTCCGACTCGAACAGCATCGGCCAGGGCTCGGCGCCGGCCCGGCTGTTGAAGCGGACCTCCCGCGCCCTGGGCCTCTGGCCGCTGCTCGTCCTGGCCAAGACCCGTGGTAAGGGCTACCACTACTCCGAGGGAGATGGGATCTTCTATCCCTACAGCGTGTTCGACAACGATGAGCAGGTGCGTCGGGCCTGCCGGTCCGTCCACATCCTGAACACCGCGCCCGCCGGCATCGACCCCAGGAGTACATCCCCCCACGTGGCACTGCTGGGGATCAAGTGAGGCTCAGGGTCCGCCCGGAGCCTTGCCCCGGCGTCACCGTGGCCGGCCAGACCGGCCGGGCCGCCATCCGCGGGCCGCTGCGGTCGGCATGACCGGGGCGGGACCTGTCCAGGCGGCGGGCAGGAGACTCGCCGTGGGCCAGCGCGGCACGTCTGCGATGCGATGCGGAGGCGGCATGGCCGCCATGCCCGGCGGGCCGACGCTGCCGGGATGGATCGATCACGACGTCCGGCCCCCTGGGAGTCGGAGATTCAACTCGTCCGCCCGACGGTCCCGGCCGAAGTCCGTCCGGCGCCAGCGGGACAGGCAATGACTGGAGCGCCGATGAGTCTGCACCACAGGGCCGGACCGTCCACGGTCGATGTCCTCGGGCGGCCGCCGAGACCCCTCGGAGCACTGCCGCGTCGGCCCCGCGACCGCCCGGTCCCTCAGGATGCCAGGATCCCGGGCTCACGGTTCTGAGCATCGAGCGAACCGGCCCCCGCCGACCGCACGGGCCGCCGCTGCCGGGATCGGAGTCACTCACCGATTGATCGGATTGGGTCCAGGAGGTCCAGCAGGCCAGGGACGGACAGGCTCAGTTTCCACGTCCGGGATTCCAGCAAACGCAGCACCAAGAATCCGATTCAAATATCACGTAACTCCCGATTGAATCTCCACCCACCTGGCCATCCAGACACCCACATGTCCACAACCGCTCTCACGCCTGTAACCCGGTTTTTTCAGTCGGTCCCCACCGAAGCCGGGGTTCACCTGGATGCCATCCGAGGCCTGGCGGCACTGGCCGTCTTCACCGGGCATGCGAGGGCGTTGCTGATCACCGACTTCTCGCCGAGAGAGCACGGCGGAGCGTTCCTGAAGCTCTTCTACACGCTGACGGGCCTGGGCCATCTCGCCGTCATGGTGTTCTTCGTGCTCAGCGGATTCCTGGTCGGCTCCAGCGTTCTTCGCGCATTCGCGAGCGGACGGTGGTCCTGGCGCCACTATCTCGTCCAGCGCCTGGTTCGCCTGTGGGTCGTCCTGATCCCCGCCCTCGTCTGGTGTGCCGTGCTGGACCGGATGGGGATGGCCCTCTTCGGACCCGCGACGGGATCCTACACCAATGCCCCCCACGGCGCGGCCATGGAAATCGGCGACACGGCGCAGACCGGCACCCCCGAGGTGTTCGTGCTGAATGCGTTGTTCGTGCAGACGATCGCCGCGCCCACGTTCGGGACCAATGTCGCGCTCTGGAGCCTGGCCAACGAATTCTGGTACTACATGCTGTTTCCGATGGCGCTGCTCGTCGTCCGGCCGAACCAGCCTGCCGTCGCACGACTCCTGTATGCTGCGTCGTTCCTGAGCATCCTCGCATTCGTTGGCCCGCAAATCGCGTGGCTGTTCCTCGTGTGGCTCTCCGGGGTGGGCATCGCACTCCTCAGGCCGCTCCAGGGCCCGCGCTGGTGGGACCGGGCGCTGCTCCTGGTGGGTGGCGGCCTGTTTGCCGGCACCCTGATCGCGTCGCGACTCCGCCTCCTGAACCATCAGGTCGCGATCACCGTGGCAATCACCGCGACCACGGGGCTCTTGCTCTACGCCATCCTGAATTCCGCAGCGAACCGACGGAGCAGCACCGGCATCGCGTCGCTGGGACCGATCCCGATTTACCCGCCGGCAGCCCGATGGCTGGCTGGGTTTTCGTATACACTGTATCTGATCCACATGCCGGTCATCATGTTCACACAGGCCGGCATTGTGACCGGAGACCGGTTCCAGCCGACGAGGCTCAACCTCGCGTGCTGGTCGGCTTTCATCGGGTTCGGGTTGCTGATCGGCTGGATCTTCTCGCAACTGACGGAGGCCCGGACGGAAGGCGTCCGACACTGGGTGAATCGCTCGCTGGACAGGCTTGCCCGGACCTGACCACCACGACGAATCGCACGACCCGTGGCGGCCCCGACTCGACTCACGGCCCGCGCTTCGCCGGGCTTCGTGGACCGGGCCCGGCAAGGTGGCAGCGGTGGCGGCCGCTGCGGGACCCCGCGCCAGCAGTGCCAGGGCTCGCTGGCGGACGACGCCTGCCAGTCGCGCCTGCGGAGCCGGGTGATCGGCTCCCGGGCCAGCCCCCCTCGAGAGCCGATCTGGCTCGCCGAGGCCACTGGCCCTGCTCCGGACCCGGGGCATTCCGGCCCCGGAACCGTGGCCAGACCAGCGCCACAGAGTTGAACTTGGCGAGGCAATGCCGTACAAATACGAGGATTCTCCATCAACTCACTCGACGCCGCAGCTGATGGACCGTTGGCGGGTTGCACCAGGCAGCGCCTCTGCGGGGTGAATTCACGGACCGGGTCAGCGGCTGCCGGACCTCGCTGGCACCGGAGGCGCGGGCCGCGCCTGGAATGCTCGGTCGCCGCCACGGCGGAGAACCGCTCCTGCGTCCCGTCATGATCTTGATCGCCGTCCCGGACCGGTCTGTCCTCCGGTCTGGAGGAACCCCGGCCAGGCTCAGCCGACTGACACCATCGATCGGGCCTCACCCGGCCAACTCCCACGACCCGGACCTCCGAGCATGCTCTCCGTCGAACTCTGGATCGACCTCATCTCCGTGCTGGTCTCGTGTGGGATCGCTTTCCTGTTCTGCAGCCCGCGTCACTCGCATCCGTTCATTGCCTATCTGCTGTTCCATGTGGTGTTCTTCAGCCTTCGACTGATCGCGATCGCGGGCGGGGATCCGACGCTGTTTGCGTCCTGGGGGCCGGGCTATGAGCCGGTCACCATCGAGGAAATCTCGCGCGCGGCCACGCTGGCCGATTTCGGCCTGCTGGCCATCGCGATCGGTTGTGCCCTGGCCGCGCTGCGTTCCACGGCGGCGGCGAGTGTCGACACCGGCGATCCGGAAGTTCAGACGCTCTCGGCGGCGCATGTGAACCGGGTCTGCACCATCACTCTGCCCGTCGGACTGGTGGCATTCCTCTACTTGACCAGAAATCCATTCGTCGAATTCCAGCGAAGCAGTGGCGATGAGTTCCAGCTCAGCTCCGCGGTGACGACGTTGCAAACCTGGATGGGGCTGAGCCTCATCGCCCTGATCTATGTCAACGGGTTCCAGAAGCGGTTCCTGCTGCCGCTCTTGATCTATCTGGGCGTCATGATGATGCAGGGATATCACCGGTTTCGAGTGATCATCCCGGTCATTTTCCTCGCCCAGGTCTGGCTCGACCGTTCGAATCGGCGGTGGCCCTCCCTGCCGATCGTCGGACTCATGCTGTCGCTCTTCTTCATCTCGGTGCCCCTGAAGGGCATCGGCCGGATGATCCAGCGCGGGGAGTCCATCGACTCGGTCGCGAGCTTCGCGTACGACGAAGTGTCCCGGATGTTCGAGTCCCAGGACACCAATCAGGAGTTCTTCGATCAGTTCGCCTGCACGGTCGCCCTGACCGATCGGGCCGAGTACATGGCCTGGGGATCGACGTATCTGCCCTTGCTGACGCTGCCAATCCCGCGAGCCCTGTGGCCCGAGAAGCCGGGTCTCGGAGACCATTTCAACGAGATCACCACCTCCAGCCGCCCCATGGCGAGATGCGGGATGATCTCGACGCTGCTCGGAGAAAGCTACATGAACTTCGGGCTGCTCGGGGTGATCATCGTGCCCGCCATCTGCGGGTACATCCTGACGCGGCTTTACGAGTCGGCCTATCGTCACCCCTATTACAGCGTGAGCCGGTTCGCGTTCATCATCGTTTCCTGCAATCTGATTCAAGTCTACAGAGACGGATTGAGCTCTCTGTTCATATTTACCCTGTTGAACATGATGCCGCTTTGCCTGATTGTTGCGCTGCATGTCATTCGTCCGTTCTCGGCCTTCGCGCCCTTCGACGACTGGTCCGAGCGGCTGGTCAGGCCGGCGGGGCATTCCCTGCGACGTCGAGGTTAGGATCGGAGTCGCGGCAACGGCCGGGTGGGCGAGGCGTGGCTCAATCAGGCGTGCATCACGAACCGGGAGAACGCCCACGATCGGTCCGGATCCCTGGCGGCAGCGGCACCGTTGGCGGCGGTCGCCCGGGGTCCCGGGGTTTTGGGGCCGCCGCAGGATTCGCCCTCGAGCGCTGGCGACCAGCGGGATTCGGCCATCCGTCCCGCGCTCGCCGTCCCGGTCGAGCCCCGGGGTACTTCCGCCCCCCTGGTTGGTCCCCATGGCCGCGCAGGTTCGCACGGTCCGCTCCCGCTCCTCGCGTCGCCTGGGTGGATTCGATCACGATCGTCCGGGCTGAAAAGGTGGTGTGCCCTCGTGTCTGGTACCGAGAACAGTCTCTCGCAACCGTGCCTGAACTCGCTTGATCCACGCGACTCCGCGTCCCCCGCGCCGGCTGAGGGTCCCTCAGGACCTGATGCGAGGCCGGGCTGGTGGCGGAGCCGCCTGGATCGCTTGCAGAGCTCGGGGCTGGTCTACCGGCTGGCGCATGGCGCGTTCTGGTCCCTGGCCGGCACGGTCCTGGGGCGGGGTCTCACGTTCGCGTCCTACCTGTTCATCGCGCGATTGCTGGGCCGCGAGATCTTCGGCGAACTGGGGATCGTGCAGAGTACGATCATGATGTTCCAGGTGGTCGCCGGCTTCAGCCTGGGACTCACCGCCACGAAGTTCGTCTCCGAGTGCCGTCACCGCGACCCGGACCTGGCGGGTCGCGTGATCGCGCTCACCACCGCCTTCGCGCTGACGGCCGGGACGATCATGACGCTGCTCCTGGTCGGTGGCGCCGACCTGCTGGCCCGGTCGACCCTCAACGCCCCCGGGATGGCCGGGCCGTTGCGGATCGCGGCCATCCTCTTGCTCCTCGGGGCCCTGAACGGGGCCCAGACCGGTGCGCTCTCGGGGTTCGAGGCGTTCCGGGAGATGGCGCGGGTCAACACCCTGACCGGCCTGGTGTCGTTCTTTGCCCTCGTCGGTGGCGCGTGGTGGGGCGGGCTCGACGGCGTGCTCTGGGGGATGGTGGCGGTGGCCGCCCTGACGGCCGTGCTGAATCGGTCGGTGATCCGGGAGTACCAGCGTCGAGACCGGATCCAGGTCCGGTGGCAGGATGGTTTCCGCGAAGTGGGCATCCTCTGGCAGTTCTCCTTGCCCGCCGTGCTGGGGTCCCTGGTCGTGGTCCCGGTGAACTGGGCATGCAATGCGTTGCTGGTCAACCAGCCCGACGGCTATGCGGAGATGGGCCAGTTCAATGCCATGGCGAACTGGCGGGCGGTGCTGATCTATGTCCCGATGGTGATCAACCAGGTCGCCGTCCCGATCATGTCGTCCCAGTCCGATCCCCGCGCGACGATGCGGATCGTCTTCAGCGTGATGGTGACGATCGCGTTCCCGCTCGCGGCGGGGGCGATGTTCCTGTCGTCCGAGATCCTGGGGCTCTACGGGCCTGATTTCGCCTCGGGAGCCAGCGTGCTGATCGGGGGCATGGCGATGCTCCTGTTCCAGTGCATCAGTGTCCCGATCATGTCGTCGCTCTGGTCGAAGGGGCGGATGTGGCTCTGCTTCGCGCTCAACGTCCTCTGGGGCGCGGTCATGCTCGGCTTCACGGCGGCGACGGTGAAGTCGTGGGGCGCCGATGCCGTGGCCTATGGCGGGGCCCTGGCGCACGCGGTGCAAACGCTCGTGACGTTCGGCCTGATGTCCGACGACGTGCCGCCGGGGATGTTGCGGCGCGTCGTCCTGTCGACCGCCCTCACCGCGGTCCTCGTCACGTCGAGCCTGGCCCTCTCGCCGGCGAGTCGCACGCTGCTGGCGCTCCCCGTGGTCGTCGCGACCGCACTCCTGAGCGTGTTCGTGCTGGCCGATCCTCAGTTCCTGGCCCGAGCGCGCGAACTGCTGGGGAGGCGTCACGCCTCCTAGAATTGCGCCCGCGATTGCCGTAGAATCGGGCCGCTCCGTCGGCCTGGCCCGGGTGGAAAACCGAGTACTCGCCGGCCCTTCGGTTCGAGATTCCGGCTGCGAGCCCGGGGGGTCCGGCCCCCGGGGCGGACCCGACCGCACGGATGCGAGACCGGCCGCCCTGCCACGAGCCGGCGTGGCCCCCGGCGGCGAGTGTTCTCCTCCAGGAAAGTGCCATCTAGCGAGACCGGAGTGGCCCCGTGAGCGAGCGAATCAAGGCGGTCATCCTCTGCGGTGGTCAAGGCACCCGAATCCGGGACGTCGCCGACGATATCCCCAAGCCGATGATCCGGATCGGCGAACGGCCGATCCTCTGGCACATCATGTCGATCTACGCCCGGTTTGGTGTCAAGGATTTCGTGCTCTGCCTGGGGTACCGCGGCTGGACGATCAAGGAATTCTTCCTGAATTACGACGCCATCGTCTCGGACCTGACCGTCTCGCTCGGACGCCGCGACGAGACCGCGCATCTCGGGTCGCACCCCGAGGAGGACTGGAACGTCACGCTCGCCGAGACCGGGCTGGCGTCGCAGACCGGGCACCGGCTCTTCCGGGTGCGCAAGTACCTGGAATCCTCCCCCCTGTTCTGCGTGACCTACGGCGACGGGGTGGCCGACGTGGACATCGATCGCCTGCTGGCGTTTCACCGCGAGCATGGCCGCGTGGCGACCGTCACCGGAGTGCGCCCCACCGGGCGATTCGGGGTCATGAAGCTCGACGAGGAGCACGGGCTGCCATTCGTCCGGGACTTCCATGAGAAGCCGCAGTCGGCCGAGGGCGTGATCAACGGTGGGTTCTTCGTGTTCGACCACCGCCTCTGGGATTACCTCTCGGACGAGCCGGGCGAGGTGCTCGAGCAGGCCCCGCTCCAGAAGCTCGCGGCCGCCGGCGAGCTGGTGATGTACGAGCACACGGGGTTCTGGCAGCCGATGGACACGTATCGTGAATACCGCTTGCTGAACGACATGTGGTCGGCGGGCAACGCCCCCTGGCTGGGCTGACCCGCGCTCGATGCGATGAATGGTGGCGTCCGCTCGATTGGTTCGAGAGCTGTCCATGTTTAACGATGCGTTTGCGCAGCGAACCGTGCTGGTGACCGGCCACACCGGGTTCAAAGGGGCGTGGCTGGCACTCTGGCTCCGCCGGCTGGGAGCGCGGGTGGTGGGCTATGCCCTCGACCCTCCGACGGATCCGAGCCTGTTCGGCTCGTGCGGCCCGCAGCCGGTCGACGTGGACGTCCGCCGGGATATCCGGGACGGCGCGGCCCTGGAGCGCGTCGTTCGCGAGCAGGCCCCCGACTACATCTTCCACCTCGCGGCCCAACCGCTGGTCCGCGAGTCGTATCGATCCCCCCGGGAGACCTTCGAGGTCAACGTGATCGGGACCCTGGCGGTGCTCGAGGCCGTGCGGGCGGCCGCTCGCCCGTGCACGGTGCTGGGCGTCTCGACGGACAAGTGCTACGAGAACCGCGAATGGGTCTACGGCTATCGCGAGTCCGACCCCCTCGGTGGCCACGATCCCTACAGCGCCAGCAAGGGAGCGATGGAGATCGCCTTCGCCTCGTTCCGCTCGTCATTCTTCCCTCCGGCCGAGGTGGCCAGGCACGGGGTCCGGATGGCGTCGGCGCGGGCCGGCAACGTGGTCGGTGGCGGTGACTGGTCGGCCGATCGGATCGTGCCGGATGCCGTGCGGGCCTTGCTCCGGGGCGAACCCCTGGAGGTGCGCAACCCGGCGTCGATCCGCCCCTGGCAACACGTTCTCGAGCCGCTCTCGGGATACCTGGGCCTGGCGGCCAGGCTGGCGGCCCCTGGTGGCGAGGCCCTCTCGGGAGGGTGGAACTTCGGTCCGACGCCGGGGCTGGACTACAGCGTGGGCCAGGTGGCGGATGCGCTGGTCGCCGCCTGGGGTCATGGCACCTGGACCTCGCCCCCGCCCCGGGCGGATGCGCCGCACGAGGCTCGATTGCTGAAGCTCTGCATCGATCAGGCCACCAGCGAGCTGGGTTGGCGACCGGTCTGGGACTTCGCCACGACCATCGAGCGAACCGCCCGCTGGTACCAGCGGACCGCCGAGGCGCGGCCATCGTGCTCCGCGCTGGCAGCCTGCCAGGGGGACATCGAGGCGTACGAGGACGCCGCGCGCTCCAAGGGGCTGGCATGGACGAGCTGAACGTCTGGCGGGGCCGGCGAGTGCTCGTCACCGGTGGCAGTGGCTTCCTGGGCCGTCACGTCCTCGACTTCGGGCGGCGCAGGGGCGTGCTCCTGTACAACCTGACACGCAGCGAGACCCCGATCGAGGGCGTGACCAGCGTGGCTGGTGACCTCCGCGATCATGCCTCGTTGCAGCGAGCGGTGGTCGAAACCCGTCCCGACGGGTTGCTCCACCTGGCGGCCGCCGGGGTCTCCAGCGCGGCGACGACGACGGAGCTGCTGGAGATCAATGCCGTCGGCCTCGACGTGTTACTCGCCGCTGCCGCCGCGCTCCCGAAGCCGCCGTCGGTCGTGGTGGCGGGCTCCGGATTCGAGTATGCCCCCCAACCGCGGGCCGTTCGTGAAACCGATCCGCTGGAGCCATTCACCGCCTACGGGCTCTCCAAGGCCGCTGCGGCCCTGGTCGCCGCCTACTACGCGCCCAGGCTCCCGATCACGCTGTTGCGCTTCTTCAGCCTCTACGGCCCTGGAGAACGCGAGCCAAGGCTCGCGCCCTACCTGATCCGTTGCAGCCACGACCGCACCCCGGTGGACCTGACCGCGTGCGAGCAGGTGAGGGATTACACCGCGGTCGGCGACGCCGCCGAGGGAACCTGGAGGGTACTGGCCCATCCCCCACAAGCGGCCGGGACCCTGCGGACCCTCAACCTCGGCACCGGCCAGCCGGTGACGCTCCGCCAGTTCGTGGAAACGCTCGCCGGCCTGCTCACAGCGGCCGGGCATGCGCCCGAGCTGCGCTTCGGAGCGAAGCCCTATCGCGCCGGGGAGCCGATGACGTACCTGGCGGACATCACGGCATTGCAACATGAGCTGAAGTGGTCCCCTCCCACGTCGATCGAGGAGGGGCTCCGGCAGATGATCGAGGTGAGCAGATGAGTCACCTGGACGACGTCGCGTTGATTCCCCGAATGCGCCACGCCGACGAGCGAGGCTGGCTGCTCAAGGTCCTCAACGGGCAGGAACCGAATCTGCCGGCCATGACGGGCGAGGTGGACCTGGCCTCGGCCGTCCCGGGGCAGGTGCGCGGGAACCATTTTCACCATGCGGCCTCGGAGTGGTTCACGGTGGTCCAGGGCCAGGCCCGGGCCGTGCTGGCCGATCCGGATACCGGCAATCGCCGGGATTCGCGCCTCTGCGCCACCGAGCCGGTCTCCCTGTTCGTGCCGGCCGGAGTGGCACACGCCTTCCTCAACCCGGGTGATTCGGGCGAGTCCATGCTTCTGATCGCCGACGCCGATCCACTGTACGACCCGGCCGATACGGTCAGAATGGACCTCGCATGACGCCCCTGATCTCGGTGGCGCTACCCGTCTACAACGGAGCCGACTACCTCGCCGAGGCCCTGGAAACCATCCTGGCGCAGGACTTCGAGCCCTTCGAGGTCGTCGTCTCGGACAACTGCTCGACCGATGCGACGCCGGCGATCCTGGCGGAATTTGCGGCCCGGGATTCCCGCCTCCGGGTGAGCCGTTCGGAGACGTTCCTCTCGCAGGCCGAGAACGTGAACCGCGCGGCGACTCTGTGCACGGCCGAGTTCGTCAAGTTCATGTGCCACGACGATCTGATGCGGCCCGACTGCCTGAGCCGGCTCTGGCAGGCGGTCGAGCGCACCGGCACCGACCGGGTCGGCCTGATCGGGCATGGCGCCAGCCTGCTGTTCAGCAACGGCCACGTCGAGAGCCCCCAGCCCGCCACGGGGAGCGATCCCGTCAGCCTCCACGCCGGCCACGACGCCGCCCGTGGGGTCCTCGCCGGGACCCCGCCCCCGGCGTGGCCGGCCCTCACGACGGCGATGGTCCGCAAGTCAGCCTGGCAAGCCTGCGGGGAGTTCGACCCTCGGTTCGTCCACTTCGACGTCTTCTGCTGGATCCGCATGCTCGTCGACTGGGACCTGCTCAGCGTCGACCTGCCGCTCGCGACCATCCGCATCCATGGCGCTCAGGTGGCCTCCAATGTCCGCCGGAACCTGCGATCGGTCGAGGACCACCGGCGGTTCTGGCCTGAGTACCTCGCCCGTTACGGCGGCACGCTCGGGCTCAGTGGCGGGATCAGGACGCGAATGCGTCTCAAGCCGTTCTCGATCGCGGGGACGGCGATCGCGGTCGAGCTGCTCAAGGGCCAACCGGCCACGGCCCTCGGCCTGATGCGACAGGTCCGACCCTCGTGGTGGCCGATCCTGCCCGCATTCGTTGCCCTGAGTTACCGCCGGGAACGCATCCGGACCCGGCAGCTCGCGACCGTCGTCCCCTACCACCAGATGTATCCCTGACCCCCTCGCCCCGGGTGTGACCCTCGAGTGAGCCTGTCACCGCCTCCCCGACCCGCCCCGACCGAACGCCAGCCCACCCTCGGTCGACCCGATTCCGCCCGGTCTGGAAGCCAGTCCGAGTCGAGCCCGGCGTCCACGCCGGAGCGCCTCACCCCCTGGCTCCAGTTCCCTCGGCAGGGGCGCTGTCGGCCCCTTCGCAGTGGCGGGACGGCAGGGGGTTCTCAGGTCGGAGGGGCTGCCCCCGGGAGTGACTGGCTGAATCGCTGCCGCAGCCTCGTCCCGCGGCTCTCGCCATCCGGATGGTCCGAAGGCCTCCGCTCCCGGCGTCCGGCGGGAACTGGCTCGGGGCAGGCGCCGGAGTTGGCCCTCAACCAGAGTCCTCTCGGATGTGATCTTGTGGACCTTCACCGTGACGCCCGAGCGTCCGGGTCCCAGGTCCGTGGGCCGAGTGCTCGTTCCCCATCGGGACGGAGAGTCGGCCGGAAGGATCGGCTCCAATGGGATCTGGTCCTCGATCCACCTGCTGGCAGGCTGAGCCCCGACGAGGCTCTGGCGAGTCACTGAAACTTCTCCTGGATGGACCAGAGAAACGAGCTCGGTTCCGATGAAACAGCCTGATCGCCAGTTCGAGGTTCCGTCGGGGGCGAACCGGACGGTCGTGGTCCACGGTGGCAACCGCGACCGCTACCAGATTCCCCTGGCGTTGCATGAGGGTCGGATCCTCAAGGCGTTCGTCACCGACATCTATTCGCGGCACATCCCGAGACGGTACGCACCCGCCCTGGACGGCGCGAGGATCCTGACGCCGGCCCTGGCGGCCGCCTGTGCCGTGCTCGCGCGGGCGGGGCTCGCCTCGAAACGGCGCAAGGACCTGGCACTGAGCCGGGCGGCCAGGACCGAGGCCGCCGGCGACCCGGTCCTGGCCACGACCTACTACGCCTCGGAGGCCTTCCGGGAGGGCCCCGACCGCCCGCGCCGTCGCGGCCTGTTCCTGCTGCAGGCCGAGCCTCACAGCCTGCGGGCGATCCTCACCGAGGAGATCGAGCGGACGCCCTCGGCCGCGCGATCCCTGCGCGGCGAGTACGAGCTGGCACTGCCGGCCGCGGAACTGGAGGTGATCGCCGGCGAACCGGAGCTGGCAACGCACTGGATCGCGACCTCCTCGTTCTCGGCCGAAACCTATGCGGCCCGCGGCATCCCCCGGGAACAGATCGCAGTCGTCCCCTACGGCGTCGACCCAGCGACGTTCCCCGAGCGTGAGACACCCCCGACCGGCCCCTTCCGCGCGGCCTATGCCGGGTCGGTGATCCAGCGAAAGGGCATCTCGTACCTGCTGGAGGCGTGCCGACGGGCCGGTGTCGGGCTCACCCTGTATGCCCGCGGACCCGTCGACGCCGATCTGCTCCAGGGCCACGACGTCCAGGTGAAGACCGGTTTCACCGGCCTGGCGCTCGCCCGCGAGCTGCACCAGTACGACCTGTTCCTCTTCCCGTCGCTGGCCGAGGGGTTCGCGCACGTCGTCCTCGAAGCGATGTCGTGCGGGCTCCCGGTGGTGACGACGCCGAACACCTGCGGCCCCGACGTCCTGGAGGATGGCACGAGCGGCTTCCTGGTGCCGATCCGGGATGTCGAGGCGTTGGAAGCCAGGATCGCGTGGGGGAGGGCCAATCGGGCGGATCTGGCCGAGGTCGGCCGAAATGCCGCCACTCGAGCCCGCGAGCTCAGCTGGGCCCGATTCCGCGAGGGAGTGCGAGCCGCCTGCACTCGCGCCGGAGACGCTTGAAGTCTGGCCTCGGGCCGCTCAGTACCCTGGGGTTGCGGTCACCACCGCATTCATCACGCATCGACGGACTGGCATTTCCGAGAATCGGCCGGGACCATGAGAGAGCTGACGGTCTGGATGAATATGCCGTCCCCCTACCAGGTGGACCTCTTTCGGACCCTGGTGGCGACCGGACGTGTGGACCTGGAGGTGGTGTACGCTCGCGGCCTCGGCGCCGACCGCCGCGGACTCGGGTGGACCACCGACCTGGAGGGGTATCGCTCCACGACCCTCCCGTCGCAGCGAAGCTGGCGGCACGCGCTGCGGTTGGCCCGCGAGCAGTCGCGGCGATTTCACATCGTCAATGGCATCTGGGCTGAGTCCGCGTTCACCGTGGCGCTCCTCGCGTTGGGACACTCCCGGACTCCACACGCCCTGTACGCGGAGGCGCCCAATCCCACGCTCCCTCGGCCCCGGCTCAAATCCGCGGTGCGACGGAAACTGGCCCACCACGTCGCCGGCCGAGCGCTCGGCTTCCTGACCGTCTCACACTTCGCCGAGCACTTCTATCAATCCGTCGGCTTCCGGGCCGAGCAGATCTACCCCTTCGGGTACTTCCGGAACGCTCCCCCGGCCAGAGGCCGGCCCGGGACGGAAGTCGGGAAGGCGAGCGGACGGACGCACCTGGTGTTCATCGGCCAGATCATCCAGCGCAAGGGAATTCACCTCTTCTGGCAGGCAGTCCGCCCGCTGCTCCAGGAGCATCCGGGGCTGACGGTGACCTTCGTGGGGGAAGGCGCGGAACGACCCGCGTTGCTGGCCTCGATCGCAGCCGAGGGCCTGACCGACCGCGTGGTGGCTCCAGGCGCTCAGCCCTATGAACAGGTCTACGAGACGCTTGCCGGAGCCGATGCGCTCGTGCTGCCATCGTACTGGGATGGCTGGGGGCTGGTGGTGAACGAGGCGCTCGCTGCCGGGGTGCCGGCGATCGTCTCGGACCACTGTGGCGTCTCGGATCTGATCCACGACGACTCGAACGGTTACACCTTTCCAGCCGGCTCGGTCGAGGGACTCGCCGGGGCCCTCTCCCGGTTCCTGACGCATCCGGATCGCCAGGCGTTGCGCGCCGGGGCGGCCGCCACCGGCGCGACGCTCAGCACCGACGTGGCCGCCGAGTATCTGCTCGATTGCGTGGAACACATGGCGACCGGTGTCGGTCCCAGGCCAGTTCCCCCCTGGCTGGCCACGGCCCCGAACGCCGAGGGCCGGCCCCGGTAAGGGCCTCGTGGTTCTCGCGGATTCGTCCGCAGTCTCGACGCCACATACCAGGCCCGGTTCCCCCGGAGCGTGCCCACCCGCTCCGGAAGCCCCCCGACGGGGGACCCAGCAACCCTGGAGTGCTCGCCAGGGAAGGCGTCGCTGGCCCGGACCCGGCCCGCGTCAGTGACGGGACGGGATCCGGACGCGTCCAGGGGGCGGGACATCTTGCCGACGCCCCGGTTCGTCAGGGGAACCCCGGGTCGGCTCAGACGTGGTTCGGATAGACCGACAGACCGGAGGGATCGGAGCCGGATTCCAGCTCGAACTTGGACGCCGAGCGGTCCGTGGACGGCGGGCTCCCGAGGAACCCGCCCGGCGCTGGCAGAGGAGTTCCGGTCACGCTGGGACGATACTCGTCGACGACCTCGCGGATCGCGGCGATGATCGCCTCGGAGGGGAGGTCGACGACGTCACACAGCCGATCCAGCTGGTGGCGGACGTGCTTCTTGTCTCCGGGCCGATGGAGCGCCGCGAAGATCTTCGGGTGCGGCGTGGCGATCTGCTCCTCGCGGTCGTCGTAGAGTTCCTCGTGGAGCTTCTCGCCGGGTCGCAAGCCGGTGTACTGGATCTCGATCTGATCCTGGGTCAGTCCCGAGAGGCGGATCATGTCGAGGGCCAGGTCCAGGACGCGGACCGGTCGGCCCATGTCGAGGACGAAGATCTCACCACCCTTGCCGAGGGCCCCCGCTTGCAGGACGAGCTGAGAGGCTTCGGGGATGGTCATGAAGAACCGGGTCATCTCGGGGTGCGTGACCGTGATCGGCCCACCCTGGCGGATCTGCTCGCGGAACAGCGGGACCACACTGCCGTTCGAGCCCAGCACGTTTCCGAACCGGACGGTCACCAGCCGGGTGGCGCAGCCGACCGACTGCGATTGCACATACATCTCGGCCAGCCGCTTGGTCGTTCCCATCACGCTGGTGGGATTGACCGCCTTGTCGGTCGAGATCATCACGAAGGCCTCGACGCCGGCGTGAATGGCCTCGTCGACGAGCGTCCGCGTCCCCAGCACGTTGTTCTTGACCGCCTCGCCGGGGTTCGCCTCCATCATCGGAACGTGCTTGTGCGCCGCGGCGTGGAAGACCACATCGGGGCGATAGCGCCGGAAGATCGAGCGGAGCCGCGTCGAGTCCGTGATGCTCGCGATGCAGGGGATCAGCTCGACGCCTTCGGCCAGGGTGGCGAGGTCGCGTTCGAGGAAGAACAGACCGTTCTCCGAGTGGTCGAGCAGCAGCAAACGGCTCGGGCGAAACGCCAGAACCTGGCGACAGATCTCCGACCCGATACTGCCGGCGGCTCCCGTGATCAGGACCACCCGATCGGTGAGGAAGCGGCCGATCGCGTTGCTATCGAGGTTCACGGGATCGCGAGCCAGCAGGTCCTCGATCTCGACATCCCGAGGCTGGACCACCACACGACCGCTGATGAAGGCGTCCACCCCAGGGACCACCTTGAGCCGCACATTCGCTTCCTTGCAGCGGGCCACCAGGTCCCGCAGCTCGGCGGGCTCGATCGCCGGCGTGGGCACGAGCACCGTCCTGGCCCCGCTGCGCTCGACCACCCGATCGAGATCCCCCGGGACGCCCAGGACCGGCAGGCCGGCGAGCACCCGGCCCTTGAGGTTGGGGTTCGGGTCCAGGAACCCGACGGGCTTGAGACCGAGGCGCGGCTGGACTCGGAGCTCATGCACCAGCGCGAGGCCGAGCTCGGAGACCCCCACGATCAGCACCGGCTGCGAGGGCTGCTGACTCGTCATGGGATAGTACTGCTCCCGCAGGAGCCGCGTCCCACCCCGGAGCGCCCCCAGGAACAGCAGGGTCATCGCCCAGTCGATCAGCACCACCGACCTCGGGACCAGGTTCTGCGGATCGATCAGATAGCCGACCAGCACCACCCCGATCGACGCCGCGGTGACCGCGTACCCGAGGTGCACGATGTCCGCGAAGGTGGTGTAGCGCCACCACCCCTGATGGCTCTTGAAGAAGGCGAACGTCAGCAACTTGATCGCGATCACCGCCGGCACCAGGGAGAGGACCCTGGGCCAGAGCCGCTCCGGGATGGCGCCATCGTAGCGGATCGCGTAGCTCAGCAAGAACACGACGGAGAACACCGCGAGATGAAAGACCAGCAAGATGGGCAGCCGGCACCGGATCGCAAATTGTTTCAACTGCATCAAATTTTGGCCCCACATCGACATCACGTTGCCTGGCTCGACTCCGGACAGCGCGGCGTCACCCTGAGCCTGCTGAGTGGCCCTCAGAGGGTGCGAGGCCGAGGTCCGCGAGTCTGCTCCGAGTTCACCATTGCTCGGCATCATGGTCCATAGGCCTCATGGACAGGCGACTCCTGGCGTTGGAGTCTTGAGCGTCACAGTTCAGTTTTTGACAAACGCAGTTGGTGAAAGTCGTTCGAATGCCATTCCACCGGGCCCCCGTCCGGGTTCACCGGCCTCGCTCCAGCTCGATCCAACACACAATATCAATCTCCACCGAAAACCCCTGCGAAAAAACCGCCAGATCTTTGATTCAATCGGGGAGGTTGCAGCCGATCGCGAGGGAGGTCCTCCAGCTCGAGTTCGACGCCGCCCCCGGAACCTCCGGATTCCTGGTCGGTGGCCCCGCGGCAGATCCCGAGCCCGGACCCGGCGGTGGCAGCCGAGGGCCACATCAACCATAGCGCCGCCAGGCCGGATCACAGTCCACGCCGCAGGGCGTTGGGGCCATGCGGACACCACCCGGTTGGAGTCGGGAACAGCGGTCAAAACCCTAAGGGCGATTTCGCCCCCCAGGGTAACGGATCGTGCGGCCGGAATCAATTATCGATTACGTCGGTTCGCTCGACGGCAAGATCGGGCCCGGCCCGGGTCGCTTCCATCGGTTCCGTGGGGGTCAAACGGGCGGGCGAGCGGCCCACCCCGGACACCACCGTTCCGAATCGGCCCGATCGGGGCACCCGGATCGTCGGCGAGCCGCCCCCCACGCGACTGGACCGGCACTTCCTTCGCTACGGCGGGGCCAGGTTCCCTGCCACCGAGGGTGAGCACGGGCTTCCTCGTGGACCGGGGGCGCGGAAACCTGGTCCACGGCTCGAACCCGGAGCGTCGATTCCCGGCGGATTCCTGGGCCCGCCCCTGCCAGCACCCCCGGACTGCGTCGTCGCCGGCGACCGCCTTGCGAACCGCGCTCGGTCCAGCCAGCCGTCCCGCAGGCGACTCCGGCGGATCGCAACCCGGTTCCAGGACCAGCTCCGGAGGCTCGGGTCTGGATCCGAGCGCTTTGCGATTTCAGTTCATCCGGGTGATACTGGGTTTTCCGCGGCGCTCGCCGTTCCAGATTCGCCGCTCGATCGGTCCACCGACGGTTGCCGCACTTCGAGGGTCGCGAACCTGGGGTCCGAATCCCGGCCACTCCTAGCACCGAAGGACCGAGGCATGGACCGTCCCCGTTCCGGGCGGCAGCGGATGCTGTTTCTGGATGACGACCGCAAGCGGGCGGCGGCGATCCAGGCGTCGAGGCCCGATGCGATCTGGGTGCAGACGACGGCCGATTGCATCGAGCAGCTCGCCCAGCCGTGGGACGAGGTGCACCTGGACCACGACCTCGGCGGCGAGGTGTACGTCGACTCGGGGCGAGAGGACTGCGGGATGGCGGTGGTGCGGTGGCTTTGCGCCGAGCCGCGGCCTCACCTGAGCCGGACGCGGTTCATCGTCCATACCCACAACCTGAACGCCAGCTGTGCCATGCTGCTCCAGCTCGAGACCGCGGGCTACTCGGTCCAGCTCCAGCCGTTCGGTGCCACCGCGACGGCGGCTCGCAAGACCCCGACCACCCGGTGGACGCGACGGGTGATCGACGGCGTGCTGCGGTGCCTCCGACCGCTCCTCAACCCCCGACCGCGCTACTGAATGGTCGGGGCACCGGCGGCCCGCAGCCCGCGCGCGGCGCCGGCGCGGTCGGCTGGGATCGCCCTGTCGGGATCGAGGCTCAGGAACTCAGCATCGCGCGCAGGAGTTTGCGCCAGCGGCTGCGACGCTCGCGTTCGACCCGAGCCAAACGCTCGCCGACAAAATCCCCGACGACGTGAGGGTCGAACCGGGGCGGTGGCGACAGGGGGGCCGGCTCAGCCCCCGGAGCAGCCGCGTCAGGGCGCTCGGGACCGGAGGGCTCACCGGGGACGTCCTCGGCCAGACGGGGATCGGGATCGGGACGGGGCGGTGTCAGCCGGGGCGCGGGGGCGGCGGCCCGGGAGGCTGGGGCGGCCTCGGGGGCCCGGTCGGCGGACCGGAGGGTCAGAATCTCCTGGTTCAGCCGGCGGATCTCGGCCAGCTCCTGGCGGACGACGTCCATCTGGTCGCGCTGGAGCGCTCCGAAGGCCTGGGTGATCATGGCGATCGCCTGCGGCAGCTGCTCGCTCATCTGCTGCTGCACCTGGACGACCCGCTCCAGCAGGCCGTGCACGGCAGGCAGGAGTTCCTCCGGTGCCGGACTGGCCGCCGTGAGGCTGGACACCGTGCGCGGCGGGCGGTGCCGGACCGTGGCCGGCGTGGTCACCGGCGTCGGTGGGGAGACGGACACGGGCCGTGACTCCGCCCGGGGCGAGGCCGGGGCCTGGCGATCGCGGCCATAGCGCATGACCAGGCGGTACGGGCCGACGGGGATCTGATCGCCCTCGCCGAGCTGGGCGATCGGCTGCTGCTGGCCGTTGACCAGGACACCGCTGCTGGATCCGAGGTCGACCATCCAGACGCCCACCGGCGTGCGGACCAGGCTGAAGGCGAAGCGGGTCGCGCGCTCCCCGGTCAGGCGGAGGTGGCAGAGGGAGGAGCTGCCCACCAGCGCGATGATCTGCGGCATGGGCCAGCGGCTCGGCGCGCGGCCCTCGCGCTCGATCTCCAGGTCGGCCGCCCGCAACGCGGCTCGCCCCGGCTCGATCTCGGAGGGCGCCGGGCTCCGGACCGTCAGCCGGTAGGGGCCGATCTGGAGCGTGTCCAGGGGGTCGAGCCAGGTGAACGAGACCGGCTCACCGCGGTGGAGGGTCCCGGTGCGGCTCTCCAGGTCGATGCACAGCAGCCGGCCGGCGATCAACTGCAGGTAGGCGTGCCGCTGGCTGACGGCCGGGTCGTCGAGTCGCAGGTCCGAGCGCGGGTGCCGACCGATGCGGAGGCACGGCTGGTCCATCCGCAGCGGCGCTACGGCCTCGGCCCCCGAGCGGTCGACCACGATCTCGAGGGGACCGCTGCCGCCGCACGCGTGCAGGAATGACGCCAGGACCCGGTGACTCACGGTAGTCGCCTCGACAACGAGGACCAGGGACGGGGTCGGTCGCGGGGCCCGGACGGGATCCACGGCTTCCCGAGGTTACCCATGATACCCGAAGCCAGCGAGAGCCGCAGTCCCCCGCACGCCCCGGTGCCGGTGCCGTGAAGCGCATCGGGATGTGGGGCGCGGCGCGCCGTCCGGCGTGGCGGGGCGGGCCCGGCCGGCCGTCAACGCGATCCTTCGGCAAGCTTCTTGTTGACGCGTTCGAGCAGCTTGCTGGCTGCGACATCCTCGGGCTGCAACCCGAGGATCACCCGGAGGTCGTCGCGGGCGGCCTCGGGCTGCCCCTCGGCGAGCGCCAGCTCGGCATGCTCGCGCCGCCAGCGCAGCTCCAGCGGGTTGGCCTTCACGGCTTGCCCCAGGGCGGTCAGTGCCTCCGCGGGCTGGCCGATCTCCCGGTAGAGCGTGGCCTGGAGGTACCGGAGATCGGGTTCCAGGGGCTGGGGGCTCGCCTCCAGCAGCCCCAGGGCCCGCGTCAGGAACGGGCGGCGGCCGGGATCTGGGCGCGGATAGAGCCGCCGGGCGACGGCCAGGAGGCGGGCCGGGTCATCGGGCAGCACCTGCTCGAGGGTCTGCTCGACGCCGAGAACGGCCACGCTTTGGTCCAGGATGGCGGGCAACTCCTGCGGCGACAGCTCCAGCGACCGCCGCCAGCTGGCCCAGGCGCTTCGGGTGTCGCCGGCGGCGAGCTCGACCAGGCCGCAGCGGTACCAGAGCATGGGGTCGGCCTCGGCGAGTGACTTCGCCCGCTCCAGGTAGACCTCGCGGGGATCGGCCTCCGCCAGGTTCTCCACCAGCTCGGCCAGGATCAGGTGGATCTCGGCCTGCAGCGGCGCCAGGTCGCGCGAACGCAGGAAGCTGCGGGTGGCGGGCACCAGGGTCTGCTGGCGGAGCCGGGCCAGGACCTCCGGGGCCGGGGCGGGCCAGGGCTGGGCGGGCGGGCGGTCCAGGGCGGTCGGGTCGGCGGGCCCCTCGGTCAGGTCCAGGAGCCGCATCTCGTAGTGGTTGCGGTACGCGAACCCCAGCTCGGAGGCGATCTGGGGGGAGTCCGGGGCGAGCTGCGCGGCGGCCTCCAGGAGTGCAATCCGTTCCACGTCGCGCGTCTGCTCGACCAGGAGCGCATCGTTGGCCGCGCGATCCCGCAGCACCCGGGCTCGCTCGTGGCGCCCGACTTCCAGGCCGATGGCGAGCCCGAGCAGCGGCGCGGCGGCCGCGACGACCCAGGACGGCGCGACCGCGAGACGGCCGATCCAGGAGCGCTGGCGGCGCTCGATTCGCCCCCGCGGTTCGGGCGCCGGGACGGCCGTGGTCTCGGCAACGCCCACCAGCAGCGCCGCGATCACGACCACCAGTGCCGTGCAAGCCGGGATGTGCATCCCGAAGTCGCAGAGGCTATGGATCACGACCGTGGCCATGGCCCAGAGGGCGCCCAGGACGAGCCAGCCGGCGGTGGAATCCCGCTGCTGGCGGGCGGCCAGCAGGCCGCGCCGGACGATCAGGACCAGGACCGCGAGGCCCGGGATCATCAGGCTGAGGCCACCCTCGGCCCAGAGCTCGAGGAAGTCGTTGTGGGCGTGCTCGGTGAACATGTCGGGCGCGGCGAAACGGCCAGTGATCGGGTTGAGCCAGTCGATGTAGTGATAGGCCCCGGCCCCGAGGCCCCAGAGGGGGAAATCGCGGATGACAGGCAACGCCTGGGCCCAGATCGCCGGGCGAGCCTCATCCATGTCGGTCCCCTCCTGGAGCGTCGCCAGGCGATCGGTCACCGGGTCGGCCCCGAACCACGTCACCAGCACGACCCCCAGACCCATCACCGCCAGCACCACCAGCCCCGCCGAGGACTGTCGCAGCCGGGGCACCCAGAGCACGAGGGCGAACAGGGCGCCCCCGAGCAGCGCCAGGAATCCGCCGCGCGAGAGGCTGAAGGCCACGCTGCCGATCATCAGCCCCAGGGCGAAGGCCACGGCCAGGGTCGCGGGCCCGAGCGTGAACCGCGGCCGGGCCAGCGTCACGGCTCCGGCGGTCCGTGCGCCCGGCGCCCGCAGCGGCACCGGTCGGACCTTGAGGACCCCGCCCTCGACCCGGGCCGACCGCGGGTCATCCCCCACGAGCGACAGGAGGTACCCGACCCCCGCGCCGATGCAGAGGTTCATGTAAAACGCGAAGTGATTGCGATTCGCGAACGGCCCGAACGGACTGCTGAACGACGGGTAGATCCAGTAGACCATCCTCGGCTCGGCCGAGAAGACCTGGGCGATCCCGAAGAAGGCCAGCAAGACCCCGTTGATCAGCAGCGCCAGGCTCAGCCGTCGCAGGCCGCGGACCGGGTCGAGGTTGGCCCGGACGAGGGCGAACAGCAGCAGCACGCAGGCATAGCGGGTCAATTCGCGCCGTGTCAGGCTGGGCGCCAGGCTCAGGGTCGAGCCGGCCGGTGGTCGGGTCGGGGTCTCGGGCTGGCCGGCCACCACCACCTCGGGCCGGGCCGGGAGCAGCCGCTGGTACAGGGCCGCGGTCGCCGGCGAGAGCACCCTCAGGGCGGGGCGGGGCAGCGGCACCAGTTGCCAGGCCGCCAGCAACGTCATGGCCATCAGCCAGGCGACGATGGCGCACCGCCGCCAGCGGATCCGCCGCTCGACCAGGCAGCGAACCCCCCAGAGCACCCCCAGGCCGGCGACGCCCAGCTTCAGCATCGCCTCGAACCGGGGCGGCGTGCCAGCAAAGCCCCAGGGCGCCAGGCACACCAGCGCGATCACCCCCGCCTCGATGGCGGCCCCGAGCCACTGACCGGCTGGCGCGCCGGTCCGGGAGGAGGGCGTCGATGGCGCGGCGATGGGGGCGGTCTTGGGGAATGTCATGACGTCGCGAAAGGGACCCAACCGCGCTCGGCCTGGGCGCCAGAGGGGCCAGGGGACGCGGTCCCCGGGGCTCGAAATCGACACGACCCGGGGCGAACAGAGCACCCCGGGCCGAATCAAACAGGAAACTCACCGGCTCGGACCGGCAGGAACCCAGCGCACCCGACCTGCGGTCCGAGACGGTACGGGTCTCACTCGCCGGAACGCTTCTTGCGACATCGTCCACTGTCGCAGACGAACCCGTTCGGACAGCAGAGCGAGTTGGTGCCGCTGCCGCAGCAGATCTGAGAGTGAGGGCAGCAGACGCTGCCGTTGCAGCAGCGCTGACCGGGAGGGCACTGGCCGTCGGTCCGGCACCGTTTGCCCGGCTGAGCCCGGGCGGAGCTGGTCCAGAGCACGCCGGGGACTGCGGCCGCCGCCAGGCTCCCGAGGATGCGGCCGAGCGCTCGCCGTCGCGGCATCGGGCTGGCCAGGGTGCGAGCGATCTCGTCGAACAGGGGTGCTGAACGCATGGGATCAGGATCCTACTGGGCAGGCGAATTGCAAAACTGGCCGCCTGCCCGTCGGCATCAGTTTTCCGGATCAAAAAGACTCCACGGGCCACATTCGTCGTGAAAAACTCATCACCCTTGATGAGCCAGGCGATCCGAACATCAACGATCGCCTGGAGCGAAGCAGGCCACCGCCCTCAAGGCCTCGGCTGGAACGGGTCCGGTCGGGGCGGGTCGGGCCGGGAGTGGCGAGAGGTCCCCTCTCACCCCCGCTGGCGGGCGGCCAGTGGCGGGGGGAGAGCTGAGACCTCGTGAGTCGTCGGGAGCGCGGGCCCGGGAGCGGCTGCGCCAGTGGACCGGGTTGCACCGGGGCGGGCTCGACCGGAGGACGCGGGCAGGGCGTCATGGTCGAGGCCCGGTCGTCACTCGCCCGAGCGCTTGGCCCGGCAGCGGGCGTTGTCGCACACGAATCCGGGCGGGCAGCAGAGGGTGTTGGTGCCGCTGCCACAGCAGATCTGATCGTTGGGGCAGCAAATCGTGCCGCTGCAGCAGCGCTGGCCGGCAGGGCACTGGGCATTGGTGCGGCACCGCTTGCCCTGGGCCAGGGCGGAGCTCGTCCAGAGCATGCCGGGCACCGCGGCCACCGCCAGGGTGCCGAGGATGCGGCCGAGCGCTCGCCGTCGCGGCATCGGGCTGGCGAGGGTGCGGGCGATCTCGTCGAACAGGTTGGTCTCACGCATGGGATCGGGCTCCTACTGGGCCGTCAAGTCGTCGGACTGGCCGTTTGCCCCTGTGGCATCAGCGCCAGGATTTCATCCACTCCGCGGGCGACACTCGCCGCGATGATCCCATCCACGTCGATGAGGAAAGCCACCGGAACAGCAAAAATTCCATATTGCTGAGACAAGCTCCAGCGTTCCTGTAGCACAATCGGAAAGGTCAGGCCATGGAGCTGGGCCTTGCGGCGATTGGCCTCCAGATCTCCGCGCGCCACCATGATGAGCTGCAATGCCGGGTCAACGCAAGCCTGGAGTTGCGGCCCGAGCCGGGCAGCCAGCTCGCCGCAGGGGCCACAGTCCGGGTCGGAGAAGATCAACAGCACCCGCCGACCACGGTACTGCTCCAGGCAAATCGTGCGGCCGTCGAGGTCCGGCAGGCAGAACGCCGGGGCGGCCGTGCCGGGCTTCAACCCATCCCGCACGAACCGGCTCTCGGAGAGCGGCCGTTCGCCCGGCAGCCGGCGTCGAGCAGGCTTCGGCTCGACCAGCGACTGCGCCAGCTCCAGGATCGGCTCCCCCCCCTGCACCAGCGGCCGGGCCACCCGCCCTTGCTCGTCGAGCAGGTACGCGACCGGAGTCCCCTGGTAGGCGAAGGCGCCCTTCATCAGCGGATGCTCGGGGTCGATGAGCACCGTCGGAGCGTCCAGGCCGGTCTCGGCCGCCAGGACCCGATTGGCCTCGGCGCCGCCATGCGCGGCCAGGACCAGCTCGATCTGCCGCCCCTGGAGCTCCTGCCGGAGCCCGGCCAGATCGGGTGCGATCTCGGAGCAGAACCCGCAGTCGGGGCTCCAGTGCACCAGGAGCACCCGCCGGCCCCGGTAGTCGGCCAGGCTCAGCGGCCGGCCCTCCAGATCCGGGGTGCGGAACGCGTCGATCTCGGCGCCGATGGCCAGCTCGGTCGGGGCCTCGGCCGCGACGCTCCCCAACGAGACGAATCCGGCCCGCGCCAGCCGCTCGCTCAGCTCGTCGAGCCCGAGCAACAGCCGCCCCTGCTGCTTGATCACCTGGACCATCACGATCCAGAGGCTCAGCAGGATCAGGATCTGCACGATCACAAGGGTCGCGAATCCGACGGAAGACATAGCACCAGATCTGGGGATTCAGGGCGGGTTTCAGTGAGTGCCGTTGGATCGACGTGGGCGCGCGGTCCGCTCATCCGGGTCCGAGTGGCCGTTGAGCGATTCTCCATTTCGGGCAAGGTCGTCGTCCGACCCCGTCGCCGGCAAGGCGCGGTCCAGCCGCGGCACTTTTTCTGGCCGGGGCTTGGCATCCGTGTCGGTGTCGGGGTCGCCCCCATAACCATATCCGCCGCCGTAACCACCGCCATAACCGTAGCCATAGCCGTAGCCGTAGCCGTAGCCGCCCCGCTGCCCGAACGCGGCGCCATAGCCGAGCTGGTCGGGGCTGACCTGGTTGATCACCACGCCCAGGACCGGGAAGGCCAGGGACTTGAGGATCCGGTTGACTTCCTCCAGGTCGTGCCGCCGCAGGTGGCCGAGCCGGGTCACGAGCAGGACGCCGTCGATGGAGGCGCCGATGATCGCCGCGTCGGCCACGGCCAGCAGCGGCGGCGCGTCCACCAGGATCAGCTCGTACTCGGACTTCAGCTGGGCAAAGACCTCGGCCAGACGCCCCGAGGCCAGCAGCTCGGCGGGGTTCGAGACGATCGAGCCGGCGACCAGCAGGTCCAGGCCCTCCACCTCGGTCGGGGTGACGGTATCGGCCAGCGTCAGCTGATCTTCGAGCAGTTCGGAGAGCCCGTGGTCGCGCTCGCAGTGATGGATCACGTGCTGGGTCGGCTTCCGCATGTCAGCGTCGATGATCAGGACCCGGCGGCCGGCATGGGCCATCGCGATCGCCAGGTTGCTGATGGTCGTGCTCTTGCCGTCACCCGGATAGGGGCTGGTCACCATCACCAGCTGGGCGCTCTTCTGACGCCTGAGGAAGTCGAGGTTCGTCCGGGCGGAGCGGTAGCTCTCCGCGAGCAACGAGCGGGGCTTGGCGTGGCTCAGGAGGCCGACCGGCTCCATCTCCGAGCCCGCCTCGCCGGCCAGTCGCGGGATCATGCCGAGCACCGAGAAGTCCACCAGCTCGCGGAGCTCGGAGATCGTCCGGATCCGTCCCTCCAGCAGGTCGGCCATCAGGGCGGCGCCGATACCCAGCCCGCAGCCGGCGATCAGGCCCAGGGCAAGGATCACCAGGCTGCTGGTGCGGAGCGGCTTGATGCTGGTCGGCGCGATCGTCTGCGCGGTCACACTGCCGTAATCGCTCACGAGCTGCGCCTGGCGGAGTTGCTCGACGACCGAGTTGAAGAGGGTCTGCTGCCGCTCCATGTTCTTCTGGAGGTTCGTCTCCTGAAGCGCGCCGATGTCGGCCGTCTGGTACTCGCGCAGGTCGTTGTCGAATTTCTGCTGGACCTCGGTCCGCATCGCCTCCAGCGACTCGAGACTGCGCTCGATCGACGCCAGCAGGCTGCGGGTCATGCTGTCTCCGGGCCGCTCGGGCTCACCGGAGGATCCGCCCGGATCCTTGCGCAGGGTCGCCAGACGGGTCTCCACCCGCTGGAGCTGGTCGGCGTCCGGGGTGGGCTCCTGGGCCAGCCGCTGGCGCTCGCGCTCGAGCTGCTCGATCTGAGCCAGCTCCTCCTCGGAGAGCCGCTGGCGGATCGCCTCCTCCTTGGCGCGCAGCATCAGGAGCTTGGACTGGGACTCCGCGACGGACTTGTCCTCCAGTCCATGGGCCAGCAGACTCGGCAGCCGTTGCTGGTAGAGTTGATCCAGCTCGGCCTGGAGGGTGGCGGCTCGCTTCTTGGCGGCCAGGATGGCCGGGTCGTTGTCGTTGGTCGCCTTGCGCCGGATCTGCTCGATCCCCATCCGCGCCTTGCGGAGGTCGGCCGAGAGCTGGGCGGCGGTCGGGTCGCGGAAGAACGCTTCGGCGATGGCCGGATCATCCGTCTTGAGCCGCTTGAGCTGATCACCCTGGGACTTCAACAATCCTTCCAGCACCAGCTCCTCGAGCCGGCGCTGGGAGATCGTCTGGTTGAGCTCACCTTCGAGGTCCCGGATCGAGGTCGCGTTGCCGGGGGCGGTCCCCACCGCCATCGTCGGCGTGGTCGCGCCGCCCAGGCCGCTGACCTGGTTCAGGGCGTTGGTGATGCTCGCATGGCTCTCCCCCTCTTGGGCGAGCTTCTGACCGAGCTGCAACTGGGTCTGGAGTTGCAGGACCCGCGTCTGCAGCTGATTGAGCTCCTCGTCCCACTGATCGAGCCGGCGGGAGAGGAACTGCTTGCCCTTCTCGCCCACCGACGAGACCGAGTTCTGCTGCCGGAAATCGAGGTACTCCTGCTCGAGCTCCTTCATCTCCATGCTGAGGTCATCACGGACCTTGGAGATCAGGTTGACCGCATCGTTGGTGTTCTTCTGAAAATTCGCCTTGAGGAAGCTGATGTAGCCATCGATCAGGCCGTCCACCAGCCGCTGGGCCTCGTCGGCCGACAGGGCGTTGTAACTGATCTCGATGACCCGGGCCTTCTCATCCGGCAGCTTGGCCTTCAGGCTGAGCGCGACCTGGGTGGTGGTGAGTCCCGGCAGCTTGGCCGCCTCGATCGCGCGGGAGATCAGCAGCGGGCTCTGGATCAGCATGGTGTGCGTCGAGAGCATGTCCGGGATCCCGGACCCGTTCAGGGCGGAACCCATCCCGGAGTTGCCCCCCATCAACGGGGGCAGCCCGCCCTGCTGAAGCACCAGCAACCGCGCCGTGGCGGCATAGGTCGTCTTGGTGCGCGCGATCTGCAGGCCCGCCAGGGCCGCACCGATCAGGACGCAAACGACGATCAGGCGCCAGCCACGAAGGATGATGCCAAGCCAGCGATAGGCCTGCTCAAGAACCTGCCGCGTGTCGCGGGTGGGAGCGGTGGCCGGCCGGGAGAGCTGTTGCATAGGGGGGTCTTTCTCCCGACGACGGCAGGCGGTTGCCGACGGACACGGGATACCACTCCGCGCAAGCGCAGGGGTCACCCTGGAACCTCGGTACACCGAGCACAGCCTCGGCAACACACCACCGTCGCATGGACTGATTCTAACAGGAATGGCAGTCCATTGCCGAGTCCCTAGCCGACTCAATCACCGATCGGCGCCTCGGGCGCCCGCACCCACCGGCTGCGGAAAGGGCAGCCCCCAGCAATGTTTACATTAACAACCCGACGCGACAGACCGCCGATCAACGGTCCGCAAACACCCGCACAAGGTTGCAAAATGTCAACAGGCCCGGCGTGGAGCGTTCGCTTATCCCCACCTTCCGGGAGCGGAACCGGAAGTGCGGCATGATCAGTCCGGGACCGCTCCTGCCGCCCCGAGGCTCGCCATGGCCCTTGGCCACGGCGCGGGTCGAGCCCGGAGTGTCCGCGGTCCCACCGAGGCGAGGCGCAACAAAAAACCCGGCATTTGCCGGGCTTTTGTGCAAGTTGGGGAACTAGGATTCGAACCTAGACT
>CAZUZD010000019.1:0-34630 GCA_964624465.1 uncultured Isosphaeraceae bacterium
GGCGGAAACAATGTTGATAATGGGCCTGCACTTCGGCCAGCGAGATCGATTCCAACGCGGCCCGCTCGCCCTGACTGCGGCGTCCCCAGGGATGCGGGTAGTGCAACTTGCGAAGCTCTTGCATCGCTCGCTGGCCCGGCTCGTCTTCGATGCCGGCGAGTTCTTGCAGCGCGACCATCCGGGCCGAATCGAGTTCGTCTTCCGGCAACTGAGCGCGGCGGAGCACGTCGGCATAGATACCGAGCGCGGGGATCAGATTCGCCGCGAGCGTGGGATCACCCTGGTCATGGTCACCCACAGCGCCGAGGTCGCCGCGCATGCCGACCGCGAGGTCCGCATGCGCGACGGCGTGGTCGTGGACGCCTGAGCCGGTCGCTGGCGCAGGGCTTTGATCCCGTCGGCAATGCCTCCAGCAGGGCCGCGATGCCGGCGCGGGCGACCTCGGCGTCCTGCTCGCCCGAGCCGCCACCGACCCCGACGGCGCCGATGACCTGGCCGTCGAGGACGATCGGCACGCCGCCCAGCAGCGACGTGACCTTGCCGCCGCTGGCGGCGGCGGCGTTCTGGAGCGCGAGGTTCAGCAGCAGGTCGGGCTCGGCGGCACCGGCGGGCAGGGGGCCGGTGGGGGCGCGGAAGGTGGCGGCGGCGGTCGCCTTGGTGATTGCCGTGGTCCCGCTGGCCGGCCGGGCGCCGTCCATGCGGGCGAAGCTCAGCAGGTGGCCGCCGTCGTCGACCACCGCGATGTTCATCTTCCAGCCCTGGGCGCGCGCCTTCGCCAGCGCGGCGTCGAGCACGAGCTGCGCCCCGCCCAGCGTCAGGTCGGCCCGGTTGCGGAGCACCAGCGGGGCGGGGGCACTGGCGTCGGCCGGCCTCGACGGCTCCTGGGCGGACGCGGGCCCAACCAGGAGGGTCAGCAGCAGGGCCGCGCCCAGCGGTGGCGGGCGGCGCATCAGCGGTCCCCCTTCCGGCGCTGCTGGAGCATCCAGTCGAGCAGCTTGGGGTCGGAGTAGGCGCGATCCCAGCTGTTGTGGCCGACGTCGCGGTACTCGGTCTCCCGAGGCTCGGCGCCGGCGGCACGCAGGGCCTCGACCATGGCGCGGGTGCTGCCCAGCAGGCGGGCCGAGTCGGCGTCGCCGATCAGCGACCAGACGGGGAGCTTCGCGGCGGCGATCGGCGCGGCGGCCGTCGGCCCGCTGAAGCCGCACACCGGGACGATTGCCGCCCAGCGCTTCGGGTCCTGCTCGGCGAGCTGCCAGGTGCCGTGGCCCCCCATCGACAGCCCGGTCAGGATCACGCGATCGGGGTCGCCCTTGAACGTCTTGAGCACGTCGTCGAGCGCCGCCAGGGCGGCCTTCGCGTCGTCGGAGTCGGCCGCCCAGGTCTTCTGGGCCTGGGGGAACACGGCGATGACCGGGAAGTCGTCGGGCCGGCCGGCGATGATCGCGCCCAGGCCGGTCTGCGCCTGGGTCTTGCCGTCGGTGCCGCGCTCGCCCGAGCCGTGCAGGAACAGGACCACGGGGTAGCTCCGCTGGCCGTCGTAGTCGGTCGGCAGGAACACGGAGTAGGGCCGCTCCTGATCGCCGACCTTCAGGGTCCGGAGCTGGAAGCCGGGGCGCGGGTCGGGGCAGGGCTCGGGGGTGGCCAGCGGCTGGAGGTACAGGTCCTTGAACTCGACCTTCATCGGGCCGCCGGCGTGGATCTGCACCGCGATCTTCCCGCTGTCGGCGATGTCCGACTCGGCCTCGCGGTAGTCGACGCTGGTCACGCCGTTGAGGGTCAGGCGGATGTGATTTCCCTGGGCGCGGATCTCGTAGTGGTTCCAGTCGCCGGGGCGCACGGCCTCGAGGGCCTTCTCGGAGGCCTGAGCCAGGATCCGGTTCCGGCGCGACTCGTCGTAGAGGCTGCCCCAGTAGTTCTCGCCGATGTCGGCCTGATACCCCTTCATCTCGGTGCCGGGGATGCGCTCGCTGCGGAACTGCACGCCGCTGTTGCCCTGGCCGCCCCTGAGGCGGAACGAGAACTTGAGCACGAAGTCGCGATACGTGCCGGGGGCGACCAGGAACTCGTTGTGATCGAGGCCGGTCGTCTCGCCGGTCAGCACGCCATCGACGACCTTCCAGTGCTGCTTGGCGCCGTCCCAGCCGTCGAGGGTGCTGTTCGTGAGCAGGGGGCGGAAGCCGGCGGTCTCGACGACGGCCGGCTCACCGCCGAGCAGGCGGGCCCAGCGGGTGACGATCGCGGCCGTGTAGGTCGAACCCGGGTCGCTCGGCTTGCCGGGCGCCCCCCCAGAGCCGCCGTCGGCCTGACGATGGGCGGCCAGGAAGGCCTTCACGGCGTCGAGGTTGGGCCGGAGCTTCATCATGTAGGCCGCCCGCATGATGCGGTAGGTCGAGCCCAGGTCGGAGGTGGTGCCGTCCTTCGACCAGCCACCGTCGGGGCGCTGGCCGGCCAGGATGGCGTCGGCGATGGCGTCCTCGTGGTCGAGCGGCTTGCCCATGCGGAGCAGGGCCGCGGCGCGGCCGCCGGTGTCGAAGGCGCGGGTGGCGGCGGTGCCCCAGGTGCCGTCCTCGTGGCGGCCGGCGGTCACGATCTCGACCCAGGTGTCGGCGACGGCCTCGGGTACGCCGGCCTTGACGGCCTCGAGCCCGGCGGCGGCCATCCGCACCTCCTCGAAGCTCTTCGCCTTCTCGGCCAGGAACTTGCTCGCCCGCTGCACCCGTTCGGGGGTGTCCAGGCCCAGCTCGTGGATCGCCATCAGCCCGATGGCGGTGGTGGTCACGTCGGGCGCCCCGCCGGGGGTGGGGGCGAAGCCGCCGGTGGCCGGGTCGATGCAGCGCTCGACGAAGGCGCGACAGCCCTTGAGGTTCGGCACCGAGCCGGCCACGTACTTGAGCGTCCGCAGGGCCGACGAGGTGGCGCCCAGCGTCGACGGCTGGCCGGCGCCGGGGCCGAAGCCGCCGTCGTCGTTCTGGAACCCGGCGATGTAGCGGGCCGTCTGGGCCATCGCCTCGGGCGCATCGGCCCGCGCCGGTGCGGTCGCCTGCGCCGGGGCCGAGGCCGGGGCCAGGAACATCGGGATCGCGAGCAGGGCCGCGCGCCAGGCGGGCGCGGCGAGGGAACGCCTCATCGGTGCATCCTCCACGATGGTGCGAATCGGATCGGCGGTGATGATGGCCGGGCCAGGGGGGAGCGGCGCCGGGGCCTCGATCCCGCCGCCACGCCGCTCAGTCTGCCAGGCTCCGATCCGCCCAGCAACCGCCCGCCAGCGTCCCCCGGTGCGTCACGGCCGCTCGTCGACCCGCCGCGACGCCTCAGGTGCCCGGCCAGCGGTCCCCCGACCCGGCGTCGAACCACGAGGCGCGTGACAGGTCGATCCGGAGCATGACCATGCGGTCGTGCGGGAGCCATCCGTCCTCGCCAGGGGAGAGCCGCAGCGTCCAGAACGGGGACGACTGGGGCTGTTGGAAGCGGGCGATCCGCTCGTGGCCCGCGAACTCCAGGCGCCCCAGCACCCCCTCGAAGGCGACCTCGCTGGCGAAGACCGGCCTGGGTTCCCCCCGAGAATACGCCTCACTCGGGGTCAGGCGCAGGTGCTCGGGCCGCACCCCCATCACGACCCGCCGCTTCTCGACCGCCAGGGGGGCCGGGACCTGGCCCGACATCATGCCGACCGCCGCTCCGCCGCGGTCGTGGCCGCCGATGGCGTGGGCGAACAGGCGGGGCCCTGCCTCGGTGCGGGTGATTCCATCCCAGCTCGCCACCGCACCGACCAGCATCATCGGCGGCTGGCCCAGGAACCCGGCCACGGTGCGGTTGGGGGGCCGGTCGTAGAGTTCCGCCGGCGTGCCGTGGCCGGCGAGCCGGCCGTCGACGAGCACGGCCAGCCGGTCACCCAGGGCCATCGCCTCGGCCTGGTCGTGGGTGACGTGCAGCATGGTGAACCCCTCGGAGCGCTGGAGGGCGAGCAGGTCGGCCCGCAGGGCCAGCCGCAGCGGGGCGTCGAGCGCGGTGAACGGCTCGTCGAGCAGCAGCAGACCCGGCCGCCGGGCCAGGGCGCGGCCCAGGGCCACCCGCTGCCGCTGGCCGCCCGAGAGCTCACCGGGCCGGCGACCCAGCTCGTCAGCCAGGCGCAGGCGGCCCGCGACCTCGTCGACCCGCGCCCGGATCTCGGCCCGACCGGCCCGCGCCGCCCGCAGGCCGAAGGCGAGGTTCTCGAAGACGGACAGGTGCGGGTACACGGCCGGCTCCTGGAAGACCATGCCCAGGTGCCGCTCATGGGGGGGCAGGGCGTCGACGACCCGGCCGTCCAGGGAAACGGACCCGGCGTCGGGTCGCTCCAGGCCCGCGATCAGCCGCAGCAGCGTGCTTTTCCCCGCCCCCGACGGCCCGAGCACCGCCAGCCGCTCGCCGGCCGGCACCGCCAGGTCGAGGCCCAGCAGCCCGATCGTCCCGCCGGGGTACCGCCGCGTCAGGCCGTCCAGCCGCACCGCGACGCTCAACGCCGGCCCCCGATCGATCGAAATCCGCTTGCCCGCCCGGGGGCCGGGGTGTCAAATAAGAGTTGAACCTGCCCGGCGGCGCCGGGTGGCCGCATGGCGATGACCGGGGAGGCCGTGACGATGCTGGACCTGCCGATCGGATCGAGCCGCGATCGCGACTGCGATGGGGTCTCTCGCCGGGGCTTCCTGCGGATCGGGTCGCTGGGCCTGGTGGGCCTGGGACTGCCCGAGCTGCTGCGGGCGCGGGCGGCGGTGGCGGCAGGCGCGGATGGCGGCGGGGGGGCGGCGCGACGTCTCGTGCATCGTCGTCTGGCTCCAGGGCGGCCTGAGCCACATCGACAGCTTCGACCCCAAGCCCGAGGCTCCGGCGGAGGTGCGCGGCGAGTTCGGCGCGATCGCGACCGGCGTGCCGGGTATCCAGCTCTGCGACCCGCTCCCGCTCCTGGCCCGGCAACAGGACAAGTTCGCCATCCTCCGCTCGCTGAACCCCAAGAACGGCTCGCACGGCGTGGCCGACGCCTACGTCCTGAGCGGCCACCCGTTCAGCCCGGCCGTCACGTTCCCCGCCTTCGGCGCCGTGGTGGCCCGCGAGCTGGGCGACCGGACCAGCCTGCCGCCCTACGTGCAGGTGGGCACCGCGATCGACCAGCGGTTCGGCGGCGGCGTGGCCGGCTATCTCGGCGACCAGTATAACCCGTTCGTGCTCCCCGGCGACCCGTCGAGCAACGCCTTCACGGTCCGCGACGTGAGCCTGGCCGGCGGCACCGACCGGGCCCGGCTCGACCGCCGGATGCGGGTGCTCGACGCCGTCGACACCTGGCAGAAGTCGCTGGAGACGGCCCCCGAGCCGCTCGAGGCGACCGACAGCTTCTACCGCAAGGCGTACACGCTGATCACCTCGCCCGAGGCCAAGCGCGCCTTCGACCTCAAGGGCGAGGACCCCCGGCTTCGCGACCGCTACGGCCGCCACAACCTGGGGCACGGCTGCCTGCTGGCCCGCCGCCTGGTCGAGGCCGGCACCCGGTTCGTGACCGTCACCCACGGCGGCTGGGACACGCACCAGAACAACTTCGAGTCGCTGCGCAAGACCCTGCTGCCCCGGCTCGACTCGGCCATCGCCGCCCTGCTCCAGGACCTCTCCGACCGCGGCCTGCTGGAGTCGACCCTGGTGGTCGTGCTCACCGACTTCGGCCGCACGCCCAAGGTCAACCCGTCGGCCGGCCGCGATCACTGGGGCACCGCCTCGGTGGCGCTCTTCGCCGGCGCCGGGATCGCGGGCGGTCAGGTCGTCGGGGCGACCAACGGACTGGCCGAGGCGCCCGTCGAGGCGCCGTACTACGCCGAGGATGTGGCCGCCACGATCTACGACCGCCTGGGCATCCCGCTCGACACCACCCACCAGACGCCCGACGGCCGGCCGATCGCCATCGTCGCCAACGGCCGCCCGATCCCCGAGCTGGTCGGCACCGCCGCGGGATCGCCGCCCGCCTGATCCGGACCCGAGCGAGCCCGGTTCGGCTGGACACGATCGCGAATTTCGGCTGATCTGGGCCGGCCCGGACCGGGAGGGATCGCGTTCGCGCGGCCGAGGGCCGACGAGCCGCCCTGCGGCCGGGGTGTCGGGGTTCGAGGCGGGCGAGGGCTGGCCCGCGCCGGCGGAAGGAGTCCGCATGCCGATGCTGCCGGTCGCCGCGTCGCGGCCCGATCGCCGTGCCGACGGCGCCCACGACCCGGCGGCCTCCGCGCCGGCCGGCCGCCGCCGGGCCGACCTGGAGGCCATGCGCGCGGTGGCCATGCTGGCGGTGGTCGGGGCCCACGCGGTCATCCCCTACGCCTCCAGACGCCTGCCGGGCCTGCCGTGGTGCGTGCAGGATCGGGCGGGCTCGGCCGGCTACGACGCCCTGTTCTGGGGCCTGATCTCCTGGGCCATGCCCGCCTTCTTCTTCCTGTCCGGCTACGCCGGGGCCGCCGTGCTGGCGCGCCGGGGGCGGCGGGGGTTCTGGGCCGATCGGGTCCGCCGGATCGTGGTGCCGTTCGCCATCGCGGTCCCGCTGGTGCTCGGGCCCACGCTCCTGATCTGGGCCTACGGCTGGCTGGTCTCCGGCCGCGCCGGCCCGTTCCAGGTGCTGCGGCTGACGTTCGTCGACCGCGAGATCCGGGCCAACCGCTACGGCCCGGCGCACCTGTGGTTCCTCGAATACCTGCTGCCAATGCTCGGGCTGCTCGCCCTGGTCGGCCCGCGCCGGCTGGCCGCAACGACGACTGCGGGGCCGCGCCGGCCGTGGGCGCCGCTGGTCGTCGGCCTGGGGCTGATCGTGCTGACGACGCTGGCCCTGCGCACCGGCCGGGCGGTGCACGGGATCGACCCGGTGCTCGACATGCGCAACTCGTTCCTGATCAACCCCCTCCGGTGGCTGCACCACGCCGTCTTCTTCGCGGCCGGGGCGCTGGCCTTCGCGAGGCCGCGTGAGGCTCGTGACGCCTGGCTGGCGCGGTGGGCCGCCGCGCTGGTCGTGCTGGCGCTGGCGGCGGGCGGGGCGCGGTTCATGCTGCTGGCGGCCGACCTGGATGCCAGGGGCCTGGACGGCCAGGCGCTCTGGGCCGAGGCGCTGGCCGGGGCGGTCTTCGGATGGACCGCCCTGGCCGCGAGCCTGGGCCTGGCCCGCCGCTGGGCCGAGCGCCGGGCGCCGTCGCCGCTGGTGGACTGGCTGGCGGCGGCCTCGTTCTGGGTCTACGTCGTGCACTTCCCGATCGTCGGGCTGATCCAGGTCGACCTGCACCACGGGCCCGCCCCGACCTGGCTGAAGGCCGCCATCAGCTTCGGCCTCACGCTGGCGCTGACCCTGGCCGCCTTCGGGCTCATCGAGCGCCGGCGCTCGCGGGTGGCCGTCGCACCGGCGGTTGGGGGCCCGAAGCGGCAGGGCATGACCGCGCGATCATCGACGCCGGTGGGTCCCGGCTGAGGGGCCCGGCTCCCGGCCGGCCGAGGGCGTTCCTGGCTTGGCATCGGGGCACCGACCCGCGAGAATGGATGTGACCGCACCACTGGCTCTCCCGCCCGCCCCCGCCGCCACGGCCTCGACCCGCCCCGCGTCGTCCACCTGCCGGTCGGAGCACGCGTCATGATTCGCCGGTTCACGGCTCCGTCCGCCCTGCTGTTCGGCCTGGGCCTGCTGGCCGCCCTCGGTCGGGGCCAGTCCACGCCCGACGAGCCGCCCCCCGCGCCCGAGGCGCCGCCGGAGGCGTTCACCGAGCAGGAGCGGGCGCACTGGTCCTATCGCCCGCTGGTGCGGCCGGCGGTGCCCGAGGTCCGCGAGGCCGGCTGGGCCCGCAACCCGATCGACCGGTTCATCCTGGCCGGCGTCGAGGAGATGGGCTTCCGCCACGCGCCCGAGGCCGCTCGGCTCGACTACCTCCGGCGCGTGACCTTCGACCTCACCGGCCTGCCGCCCACGCCCGAGCAGGTCGAGGCGTTCGTGGCCGACGACCGGCCCGACGCCGTCGAGCGGCTGGTGGACCGGCTGCTGGAGTCCCCCGCCTACGGCGAGCGCTGGGCGCAGCACTGGCTGGACCTGGCCCACTACGCCGACACCAACGGCTTCGAGCTCGACGCCGAGCGGCCCGACGCCTGGCGGTACCGCGACTGGGTGGTGCAGGCCCTCAACGCCGGCCTGCCGTATGACGAGTTCCTGACGCTCCAGCTCGCCGGCGACGAGGCGCGGCCGGGCGACCCGCAGGCGCTGATCGCCACGGGCTTCGGGCGCTGCGGGCCCCGCGAGGTGGTCGGCGGCAACATCGACCCGAAGGTGCGGCGGCAGTCGGAGCTGACCGAGGTCACCGACACCGTCGGCTCGGTGTTCCTGGGCCTGACGATGGGCTGCGCCCGCTGCCACAACCACAAGTTCGACCCGCTGCCGACGACCGACTACTACCGGCTCCAGGCCTTCTTCGCCGCCGCCCAGTTCGTCGACCGGCCGATCGCGACCGAGGCGGAGGAGGCGGCCTATCTGGCGGCCAAGCAGACGGTGGACGCCGCGCTGGCGCCGCTGAAGGCCCGCCAGGCCGAGCTGGAGAAGCCGTATCGCGAGGCCCTCCGCGCGGCCAAGGAGCGGGCGCTCTCGGCCGCCGAGCGGGCGGTGATCGCCGTGCCCGAGGCGGAGCGGTCGCCGTTGCAGAAGAAGCTGGCCGCCGGCGTGGCCAAGGCGCTGACGGTCGCCTGGGAGGAGGTGGCCGAGGCGGTCGCCCGCGACCCCGAGGTGCACGCGGCCCGCGAGCGACTCAAGCGGCAGATCCACGACCTGGACCAGACCCTCCCGCCACCGCCCCCCCGCGCCATGGCCCTGGCCGACGAGCCGGATCAGCCCGCCCCCGAGGTCTTCGTGCGGCCCCGCGGCGACGTCCGCAACCAGGGCCCGAAGGTCGGCCCCCGGCCCCCCGGCATCCTGCTCGCCGCCCAGCCGGCCGAGGCCTTCGACCCGGCCGCCATCGCCCCGGTCGCCTCGGGCACCGGCCGTCGCCTGGCGCTGGCGCAGTGGCTGGCGCGGCCCGACAACCCGGTGACGGCCCGCGTGATCGTCAACCGGCTCTGGCAGCACCACATCGGCCGCGGCCTGGTCGCCACCGCCAGCGACTTCGGCGTCCGCGGCGAGTCGCCCAGCCACCCCGATCTGCTCGACTGGCTGGCTACCGAGCTGGTCGCCGGCGGCTGGCGGCTCAAGCCGATCCACCGCCTGATCGTCACGAGCGCCACCTATCGCCAGGCCTCGCGGTTCCGCGACCCGAAGCAGGAGCAGGACGACCCCGAGAACCTGTTCGTCTGGCGGATGAACCGCCGCCGGCTGGAGGCCGAGTCGCTCCGGGACGCCCTGCTGAGCGTCACCGGCGAGCGGCTGGACCGGATGGCTGGCCCCGGGGTGCGGGCGCCCATCGAGCCGGAGATCGAGGCCCTGATCTTCACCGAGGCCGAGGTCGTCGACCTCTGGCCTGAGACCCCGGATCCAACCCAGTACGCCCGCCGCTCTCTGTACCTGTACCGCAAGCGGAACGTGCGGTACCCGATGTTCGACGCCTTCGATGCGCCCGACACGCAGTCGGCCTGCTCGCGGCGGGGGGTGAGCACGCACGCCCTGCAACCCCTGATCCTGCTCAACGGCGGGTTCGCCATCGACCGCGCCAAGGCGCTGGCCGGCCGGGTGCTCCGCGAGGCGCCCGAGACCGACGCGCAGATCGAGCGGGCCTACCGGCTGACCCTCGGCCGCGCCCCCCGGCCCGACGAGCGCGACCAGGCCCGCAGCTTCCTGAATGACCAGGCTGGATTGCTTCGACGGCTCCAGGCCAATGACCAGCCGCTGGCCCGGCCAACCGGGGCGCCCGAGAGCATCGACCCGCCGACGGCGGCCGCCTGGGTCGACCTGGCCGCGGCACTGCTGAACCGCAACGAGTTCCTGTACATCCCCTGAGCCCCGGGTCGGAGCCCACGCCCATGAGCCGCCGCTGCCCGGGTCCGCAGGCGATCGTCGCGCCCAGCCGCCGCCAGTTCCTGAAGTCCACCGGCGCCGGCTTCGGCCTGCTGGCGCTGGCCGACCTGCTCGGTCGCGACGCGGCCGGCTCGGACGGCCCCTCGGCCGCCAACCTGCTGGCCGCGAAGCCGCCGCACTTCGCCCCGAAGGCGAAGCGCTGCATCTTCCTGTTCATGGTCGGCGGGCCCAGCCACATCGACATGTTCGACCCCAAGCCGGCGCTCGACCGCCTCGACGGCCAGCCCTTGCCGCCGAGCTTCGGGACGATCCACAGCCAGTTCCTGGAGAGCGACCCGCTCTGCCTGGGCACGCACCGCAAGTTCGGCCTGTACGGCGCCTCGGGCATGTGGATGTCGGACCTGGTGCCGCACATGCACACCCACGCCGACCGGATCGCGCTGATCCGCTCGTGCCACGTCGACAGCGTGGTGCACGCCCCGGCGCACTACCAGCTCAACTCGGGCCGGATCTTCATGGGGCACCCCAGCCTCGGCAGCTGGATCACCTACGGCCTGGGCTCGGAGAGCGAGAACCTGCCCGCCTACGTCGTCATGACCCAGCCCGAGGGCACCCCCGAGGGGGGCGCGCCCTGCTGGGGGGCCGGCTACCTGCCGGCGGTCTACCAGGGCACCCTGTTTCGCAACGGCCCGGCGCCGATCCTGAACCTGGCCCCGGCCACGCCCGAATTTTCCCGCCCCCAGCAGCGCCGGACCCTCGACCTGATCCGGGCGATGAACGAGGCCGACCTGGACCCCGACGACGCCGAGCTCTCGGCGCGGATCAGCTCCTACGAGCTCGCCTTCCGGATGCAGGCCGAGGCGCCCGAGGCGGTCGACCTGTCGGGCGAGACCGACGAGACGAAGACCCTCTACGGCCTCGACAACGCCCGCACGGCCGAGTTCGGGACCCGCTGCCTGCTGGCCCGCCGGCTGGTCGAGCGCGGCGTCCGGTTCGTGCAGCTGTATTCGGGCGGCGGGCCGGTGGCGGTGCAGTGGGACGCGCACGACGACCTCGACGCCAACCACGAGAAGATGTGCGGCCTGACCGACCAGCCCGTGGCCGCGCTGCTGACCGACCTGGAGCGGCGCGGGCTGCTCGACGAGACCCTCGTGGTCTGGGGGGGCGAGTTCGGCCGCACCCCGGTGGCGCAGGGGGGCAGCCGGGGGCGTGATCATAACGCCACCGGGTTCACGATGTGGATGGCCGGCGGCGGCGTGCGGGGGGGCACGACCCTGGGGGCGACCGACGAGATCGGCCTGAACGCCATCGAGGAGCGGGCCCACGTCAACGACCTGCACGCCACGATCCTGCACCTGATGGGCCTGGATCATAAAAAGTTAACGATTTTGCACAATGGTCGGGACGAGCGGCTGACCGACGTGGGCGGGCGGGTGCTCTCCAAGCTGTTTGTCTGACGCGGCTTGGGCGCGCGGTCGGCGGGGGCCGGCCGGCCGGTCGGCTTGAACTCGGGCGCCGATGGCTCTAGACTGCCTCTTACGGCGTTGAGTTGGCGGGGCCGGTGCGAGCCCCGTGGTCCGGGTTTTTTTGGGGATTGTATCTCCGAGGTACGAACCCTCCGCCGTGGCGGGACGTAACCGATGATGAAGGCCCCCGGGGCGGTCGAGGAAATCGCCCAGCCGACGGATGAAGAGCTCCTCAGTCGCTACCGCGACGAGGGCCGTCCCGAGGACTTCAACGCCCTGGTCCGACGCTACGAGCGCGAGCTGTACCGGTATCTGGTCCGCTACGTCGGCGAGAAATCGCTTGCCGACGACGTGTTCCAGAACACGTTCCTGCAGGTTCACCTCAAACGGGGCCTGTACGAGAGCGGCCGGCCGGTCCGTCCCTGGCTCTATGCGATCGCGACCCACCAGGCGGTGGACGCCCTGCGCAAGGCGGGGCGGCATCCGACGGTCAGCCTCGACCATCGGAGTTCGACCGGAGAGTCGGATCCCAGCGCTCTGGTGGACCTGCTCGTCAGCGACACCCCCGGTCCGCTCACGAACCTGCAGGGCGAAGAGCGCAAGCAATGGGTGCGTGAGGCAATCGAGAAGCTCCCCGAGACCCTCCGCCAGACCCTGATCCTCGCCTACTTCCAGGACCTGAAGTACCGGGAAATTGCGGACATCCTCAAGATCCCGGTCGGTACGGTCAAGTCCCGCCTGCACGCCGCACTGGCGAAGCTCGAAGAGCTGGCCAGGGCCGCGAGACACGACGGAAGCGAGTAAGTCGATGAACGCTGACGACCTGCTGGACTACCAACTCGGGCAACTGGACGCCGCCCGCCGCGAGCAGATCGAGCAGGAGATCGCCTCCGACCCCGAGACCACCAATCGATCCGCCCGCCTGGCCCTCTCCCTGGTGTTCCTGCTCGACGACGGCCGTGACGTCGAGCCGCCGGCCGACCTGACGGCCCGCACCCTCGCCGCGGTCGAGCAGCACCGCCGCCGCGCCGGGGTCCTCGAGTTCGCCCCGACCCGCATCCCCTTTCGGTGGTCGGACGTCGCCGTCGCCGCCGGCATCTTCATCGCCGGCCTCTCGACCCTGCTGCCGGCGTTGCAGCGCTCCCGCTGGCAGATGCAGGAGGCCTCCTGCACCTTCAACCTCCAGCAGCTCGGGCAAAGTCTGGCCAGCTACGCCACCACCCACGGGGCGTATCCGCAGCCCCCCCAGACCTATCCGGCCGGCTACTACGCCGTGCAGCTCAAGGAGGCCGGCTCCCCCTTCAGCCTGGCCAACCTGACCTGCCCCAGCCAGGGCCACTCCGCCGGGCTCGACACCCTGCCCGACGGCTCGGCCCTGCGGACCCTGGTCGACGGCCGCCAGGAGGACGCCCAGCGGCTCTTCGGCAACGGCTACGCCTACAACGCCGGCTATCGCCACGCCCCCGAGTCGTACGGCCCGGTGCCCGCCGCCCGGGCCAAGCAGGTCGCTCTGCCGCTGCTGGCCGACCTGCCGCCGATGGACGGCGAGGGCCGTGTGCTGCTGGAGGGCAACAGCCCCAGCCACCAGGGCGCCGGCCAGAACGTGCTGTACAGCGACCAGAGCGTCCGCTTCCTCCGCAAGCGGCACCTGCCCCGCACGCACGACGACATCTACCTGAACGCCGACCGCCAGGCCGGCCTCGGCCTGCACGAGTCCGACGTCACCCTGCTGCCCAGCAGCCAGCCGATCGTCACCCGGCCCTGACCCGGTCGACCCGCCCCCCCCCCCCCCCCCGACCCGCCTGGGGCGGGGGCCCGCCCCCCCGACCCGGGGGGGGGGCCCACGGCCCGTTCGCGTCTGGTCGAATGGCCAGCGCGCGGATCGCTCAGGCGAGCCGACCGCCGTGGCCCTGGCGGCGGAGGCCGTCGACGCGGAGCAGGGCGATGATCGTCTTGGCGTCGTCGATCCGGCCGTCGGCGATCATCGCCAGCGCCGCGTCGAGGTCGACGGCCACTGGCTCGAGCTGCTCGTCCGGCTGGTGCTCGGTGGCGCCCGGGGTCAGGTCGGTGCAGAGGTACAGGTACATGCGCTCGTTGAGGATGCCGGGCGAGACCCACCACGAGCCCAGGAACCGCACGGTGCCGGCGGTGTACCCGGTCTCCTCGCGGAGCTCGCGGGGGGCGGTGGCGTCGGGCGACTCGCCGGGGTCGAGCGTGCCGGCGGGCACCTCCAGCAGGGTCTGGCCGACGGTGTGCCGGAAGTTCCGGACCAGGACGACTCGACCGTCGTCGAGCAGCGGGACCATGGCGACGGCCCCCCGGTGCACGACCACCTCGCGGTCGGCCAGCGTGCCGTCGGCCAGCCGCACCGGCTGGAGCGCCAGGTCGAGCTTGCGGCCGCGGTAGATCACCCGTCGCGGGGGCAGGGGGGACGAATCGGCCACGGCGGGGCGCTCCTCGGGGGTCAGGCGTCCTGGGGGTCGGGGACGAGGCAATCGGCCCAGCCGCTGGCGAACCGGTCGAGGGCCTCGCGGAGGATGTCCTCCTCGACGGCGAAGCAGAGCCGGATGTGCCCCTCGCCGCCGGCGCCAAAAGCCGCGCCCGGGGCCAGGCCCACGCCGTGCCGCCGGACCATCCGCTGGCAGAAGGCGAACGAGTCGTCGAGCCCGCGGAGCCTGGGGAAGACGTAGAAGGCCCCCGTGGGGTTGGCCACCTCGATGTCCTCGAGCGCCCGCAGTCGCCCGACGGCCAGGGCGCGGTTGGCGGCGTAGCGCTGCTGGATCTCGGCGATGAACGGCTCGCCGTCGGCGATCGCCACCCGCGCGGCCTCCTGGACCACGCCGGGGGCGTTGCTGACGACGTACTCCTGCAGATTCGCCATCACCCGGCCGATCCCCGGCGGCGCCACCAGGTAGCCCAGTCGCCAGCCGGTCATCCGGTACGCCTTCGAGAGGCTCTGCACCACGATCAGGCGGTGGTGGATCTCGGGCCGGGCCAGGGGGCTGGGGGCGACCGTGCCCTCGAAGACGATGCGCTCGTAGACGGCGTCGGCCATGAGCCAGAGGTCGTGCCGCAGGCAGAAGTCGGCCAGCCGGGCCCAGTCGGCGGCGGTGGCCGTCCAGCCGGTGGGGTTGCCGGGGCTGGCCAGCGCCAGCAGCCGGGTGTTCGGCTGCACGGCCGCCTCCAGGCGGTCGAAGTCGAGCTGGTAGCCGGCCGGGTCGAAGGCCAGGGGCACCTCGATGGCCTGGGCGCCGGCGACCCGGATGGCGGCCGCGGTGTTGGGCCAGAGCGGGCCGAGCACGATGGCCGAGTCGCCAGGGCCGACGGTCGCCTGCACGGCCAGCACGATCGCGTTCATGCCGCTGGCGGTCACGACCACCTGCGTGGCCGGGTCGACGCTCACGCCGTGCAGCGCGGCGACGTGGTCGGCGATCGTGCGGCGGACCTCGGGGTAGCCGGCGTTGGGCGTGTAGTACGTCCGGTTCTCGGCGATGGCGCGGCGGGCGGCGTCCTTGATGTAGTCGGGGGTGGGCCGCGAGTCCTCGCCGACGAACAGCCGCAGGGTGCCGGGGTGCTCGTCGGCCAGGGCCAGGATGGCGCGGATCTTCGACGGCGGCACCGCGGCGGCCGGCGAGAGGCGGGGCGTCGGCTCGGGGCTCATGGGCGGGGTTCCTGCGCGGCCGGCCGGGCGGTCAGGTGCGATCGCGGTCGCGGACGGTCAGGACCGGGCAGGGGGCCTCACGCACGATTCGCTCGGCCACCGAACCCATGAGCACGTGGCCCAGCCCGGTGCGGCCGTGGGTCGCCACCACGATCAGGTCGATCGGCTGCGACCGCGCGTACTCGATGACCCCGTCGACCGAGTCCCCCCAGCGCACGGCCGTCTCGACCCGGGGGGGCACGCCCCACTCGGGCTTGAGGGCCCTGGCCAGGGCGGCGTTGGACTGCCCCTCGCTGTCGGCGTAGTACTCGGCCGGCAGGGCCGGCACGAGCATCGGCTCCGGGCCCATCGGGGCCAGGATCTCGGGCAGGACATGCAGCAGGTGCAGCGGCGCGTTCAGCCGGACCGCCAGGCCGCAGGCGTACTTCAGCGCCGCCTCGGCGTGGTGGCTGAAGTCGGTGGGCGCCAGGATCGCGCGGATCTCGAGCATCGCGGGCCTCACCTTCTCGGACGGGGGGCGGGGCTCAGCTCAGGCGACGACTTCCCCGCGCACCAGGGCGTGGAACCGCCGGAGCAGGTCCCGGGTGACCGGGCCGGGGGTGCCGTCGCCGATCGGGCGGCCGTCGACCGAGATCACCGGGATCACCTCGGCGGCCGTGCCGGTCAGGAAGCATTCATCGGCGGTGTAGATGTCGTGGCGGTCCATCGAGCGCTCGACGACCGTCAGGCCGGCGGCGCGGGCCAGCTCGATGACGGCGTCGCGGGTGATCCCCTCGAGGATGCCCGAGTCGATCGACGGCGTGTGCACCTGGCCCCGGCGCACGATGAAGATGTTGTCGCCGGTGCACTCGGCGACCTTCCCCTCGCTGTTGAGCATCAGGGCCTCGAGGCAACCGGCGTTGGTCCCCTCGATCTTGGCCATGATGTTGTTCAGGTAGTTCAGCGACTTGACCCGGGGGTTCAGCGCCGCCGGGTTGTTGCGGATCGTGCCCGAGGTGATGATCTTGAGCCCGCCGGCGTACACCTCCGCCGGGTAGAGCTGGATCGAGTCGGTGATGATGATCACCTGCGGGTGGCTGGTCTTGCGGGGGTCGAGCCCCAGGCTGCCGGCGCCCCGGGTGACGACCAGGCGGATGTAGGCGTCCGTGAGGTGATTGGCCGCGAGGGTGTCGAGGACGGCCTGGGCCAGCTCCTCCTTGGGCATGGGGATGACCAGGTGGATGGCGCGGGCCGACTCGTAGAGCCGGTCGATGTGCGGGCCGAGGCGGAAGACCTGGCCGGCGTAGGACCGGATCCCCTCGAAGACGCCGTCGCCGTAGAGCAGGCCGTGGTCGAAGACGCTGATCTTGGCGTCGGCCTTGTCGACGAGGTTGCCGCTGATCCAGACCTTGAGGCTCATCGAGGTGTCACTCCGTCGGACGGCGCGAGCGGTCGGGGGACCGCGGCCCGGGGATCACGCCTGGAGGGCCTCACACCGGTGGGAGGCGGGGGGCGTGGCCGTGGCCGGCGGTCGGGGGAACGGGCCTGCGCGGGGCGATTCCGGACTCGACCCCGTCGCGACGTCGCGGCCCCCACCCGCCTGAGACTCAGGTCAGGGCGGGGGCCCAATCCTCGATGCGCCCCTCGGCGAGCCGGACGATCCGGTCCGTCTGCGCGGCGATGTGGGCGTCGTGGGTGACCATCATCATAGTGAGGCCCCGTTCCCGGTTCAAGTCGCGGAGCAGCTCGAGCACGCCCTGCCCGGTGGCGGCGTCGAGGTTGCCCGTCGGCTCGTCGGCCAGCAGGATCTCGGGCCGGCCCGAGAGCGCCCGCGCGATCGCCGCCCGCTGCATCTCGCCGCCGGAGAGCTCGCCGGGGCGGTGGTTCAGGCGATGGCCCAGGCCCACGCGGTCCAGCAGCGCCTCGGCCTCCTTGCGGAGCGCGGCCCGCTGCCGCAGGTACGCCAGCGCCCCGTACCGGATCATCTGCGGCATCAGCACGTTCTCGAGCGCGCTGAGCTCGGGCAGCAGGTGATACGACTGGAAGATGAACCCGAAGGTCCGGTTGCGGAGCGCGTCGCGGCGGCGCTCGGGGAGGTTGTCGATGCGGCGGCCGTCGAGCCGGACGTCGCCGTCGTCGGGGGCGTCGAGCAGGCCGAGCACGTGCAAAAGCGTGCTCTTGCCCGAGCCCGAGGCGCCCACGATCGCGACCAGCTCGCCGCGCTCGACCTCGACGTCGACCCCGCGGAGCACGGGCACGTCCACCTTCCCCTTGCGGTATCCCTTGACCAGTGCGGCGGCCGACAGGTGCGGTTCCGAGGCCACGGTCCCCTCCTTGGCAATCAAACGGGTCTCAGGGCGGCCCGGGGCGGGGCCGCTCGGGCGGCCCGGACGCCCCGGGCCGGGCGTCTTGGCGTCGGATCAGATCAGATCAGATCAGGGGCCGGTGTCACTCGTACCGCAGGGCCCGCACCGGGTGCAGCTTCGAGGCGCGGTGCGCCGGCCAGATGCTGGCCGTCACCGCGATCAGCAGCGCGCCCAGCACGATCCAGAGCACCGTCAGCGGGTCGATCCGGGTCGGGATCTCGCTGAAGTAGTAGATCGTGTCGTCGAAGACCTTGTGCCCGAGCGCCCAGCTCAGCCACTTCTCGATCACGTTGATGTTCCGCACGAACACCAGGCCGCCGAGCATGCCGACGCCGCTGCCGACCAGGCCCAGCGACAGGCCGTAGCCCAGGAAGATCCCCCGCACGCCCGAGGTCGACGCCCCGAGCGCCTTGAGGATGCCGATGTCGCGGGTCTTCTCGACCACGATCATCGAGAAGATCGCCAGGATGCCGAACCCGGCCACCGCGATGATGAAGAACAGCAGGATGTTCAGGATGCTCTGCTCGACGGCCACCGCCGACAGCAGCGCCCCCTGCTTCTGCTCCCAGGTGCGGACGGCGAATCGCATCGGCCACTTCTGGAACAGGACCCGGTTCAGGTCGAGCGCCAGGCGGTCGAGGTCGGTGCCCGGCGTGACCTTGATCTGGATCTGGTTGACGAAGCCCTCCGACTGGCCGTCGCCCATGCCGCGGAGGTACTGGAGCCGCTTCAGCGGGATGTAGACGAACTGCGAGTCGTACTCGCTCATGCCGCTCTTGAAGAAGCCGACCACGGCGAAGCTGTCGCGCGCCGCCTTGATCTCGGCGCCGCCGACCCCGGCCGTGGGGAAGTGCAGCACGACCTTGCCGCCGCGCGGGGCCAGGAACATGTCGGTCGTGGCCCCCGGCGGATGGTGGGTCACGGTGGCGTAGCCGGGGATCGCCCCCTGGTCGGGCACGTCGTTGAGGGCGTGCTGCTGCAGGAGGGTGTCGATCTCGGTGTCCTGCTCGTCCATCTGGTGCCGTTCGAGCAGCACCTGGGCGGCCGCCGAGCGCGAGCGCAGCTTCGGGTCGACCTCGAACGACGGGGGCACCTTGTTCCCCTCCTCGTCGATCAGGTACTCGGCGAAGTCGCCCGTCCGGGCGCGGGCCTCGGGGTCGACGCCGATGATCTGCACCGGGCGCATGATCGGCTCGCCACCGTAGTGGTACGTCATGATCCCCGGCACCTCGATCGTCGGCGCCAGCGCCTGGACGCGGTCGCCGCCGATCTGACGCACCAGGGCCATCACCTCGCTCGGGTTGGCGAAGCCATCGAACGACGTGCCCTCGATCACCACGTCGGAGAGCACGCCGTGGAGCCGGTCGCGCATCTTCTCCGAGAACCCGGCCATGACCGAGTTGACGACGATCATCGTGGCCACGCCCAGCATCACGCTGATGACGCTGGCCAGCGCGATGTAGCGGGTCTTGAGGTACCGCCAGCAGAGCAGGTACTTGTACATCCCGGTGCGGGCCTCCCTGCCCATTTGACGTGTGATCCGGCCCCGACGGTCCGGGTCAGTGGCCCCCGCGACGCCCTCCCAGGACGCACGCCGGGCCCCTCGGACCATCCGTGGTCCGTGTCTCTAACCCAGAACCCCGGAACCGGCAATCCGAGATTTCCCGGCCCCCGCGCCCGGTCGGACCCTGGCGGGATCGACTCCCCCGGGGTCCGACCGGGCCGGGCCCGGTTCAGCTCACGAAGGTCTGGAAGATCTTCGAGAACTCGAACTTCTGCTGCACGATGCTGCTGGAGGTGTTCTCGACGTACGAGATCGCCCCGGCGGGGTTGGCCTGGTCGCGGTTCAGCGACCACATCGCCAGCCGCCCGATCCCCTTGGCCTTCGCCCAGGTGACCAGCTCGCGCGCGGCCGCCTGATCGAAGATCTCGGTCGTCACGTCGTTCAGGCCGATCATCGGCGTGACCCCGATCATGGCGTAGAGCTGCGCATCGGTCGGCGTGGCGCCATAGAGGTTGCGGAGCTGCGTGAACAGGCTGGTGCCGGCCTGGATCGCGTAGGTGCCCATCTTGCCCGAGGGGTTGGGCGCGGCCGAGTCGCCGTAGTCCATCGCCATGATGTTCACCCCGTCGATGCGGACGCCCGCCTTGAGCGCCGACTGGAGCGAATACAGGCCGTCGGCCGTCAGGCCGGTGGGAAGCACGGGCAGGGTGAACCAGACCTCCAGGGGCTTGCCCTCGGCGGCCTGGGTCTTCTGGACGGCCGCGATCGCCTGGCTGCGGCGGTCGATCGAGGGCTTGTGGGCGCCGGCGGCCCCCTCGATGTCGAAGTCGATGTGGGTCAGGCCGTAGGCGTCGATCACCTGGTCGTAGGCGTTCGTGAGCGTCTTCACGTCGGTGACCACCTCGGCCAGCTCGCGGCCGGCGGCGCCGCCGAACGAGACCATGACGTCGCCGCCGAGGGCCCGGAGGTTCGTGATCTGGGTCCGGAGCGCCCGGTCGTAGGCACCGCCGTTGACCTCGTACTCGGTGTACCCGCCCCAGGCCGGGGCGCCCGCGGCCGTGGCCGTGATGAACGCCAGCGAGAAGTTCTTGACCCCCGAGGCCTTCGATGCGGCGACCAGGTCATACGTCGGCCACAGGCCCATGTCGACGTAGGGCGAGTACTGGTGAGTCGGCCAGGCGGGCGCCGCCGGCAGCGTCGTCACCGTCATGGCGACGGTCGCCGTGGCCGTGCCGCCCAGCGCGTCGGTGATCGTGTAGGTCCAGGAGTCGAGGCCCGTGTACCCGTTGGCGGGCGCGTAGGTGATCGTCCGGTCGGCGTTCACGACGATCACGCCGTGCGCCGGCTGCGTGACCCCCGCGATCGCCAGCGCCAGGCCGTTGGGGTCGCTGTCGTTGGCCAGCACGTTCACCCTGGCGTTGGTGCCGGCGTAGGTCGTGGCCACATCATTGACCGCCACCGGCGGCTTCGGGGCGCCCGAGCCGCCACCGGTGAGCGGTGGGGTGAGCACGAAGTTCGTCGGCACCACCGTCCCGCCGCCCGGCGACGCCGTGAAGCCCACGCTCGCCGTGGCCCCCACCGCGATCGTGCTGTTCCAGCTCGCCGGGGCGACCTTGTAGTGGTTGCCCACCCGCGAGGTGATCGAGCCGTTCCAGATCGAGCTGATCGTGCCGGCGAAGTCGAAGTCGAGCACCCAGTTGCTGACCGGGGTGGTGCCGGTGTTCCTGATGTCGATCTGGCCGTTGAACCCGGTGCCCCAGTCGGAGGTGTTCGTGAACGTGATGCTGCCGCTGGCCGGCGGCGCGTTCAGGTTGTGGATCGTGCCGGTCGCGGCCGTCGTGGCCAGGGTCGCCCCGCTGGGCGCCGAGAGCTTGAGGGCGAAGCTCGTGTCCGCCTTCCAGGTCGCCGCCGCCGGCACGGGCACGGCGATCGTCTGCTTCGTGGTGCCGGCCGCGAAGGTGAGCGTGCCGCTGGTCGACTTGTAGTCGGTACCCGCCTTCGCCGTGCCATCCGCCGTGGCGTACTGCACCGTCACCGGCCCCTTGGCGGCGGCCGACAGGCTCACGGTGAAGACGGCCGTCGTCGCCGCGCCCGCGCCCACATTGGCCGTGACGTTCGCCGTGCTGATCGTCGGGGCGCTGGTGGTGCCGCCGCCGCCCAGGGGCAGGCTGTTGATCAGGTAGTTCGTCGGCGCCGGGGCCGAACCACCAGGCGCGGCCACGAATCCGATGTCAATTTGGCCCCCGCCCGGCAGCGACTGGTTCCAGCTCAGGCCGCTGATGACGTAGTGGTTGCCGATGCGGGCGTCGATCTCCGAGTTCCAGATCGACGAGATCGACGTCGGCAGGTCGAACTCCAGCTTCCAGTCGTGGACCGGGGTGGGGTCCGTGTTCTTGAGGCGGATCTGCGCCTGGTAGCCCGACCCCCAGTCGTTGGTGAGGGTGTACGTCGCCGTCACGCCCGTGAGCAGCACCCGCTCATCGAGCCCCTCCAGCGCCGGCCGGCGTCGCGGAGCCCGTCGTCGGGCCGTCGTGCCGCGGGCCCGTGCGAACCGATCCGCCCGATCAATCCAGTCCTGGAACATGGCGTCGCTCCCTGGTGGCGATCCGAGGTTTCCGACCCAGGTCCCCGCCCCCGGCTCCCGGCTGACCCCGATCCGGGCGCACGGCCGCCCCGGTGCCCGGCCCGCGCCCCCAGGGCGCAGCCCGCACCGCATCCGACCCCCGCCGGAGGGCACCCTGCGCCCTCGAACTTCCGGGGAGGACGGCGGCCTCGCCATCCCGATTCGTCGCGTCAGACCCCAGAGCAATCGCGGTCGCCGGGACCGCCAGGACAGGAGGGGGACTCGACACTGTCATGTCACACCGAATGGTTGCATGCAATGTCTGATCAGCATCCTATGCCGGTGCCGCGCCGCCCCGCCAGCGGAAACTTCCCGAATCCGGAAAAGTTTCCGGGCCGGATCGAGGCGTGCTGTCCTGTCGTCAGGCGGGGTCCGCCACGAGTTGGCGGACGGAGTCGACCGGTCGGCGGGCCGGACTCACGCCGCCTGTCGCTGCGCGACCCGGACGAGCAAGTCGTCCGGGCTACCCTGAGGCCGGCTGGTGTTCGAACCGTCGGGTGGAACTGACGCCGCCTGTCGCTGCGCGACCCGGACGAGTCAATCGTCCGGGCGACCCCGCTACGCGGTCAGAGTGACGATGTATCACTTCACCCCGGCTCTGCCTCTGGGATAATTCTCCACTGGGAGGTTGATCCCGACCGCCTTCCAGGCGTCGGCGTCAAATCCAGTGAGACGTCAGAGATGCTCACCACGCCAGCCACCCAAGGCAACGGAATGCCTCCGCCTCCACAAACGCTCGACGGTGCGAACGTCCTCTACTGGGCCACAAGCCGGCTGGGACGCTTCCACACGATCCCACATGGGGCCGACCCCGTCGCTGTCGACGTCATCTCGGTGGCTGCGATGGCCATCTGCCGCTACCCCAATGGAGGGCCGTACTATCTGTTCAAGTGTGATCGGGACTGGGAGGTGGTGTTCGACTGGGACGCTGAGAGCATCGACGAGGCTCAAGCCATCGCGGCCCAACATGTTCGTGGCGAGAAGATCGAGTGGCACTCCGCCGTCTGACGCGACCCGTCAAAACAACTGTGGCGTCTGACTTGCCATGACGAAGTCGATCGAAGCGCGGGTAGCCCGGACGACTGGTTCGTCCGGGTCGCGCAGCGACGGGCGGTCGATGTCAGAGGGCCGGGGGCTCACTCGGGCCGGAGCAGGGGGAAGAGGATCACGTCGCGGATGTTCGAGCGGTTCAGGAGGAGCATGCAGAGGCGGTCGATGCCGACGCCGAGGCCGCCGGCGGGGGGCATGGCGTGCTTGAGGGCGCGGACGAAGTCGTCGTCCATGGTCGCCATCGAGTCCTCGGCCTTCTGGCCGACGAGCTGCTTGCGGAAGAGCTCCTCCTGCAACAGCGGGTCGTTCAGCTCGGTGTACGCGTTGGCCAGCTCCATGCCGTGCACGAACAGCTCGAAGCGCTCGGCGATGGTCGGGTCAGACGCCTTGCGCTTGGTGAGCGGGCAGAGGGCGGCCGGGTAGTCGATCACGAACACGGGGCCCTGGAGCGCGTCCTCGACCCTGGCCTCGAACAGCTCGCCGACGAGCACGGCGTGCTCCTTGCCGGCGGTGTGCAGGCCCTCGGCCTCGGCCTTCGCGCGCACGCCGGGCTCGTCGCTCATGGCGACGCCGACGTGCTCCAGGAACAGATCGCCATACGGGCGGCGGGGCCAGGGCGGGGTAAAGTCGACCTGGACATCGCCCCACTGCCGCACGCGCTGGCCGTCGATGGCGTCGATGGCGCCCAGGAACAGGGCCTCGGTCAGGTCCATCATGGAGTGGTAGTCGCCGTAGGCCTGGTAGGCCTCCAGCATGGTGAACTCGGGGTTGTGCTTGCGGCTGATCCCCTCGTTGCGGAAGACGCGGCCCATCTCGTAGACCCGCTCCATGCCGCCGACGAGCAGCCGCTTCAGGTGCAGCTCCAGCGCGATGCGCAGGTACAGGTCGAGGCCGAGCGCATTGTGGTGCGTGACGAACGGCCGGGCGGCGGCGCCGCCGGCGATCGCCTGCATGGTCGGGCCCTCGATCTCGACGAACCCGCGGTCGGCCAGCACGCGGCGGAACGCGGCGACGATCTTCGTGCGGCCCAGGAACGTCTGCATCGACTCGGGGTTGCTGAACAGGTCGACGTAGCGCTGCCGGCTGCGCTGCTCGACGTCGGTCAGGCCGTGCCACTTCTCGGGGGGCGGCAGCAGGCTCTTGCCCAGGAAGGTGACGGCGGTGGCGAACACGGTCAGCTCGCCCGTTTTCGTGTGGCCCAGGGTGCCGTCGATGCCGATCAGGTCGCCGAGGTCGAACTCCTGCACGAGGGCCCAGTGCGCCTCGCCGACCTGGTTCTTGCCGATCATGACCTGGATCTGGCCGGTCCAGTCGCGGAGCTGGAGGAAGAAGACCTTGCCCTGACCGCGACGGAGCACGATCCGCCCGGCGATGCGCACGGCGGGCCCGGCCTGCTCGCTGCCCGACTCGGGGGCCGGCAGGGCGCGGACGTCGGCGATGGCCCGGTGGTCGTCGAACCGCTGGCCCCAGGGGTCGTGGCCCAGCTCGGTGATCCGCTGCAATTTGGCGCGACGGGCGGCCTCCAGGTCGGCCAGGGGCTCGGGGGTCGGGGGCGTGGCGTCGGAGGGCGAGGACATCGCGGGGGCCTTCTGCGTGCAGCGTGGGCGGCGGATCGGGCGGCGCGGGTGTTCCAGGCAGACGGGGACCGGAGCGTCTCGCCAGGCCAGGGCGCCGGATCGGGTGGCATCCGAATCAGGGATTTTCGCCGCTGGCGACTCCCGAATCAACGCCAACGCGACCCGGTTGACCGCTCGCCTCCAGGGCGTCAAAAGCACCCGATGTCTCCCACGTCGGCCGCGAGCCCCCCCTCGCGGTCCGGGCGGCCGCCCCCCCAAGTCCCGGGAGCGGCCCCCGTCCAGCAAGCCGGCGTCCCATCGGTCGTGCCCGCTGGCTCACCAGGCCGCCCGCTTGACAGCGGGGCCTGGAGCTGCTAGCCTGAGCAGACAGACTTTGTGTTGCAAAGTGATCGCCCTGGCGGGAGCACGAGCATGCGATGGCCACGCCTCCGGTTGCGGACGCTGATGCTGTTGATGGCCGCAGCGACCCTGATGCTCTGGGGCGCGACGCTGGGGTGGCGGTCGTATGGCTGCTACCTTCGGGCTCGCGAGCTGGCGACCCACGCGGAGGGTTGGCACCAGATCGCCGCGCGGGGCGGCTCGCTCGCGCACTTCGCCGATGAGTGTGCCAGCTACTACGCGCCGCTCGCCGCGAAATACCGCCGGGCGATGTGGCGGCCCTGGCTCCCGATCGAGCCCGATCCGCACGCGCCGGGATATGACGCGTGGGTGGAGCAGGAGCGGCGCGCCTCTGGCGGCGCCAGACCCGGGCCCGGCGCCGCGGCGACTGACCGGGGGCTCAGCCCGTGAGGACCGGCAGCACGTACGGGCCCTTGGGGATGACGGCCACGGTCGCCCCGGGGCCGTACTCGGCCAGGCTCGCCGCCAGGGCGCCCTCGACGGTCGCCGCCGGCTCGACGAACAGGCCGGAGAGGACTTCGGGGGAGAGGCCGTCGCTGACGATCTTGACCTTCACCTTGCGGCGGACCTTGGCGAGCTCCTCGAGCTGCCACTGGTCGAGCACGAAGTAGTCCTGGCCCAGGATCGTCTGCATGAACCCTTCGAGGCTGTCGAACTCGCGGAACAGCGACTGGAACTCGGGGCTGCCGATGCCCTCGCTCAGGCTGGCCGCCAGGATGATCGTCCCCCCTTGCTTGAGGATCGGCAGGCAGCCGGTCATGCCCTTGACGGCCTGGTAGAAGGTCGTGTCCAGCGGGTAGCCGGCCGAGGAGGTGACGACCACGTCGACCGCCTCGCGCACCGGGGCCTTGACCACGTTCTCGACGAACCGCACCCCGGCCAGGAACGCCTGCTCCATGTCGCCGGCGACGACCGAGGTGACCTTGCGGTCCTTGTCCATCGTCACGTTCACGATGAAGTCGCACCCGGCCATCTTGGCGATGCGGGTATTTTCCTCGTGCACCGGGTTGCCGTCGAGGTAGCCGCAGTCGGCCTTCGGGTGCTCGAGGAACCGGGGCGAGTGCCAGATCTTGACCGTCTCGAAGGCCGCCAGGCCGGGGCAGATGAGCTTGCGGCCGCCCGAGTAGCCGGCCATCAGGTGCGGCTCGATCAGCCCGGTCGTGATCTTGAGGTCGGCGGTCACGTACCGGGTGTCGATCCACGCCGGCACGTCGTTCTCGGTCGTGCCCAGGTACGTGTGCTCCTCCAGCACCGTGCCGTGGTGATCCTCGACCCGGTACGCCCCGGCGATCTCCGCGCCCAGCATCTCGACCCGCTCGGCCTCGGTGCTGGGCCGGTGCAGGCCGGTCGCGACGAGGATCAGCACGTCCTCGCGGGCGATCCCCGCCTCGTGCAGCACCCGGAGGATCGGCCGCAGCAGCACCGGGTTGGGCACGGGCCGGGTGATGTCGCAGATCACGATGCAGGCGTTCTTCTTGCCGCGGGCGAGCTCGGCCAGCGGCGGGCAGCCGATCGGCTCCGCCAGCGCCGCCACGACGGCCGCCTCGGTGTCGGCGAGGGGTGGCACGTTGCCGATCTCGAGCGGGCCGACCAGCCCGGCGGCGGGCAGCTCCACCTCGAGTCCGGTGCGGCCGTAGTCCAGCGTGAAGCGGCGGGTCGGGGTCGTCATGGCTGGGTCTGCTTGCGGTCCGGGGACTGGGGTTCGCGGCGGCACGGACACGCGCGGCCAGCGATCTCACGGCAGGACCTCCCAGGATACCCGATCGGCCCGCCACCCGGAACCGGCCGGGCCGATCGACTCCCGGCTCGGCCCGGGGCAGGCTCAGGCCGAACCGACGGGCTGCGGGACGCCGACGGCCGGGCTCGGAGGAGTGGCGGGGGTGAGCTGCTGGAGCACGCGCTGGCGGGCCTCGGCCAGGCTGAAGACGACGGCGGTGGCGCCGGCGTCGGAGAGCTTCTGCGCGGCCTCGGCGGTGTTCCCGCGCTCGCCCCAGCGGCCGACCATGAGTCCGAGCGTCGCGTCGCGGGCCCGGAGCCGGCGGGTGAGGTACCGCACCGGGGTGAGCCCGGCCGGCGGCAGGTGCGAGAGCAGCACCAGGCGGGGGGAGCGCTCGGCCACGGCCTCGGTGACGGCCAGCGGCGTGCTCGCGTTGGTCAGGGCCTCCAGCGGGCAGCCGCTGGGGGCGAGCAGCTGACCGAGCATCCGCAGCACGAGGGCATCGCCGTGGTCGTTGGCGGCCACACCGAGCACGGGCATGCCGGCCAGGGCCTCGGGCGGCGGGACCGGCAGGTCGGTCGGCGCGGGCTCGCCGGCCGCGGCCGCCTCCTGATCGTCCAGGATGCCGCCGATGACCCGCCAGATGAAGGCCTGCTCGCTCTCGTCGATCTCATCGCGTCCGAAGTCGCGCTCGGCGCGGCCCAGGGCGGGAATGAGCATGGCGTCGTAGACCTCGACCCGGGATCTGGCCTGGAGCGCGGCCTCGACGAGCTCGGTGGCGCCGTCCTCGTCGAAGGCCAGCAGCCGCTGGTAGAACCGCACGTCGGGGTCGAGGTCCGCATCCTCTCCCAGCAGGGTGGCGAAGAACCCCAGGCTGGGCACGTACTTGCCCAGCACGGCCAGGCTGACGGTCACCGGCGTGGCGATCAGGAGCCCGACCAGGCCCCAGAGCCAGGTCCAGAACAGCGCGGCCACCAGCAGCCCGAGCGCCGAGACCCCGGTGGTGCGGCCATACAGCACGGGTTCCAGGGTGTTCATGACCACCTCGATTGCCAGGAACAGCCCGATGACCGAGAGCGGCTGCCAGAGCCCGCTGGACTCGGCGAACGAGAAGATCAGCGGCAGGGCGAAGGCCACCGCCGGCCCCACGTACGGGATGAACCGCAGCAGGCCGGACATCACGCCCCAGAGCACCGCGTACGGCACCTGCAAGGCCCAGAGCCCCAGGCCGACGACCAGGCCGAACGACGAGTTGACCACGGCGAACATCGCCAGGTACCGGCTCATCCGGGTGGCCAGGTCGTCGAGGGTGCGGGTCGTGAGCGTCACCTGTCGGTGGCCGACCAGGGCGACGATCCGGTCGCCCAGGTCCTCGCGGCTCAGGAGCATGAACGTGACCAGGATCAGCACGAAGGTCGCGACCCCGAACATCTCCAGGTACGGGCCGACGGCGGTCTCCAGCCGGGTCTGGATCGACGGCTGCTCGACGACGCGCACGTCGACGGCGTCGCGGTCGGTCTTCGGCTTGTCGAGCACCTCGACCGCGTCCTGCGCCAGTGCGGCGGCCTTGCCCAGGTTGTTCGCGCCGCCGGGCTGGAGGCCGCGCACCTTGCTGAGCACGTTCTCGCGGTACTTCGGCAGGTCGCCCGCCAGCGTGTTGACCTGCTGGAAGACGACGTAGCCGATGCTGCCGACGAGCCCCAGCGCCAGCGTCACCGACAGCAGCACGGCGAGCACGCGGGGGGCCCCCCACCGCTCCAGGAACCGGGTCAGCGGGGCCAGGGCGAAGGCGATCAGGACGGCCAGCGCCAGCGGCTGGAGGAACTCGGCGGCCAGGTACAGCGAGGTGACCACGGCGATGATCACGAACAGCTTGACGACCGGGTGGTCCAGGCTGAGCGTCGGACGGCGACTGGCCACGCGGGGGCACTCCTGCATCGGGGCGAGGGGGGACGCGACGGGATCAACCCCTGGCGGCGCCGGCCATCGGGCCGGCGCCGCCAGGGCTCGGGAGGCGGCCCCGGCTCAGACCGTGCGGTCCGAGGGGGGCGTGATCACGGTGGTCGACCCGGGCGGGACGGCCCTGGGCCGGGCCACGCCCAGCCGGCCGATGGCCACCGGCAGCGGCACCTCGCCGGCTCCGACGAGCGAGCCGACGATGACGAGCAGGAGCGAGACGATCACGCCGGTCAGGGTCCAGTGGGTGGCGCGCCGGGTGGTCTCGACGACCATGCGGCCGGCCTCGCGGGCGTCGGGGTCGTTGGCGGCCCGCTGGACCGTGCCGACGGGGTCGCGGCGGAGGTTGCGGTAGTACTCGACCGCCTTGTCGACCTGCGCCTGGTCGAGCCCCGCCTGCTTGAGGTCGGCAGCCACGCGATCGACGTCCAGGTCGCCCCCCTCGCCCATGCCGGCCGCGGCGTAGGTGCCCGAGGCCACGCCCATCAGGGCGCTGAAGCCGGTGCGGACGCCCGAGGACAGGAGCCAGAACAGGCCCAGGAACAGCACGCCCCAGAGGATCAGGGCGTGGAGCATGGCCTCGAGGTAGTCCTCGCCGACGGCCAGCCGGCTGGTGGCCCAGCCGCCGAAGAACATGGCCACGGCCAGGGCCGCCACGGTGTACAGGCCCGAGCCGGCCCCGATGTTCAGGTCGCGGCCCCGGACGGCGACCTCGATGCCGATGGCCATGCCCAGGAGCATGAGCACGACGTAGATCGTCAGCGCGACCATGGCGCCGGCGAGCACGGCCGGCCAGCTCACCCGGCTCCGCACGGCAAGCAGGTCGGCGGTCCGCAATCCCGAGGTGGTCCCCGCACTGGTGACGCCTGCAACGGCCATGATGGTCTCCTTCAGTTCGTGTGTTGGGGGGGAACGGCATGGTCCAGGTTCGAGCGGCGGGCTCGTGGTCGCGGGCCGGGTTCCGGCGCCCTCGCGGGCCGGTCGGCACGCCGCATCATCGCGGACGCCGGCTGGTGCGAATCGCATGCCAGGGCCCCGGTCCCGTCCAGGCCCCCGGGCGCGCCGATTGCATCGAGCCCGCTGTCGCACCCGACCCCTCCCGCCCCCCAGGAGCCCGACCGCATGAACCCTCCCGACCCGAACCGACGCGCCTTCCTCCAGGCCGGCGCCGCCGGGGTCGCCGCCGCCTCGCTGCTGGGCGCCGCCGGTCCCGACCCCGCCGACAAGAACCCCGGCGGCGTGCCGCTGCGGCCGCTGGGCAAGACCGGCGAGAAGGTCAGCCTGCTCGGACTCGGCGGCCACTCGGCCACCAACCCCCAGAAGCTCTCCGAGGCCCAGAGCCTTCGCCTGATCCAGCGCGCCGTCGACGAGGGGATCACCTTCCTCGACAACTGCTGGGACTACCACGACGGCGGCGCCGAGGAGCGCATGGGCAAGGCGCTCGCCGAGGGCGGCCGCCGCGATCAGGCCTTCCTCATGACCAAGGTCTGCGGGCGCACCGCCGCCGAGGCCACGCAGCACCTGGAGGACAGCCTCCGGCGCCTCAAGACCGACCGCCTCGACCTCTGGCAGTTTCACGAGGTCATCTACGACAACGACCCCGACTGGATCTTCGCCGAGGACGGCGCCATCCACGCCGGCCTCAAGGCGGTGCAGGACGGCAAGGTGCGGTACCTCGGCTTCACCGGCCACAAGGACCCGTCGATCCATCTCAAGATGCTCGGCAAGCCGTACGACTGGGCCGCCGTGCAGATGCCCTTGAACGTGATGGACCCGCACTACCGCAGCTTCCAGCGCCAGGTGCTGCCGGTGCTCGCCGAGCGGCAGATCGGCGTGCTCGCGATGAAGAGCCTGGGCGGCAACGGCTCGATCGTCACCAAGGCGGGCGTGACTGTGGAGGACGCCCTGCGCTACGTGATGTCGCTGCCGATCTCGACGCTGATCAGCGGCATCGACTCGGAGCAGGTGCTCGACCAGAACCTCAAAATTGTGCGCGACTTCGCGCCGCTCTCGGCCGAGGACATCGAGCGGATCGAGCGCTCGACCCTGAAGGTGGCCGGCGACGGCCGGTTCGAGCTGTTCAAGTCGTCGAAGGTCTTCGACGGCCCGGTGCACCGCGAGCAGCACGGGTTCAGCGCGAACCTGAGCTGATCGACGTGGGGCGGCCGGCGCGGGAACCGCAAGGTCCCGCGCCGGCCGCCCGCCGCGATCGGTCGAACGATCACGCGGTGCGGGCACCCTCGGTGACGAGGATCTGGCGGGCGCGGTCGGCCTCCAGCTCGTCGCACTGCACCGAGACCAGGATGTGGCCCTGCTCCAGGCGGGTCGTGTAGGTCTGCGCCTCCTCCTCGGGGATGCCGGCGCCGACCAGGCCGCCGAGCAGGCCACCGCTGGCGGCGCCGATGCCGGCGCCAGTGAGCGCGGCGGCCAGCGGGCCGCCGATCAGCAGCGGGCCGACGCCCGGCAGGATCACGCTGCTGCCGGCCAGGGCCAGGCCGATCAGCACGCCCACGCCGGCGCCCGAGACGGCGCCCGTGGTCGCCCCCTCGGCGGCCAGGTCGCCGGTGCCGGTGGCGTCGGCCATGTCGGCCGACTGCCGGGTGTCGCGCATCGCCACGCCGATCCGTTCCCGGGGGAACCCGGCGGCCTGCAGCCGCGTGATCGCGTCCTCGGCCTCGGGGCGGGTCTCGAACAGGCCAATGATCGTCTTCATCTGGTGTGTCTCCAGGGAGAGGGGAGGGACGGGGCGCGGCCCCGGCGACTCCGCCGCGGCGCTGGCCCGCATCCCGGGGTCGGTGCAGTCCACCGACACGGCGTGCCAGCGCTCCCCAGGGGCAAACGTCGCGCCAAGCGTTGACGACGCCGCGGCGACGATGGCGGCACGGTGCTTGCGATCGGTCCGGGCCATGAGCTGGCTCTCTCGCGCTCCCCACCGCCGGTCCTCGCAATCCCCGGTGCTCCCGGAGCCCCAGGACGATGATTGCCGCGCGGCCGGCTTGCGGCGCACCCGCGACACCGGGCCCGGCCTGGGTCGCGATCGCATCGCGAAGGGCTTCCGCTACCGCGACCCACGCGGCCAGCTGGTGCGGGATCGGGCGACCCTGGCTCGCATTGCGGCGCTGGCGATCCCGCCCGCCTGGGAGGGCGTCTGGATCAACCCCGATCCCGACGGCCATCTCCAGGCCACCGGCCGCGACGCCCGAGGCCGCAAGCAGTACCGGTATCACCCGGACTGGCGAACCTGGCGCGATCGGGCGAAGTACGGCAAGCTCACCGCCTTCGCCCGCGCCCTGCCGCGGATCCGCCGCCGCGTGGCCCGCGACCTCAAGGGCCCCGGCCTGTCGCGCGACCGGGTGCTGGCGACCGTCGTGCGGCTGCTGGAGCGGACGCACATCCGGGTCGGCAACGATTGCTACGCCCGCGAGAATGGCTCGTTCGGCCTGACCACCCTGCGCGACACACACGCCCGGGTCGGGCCCGACCACGTCGCCTTCCGGTTCCGCGGCAAGCACGGCATCCGCCACGAGACATCGCGCTCGACGACCCCGGGCTGGCGCGGCTGGTCACCGACTGTCGGTCCCTGCCGGGCGAGCAGCTGTTCCAGTACGTCGACGATGCCGGCCGCGTGCGCGACCTGAACTCCTGCGACGTCAACGCCTACCTCCAGGCCATCAGCGGCCAGGCGTTCACCGCCAAGGACTTCCGCACCTGGGCCGGCACGATGCACGCCGCGCTGGCCCTGGCCGCGGACCCGCCCGACCCTCGGCGCACCGGCCTCCGCCGTCAGGTCGTGCAGGCCGTGACGAGCGTGGCCGGTCGCCTGGGCAACACGCCCGCTGTCTGCCGCTCGTGCTACATCCACCCCGCCGTGATCGCCGCCCATCAGGCCGGCACCCTGCACGCCGCCTTTCAGGCTCCGCCCCCGAAGCCTCCCGTTCCCGGCCTCCGCCCCGACGAGGCCCGCGTCCTCGCCCTGCTCGAAGCCGCCGAGGCCGCTCCCGCCCCGTGCCCGAATCCGTAGGGCGGATCAGCGGAGCGTCATCCGCCGCGCCCGAACGGACGCCTCTCGCACCCCGGGTCGGAGGGTCACTCGCTCGCAACCGCCCTGGCCCGGCGGATGACGCTCCGCTGATCCGCCCTACGAAAATCCGGCACAGGATCGGGGTGAAAACCCGCGTACCGAGGCGGTGCGGAACGGGTTGTGCAAAAATCGGGGCCGCGGCGGCGCGAACGTGCGGTCCGGTGCGGTGTCTGGGAGTGCAAGCCGGCCGGCCGCGACCGACCCCAGGTGACTGAATGGCGGAGGGCGACGATCGCGCGACGGCCCAGGGAGTTGCAGACCAATGGCAGGCGCGTACACGGGGCCGCTCGAACCGGTCGGCCCGAACACCTGGAAGATCCCCAAGGAGTACCGGCCCGACATGCGGGTCGACGGGCTGATCTTCGCCGACGAGGTGCTGATCGAGCAGATCCGCAAGGATCAGGGGCCCGAGCAGGTCGCCAACGTCGCGACCCTGCCCGGGATCCAGTCGGCCAGCCTGGCGATGCCCGACATCCACTGGGGCTACGGCTTCTGCATCGGCGGCGTGGCGGCGACCGACCCCGAGGAGGGGGGCGTCATCTCGCCGGGCGGGGTGGGCTACGACATCAACTGCGGCGTGCGCCTGCTGCGCTCGGGGCTGCACTGGGACGACCTGCGCAATCACATCCGCCCGCTTGTCGAGCAGCTCTTCCGCGACATCCCGACCGGCGTGGGCCAGAGCGGCCCGTTCCGGTTCGAGAAGCCGGAGCTGGCCCGCCTGATGGAGCGAGGCGCCGGCTACGTGGTGGGCAAGGGCTGGGGCACCGAGCGCGACCTCGAGTTCATGGAGGCCGGCGGCCGGCTCGAGGGGGCCGACCCCGGCCGGGTCAGCGACCGCGCCTTCCTGCGGGGCGCCGACCAGTGCGGCACGCTCGGCTCGGGCAACCACTTCCTGGAGGTCCAGGTCGTCGACCGGGTGCACGACGAGGCGGCCGCGCACGTGATGGGCCTGGCCGAGGGGATGGTGACCGTCCTGATCCACTCCGGCTCGCGCGGGCTGGGCTACCAGGTCTGCGACGACCACCTGGCGGCCTTCCGGGGCGCCCCGAAGCGGTACGGCTTCGAGCTGCCCGACGCCCAGCTCGCCTGTGCCCCGGTGCGGAGCCCGGAGGGGCAGGCGTACCTGGGCGCGATGCGGGCGGCGGCCAACTACGCCTGGTGCAACCGGCAGCTGCTGGCGCACCAGGCGCGCCAGGTCTTCGCCAAGGTGCTGGGCCGGTCGTGGGAGTCGCTGGGCCTGGACCTGGTCTACGATGTGGCGCACAACATCGCCAAGTTCGAGGACCATGCCGTCGACGGCCGGACCAAGTCGGTCTGCGTGCACCGCAAGGGGGCCACCCGCGCCTTCCCGCCGGGGCACCCCGACGTGCCCGAGCCGTACCAGGGCATCGGCCAGCCGGTGATCATCCCGGGCAGCATGGGGACGGCGTCGTGGGTGCTCGTCGGCCAGCCGGGGGCGATGGAGCAGACCTTCGGGACCACCTGCCATGGCGCCGGCCGGATGATGAGCCGGACCGAGGCGATCCGCCGGGCCGCCGGCCGCCGGATCGACCAGGAGCTGGACAAGATCGGGATCATCGCGAAGGCCCGCGGCCACAAGGGCCTCGCCGAGGAGCAGCCGGCGGCCTACAAGGACGTCGACCGGGTGGTCGAGGTGGTCCACGCCGCCGGGATCTCGAAGAAGGTCGCCCGCCTGCGGCCCGTGGGCGTGATCAAGGGCTGAGCGGCGAGCAGGGCCCGCTCCCGCCCGGGAACGACGCAGGGCCCCCGGGTCAAACCCGGTGGCCCTGGCGGCCGTCTCGATCAGCCCTGAGGGCTGACTGGGGTGCGGAACCGAGCGGAGCTCAGTTCTGCGGAGTGGCCTGACCCGACGGGGCCACACCGGTCGCCTCGACGGCGGCGGCCGCGGCGGCACCCTCGGTCGCCACGCCGGCACCGGCCGAGTAGACCGCGCCGCCCTGGGCACCGACGGTCGCACACGGCACGTTCACCATGACGGTCCGGGTGACGGGCACCTGGCGGGTGACCTGCTGCGGCACGGTCTGCATCACCGTGACCGGGACCTGCTCGGTGACCGTGAACGGCACCTGCTGGGTGGTCATGGTCGTCACCTGCTTGTACTGCACGGTGTTGACCGTGACGGGCACCTGCTCGGTGACGTTGAACGGCACCTGGCGGGTGACGTTGGTCGTGACCTGCTTGTACTGGACCGTGTTGACGGTGACGGGCACCTGCTCGGTGACGTTGAACGGCACCTGGCGGGTGACGTTGGTCG
>CAZUZD010000019.1:34730-38395 GCA_964624465.1 uncultured Isosphaeraceae bacterium
TGACGGGGACCTGCTCGGTGCGGTACTCGGTGCGGACGCGGGTCTGCATCTGCTGGACCGGGACCGTCTCGGCGACCGTCTGGGTGACGGGGACCTGCTCGGTGCGGTACTCGGTGCGGACGCGGGTCTGCATCTGCTGGACCGGGACCGTCTCGGCGACCGTCTGGGTGACGGGGACCTGCTCGGTGCGGTACTCGGTGCGGGCCCGCTGCTGATACTGCGTGACCGGGACCTGCTGGTAGATGGTCTCGGTGATCGTCTCGTAGCTGGTGTAGGTCTGGGCGACCTGGGTCGTCGCCGCCACGGCCGCGCCGTAGCCGCCGACGGCCGGCACGCACGCCACGCCGCCGCCGAGCAGGCCGCCAGCGGCCACGCCGCCGTGACCGAGCTTGTGCCCGCCCAGCAGGCCACCGCCGTGACCGAGCTTGTGCCCGCCCAGATGACCGGCCCACACCGGGCCCGCCGCCAGACCGAAGCACGTCACCACCACCGCCGACGTCCGACGCGCCCACGACTTCATCGCAATGCTCCTGGTGCAAAATCTCGAGGTGCTGCCGCTCGGGCACGGCCTCGTGCCTCGGCCAACGGGCCGGCGGCTGGCAGTCCTCGGTTCCGGTCGGGATGAATGCACAACGGAGGCCCCGGTGCCCCTTCAGGCACCGCCGCCCCACCGCTGCTGCTCGGGTTCGCCAGCCGGGCCGGCACGACACGGCCCGTGGCCCACCGCCGGAGCGCATCCTCCGACGTTGCCCCCAGGCACGCTCCCCCGCGACTCGTTCGCCCGGCATGTCTCATCAACATCGCCAGGTTACGCAGGCCGGAGAGTGGCGCCCAGGTTGCCCATTCGTTATAGCCACCACGCGGTAACCATGTCAAGTGTCGCGGTCGCCTAGACTCCGCAGTTTTACATGTCCGGCCACAGCAAGTATTTGGGGCCGGGGCGGCGGGGGGCCGGGCGCTCGCGGCCCGGGGGGCGGTGCCCCTATAATCGGAGGGTCGGGGCCGGCCGGGTCGGTCCGAACGGGGTCGGATGCGGCGGGGTGGCGTGGTGGTGACGATGGCCGACGGACACGCGGGTCCCGAGCTGGAAGCGACGTTGCGCGAGCGGTTTGCGCTCGAACGCTTCCGGCCCGGCCAGCGCGAGGTGATCGCGGCCGTGCTGGCCGGGCGCGACGTGCTCTGCGTCATGCCCACCGGCGGCGGCAAGAGCCTCTGCTACCAGCTCCCTGCCGTGCATCGCGCGGGGGTGACGCTGGTCGTCAGCCCCCTGATCGCGCTGATGAAGGATCAGGTCGACGCCCTCACGGCGCGTGGCCTGCGGGCGACCCTGATCAACAGCACCCTCGACCCGGAGGAGCAGCGGGCCCGGCTGATCGAGATCGAGGCCGGCCGGTATGACCTGGTCTACGTCGCCCCCGAGCGGTTCCGCAGCGGCCGGTTCGTCGAGGCGATGAACCGGGTGCGGCCCGCGCTGCTCGCCGTCGACGAGGCGCACTGCATCAGCGAGTGGGGCCACGACTTCCGCCCCGACTACGCCCGCCTGGGCCAGGCCCGCCGCGCGCTGGGCATGCCCCCTTGCATCGCCCTGACGGCCACCGCCACCGACCTGGTGCGCCGGGACATCGCCGACCAGCTCGACCTCCGCGACCCGGCGCAGTTCGTCACGGGCTTCGACCGCCCGAACCTCAGCTACCACGCCCGCGAGGCCCGCAAGGACGTCGACAAGCTGGCCGCGGTCGCCGAGGTCCTGACCCGCAACCCCGGCCCGGCGGTCATCTACGCCTCCAGCCGCAAACGCTGCGAGGAGGTCGGCCGGCACGTCGAGCAGGTCCTCCGCCGCACGGTCTCGATCTACCACGCCGGCCTGGCCCGCGAGGAGCGCGCCGAGGCCCAGGACCGGTTCATGTCCGGCCGCGCCGAGGTCGTCGTCGCCACCAACGCCTTCGGCATGGGAGTCGACAAGGCGAACATCCGCTCGGTGATCCACTTCAACATGCCAGGCACCCTGGAGGCCTACTACCAGGAGGCCGGCCGCGCCGGCCGCGACGGCCTGCCCGCCGAGTGCGTGCTGCTGCACGCCCCCGGCGATCGCTTCCTCCAGGAAATGTTCATCGACAACGAGTATCCGCCCCCCGACGCCGTCCACCGGGTCTACGACTTCCTCCGCGCCCAGAACGCCGACCCGATCGAGCTGACGCAGCAGGAGATCAAGGAGGCCATCGGCCTGGAGCTGAACGAGTCGGCCGTGGGCACCGCGCTCAAGATCCTCGAAGGGGCCGGCGGCATCGAGCGGTTCCACCCCCGCGAGAACCAGGCGATCGTCCGGATCAACGCCGAGGCCGACGAGCCCAGCCTGGTCAGCCGGATCGGCCCGCAGGCGAACACCCAGCGCATCGTGCTGCTGGGCATCGAGGGCCTGGTCAACCGCCGCTTCGGCGAGCCGATCTACTTCCAGCCCGACGGCCTCGCCACCGCGCTCGGGCTCGAGCGCTCGGCCCTGATCCGGGCGATCCGGGCGCTGATCGACGCCGGCCTGCCGCTCGACTACATCCCGCCGTTCCGCGGCAACGCCGTGCGGGTGCTCGACCGCGATCGCCGGGCCCGCGAGCTGACCATCGACTTCGCCGCGCTCGACGTCCGCAAGCGGCAGGAGTACGCCAAGCTCGAGCGGATGATCGGCTACGCGACCTCGAACCGCTGCCGTCGCACCACGATCCTCGGCTACTTCGGCGACGAGGAAGGGGCCGAGGAGGGCTGCGGCCGGTGCGACAACTGCGCCCGCGCCGGCATCGGCGACCTCGTCGGCCTGGTCCGCACCCGCGCCCGCATCGACACCCCGGCCGGCCGCGAGGTCGTGCTCAAGGCGCTCTCCGGCGTCGCCCGCTCGAAGGGCCGGTTCGGCAAGACGACCGTGGCGCAGATGCTCACCGGCTCGGGCTCCGAGCGGATGGACCGCTGGGGCCTGCGCGGGCTGAGCACGTTCGGCATCCTGGCCGAGTTCAAGCAGGCCGAGGTCTCGCTGCTGCTCGACGCCCTGGCCTCCGCCGGCCTGGTCGAGGCCCGCGACGTCGACCGCTTCCGCCCGGTGGTCGCCCTCAGCGACCGCGGCTGGGCCCTGGTCCGCGGCGGCGCCTCGGGCGACCCGATCGAGCTCGACCTGCCCGAGGACCTCGCCGCCAAGATCTGTCGCGGCGGCCTGAGCCGCGCCGCCTCCCGGTCCACCAGCGCCGCCACCCCGCGCCCCACTGCGAACGACGGCCCCAGCTCGTCCGACGACGACGGTGTTCCCTCCGGCGGTTCCACCGCCGGCGACCCGCTGCACGAGCGGCTCCGGGCCCTGCGGACCGACTGGGCCCGCGAGGCGAAGGTGCCGCCGTACTGCGTCTTCGCGAACGAGACCCTCGACGCGCTGGTGCGTCAGCGTCCCCGCACGCCCGCCGACCTGATGGGCATCAAGGGCCTGGGTCCGGCGAAGCTCGAGCGCTACGGCCAGGCCATCCTCGCCGCCATCCAGGGCCAGTCCGACCTGGCCGGCCCGCCGCCAGCGACCGCCGCCGCGAGCGCACCCCCGGCCGATCCGACACCCACCGCGACTCCCCCGGCCCCTGCGCCGAAGCGTGCCGAGGCCCCCGCGCCTCCGGCCGCCCCGAAGGCCCCGGCCGCAG
>CAZUZD010000020.1:0-38201 GCA_964624465.1 uncultured Isosphaeraceae bacterium
GCCTGCATCAAGATCTGTGCCAGTGCTATACTCAATATGTTGTGTTAGGGGCTCTAAGCCCGACGCTGGAGAATGTCCGGTCCCGACCGGAAAACAGCGAGGCCCGGGCGACTGGCGCCCGGGCCTCGTTGGCTTCAATTCTCACCCGATCGCGGGTCGGGCCGGCTCAGTAGGCGAACAGGCCGAACGGGTAGGGGGTGAAGAACGGCCGCGTGTAGTGCTTGCGGAAGTCCAGCCACCAGATGCCGTCGTCCCAGCGGAGGGTGACCGCACGCCAGTCGAGCGGGACCTCGGGGTACGGATAGAAGGGGCCGATGTTCGGGAAGGCCTGCCAGGGGTAGGCCGTCGGGTAGCCGACCGCCGAGGCGTTCGGGTACGGGGCGTAGCTGGGCCAGGCGTAGTTCGGCAGGCCGGGCGAGGCCGCCTGCGTGGCGCCCGGGACGGCCGCGCCCTCGGGCAGCGGGCCCGACAGATCGGTCATCTCACCACCGGCGAAGCCACCGTCGATCGGGGCACCCGCCATGACGCCGCCACCGGCGTGGCCGCCGCCGAAGTGACCACCCATGGCGACCCGCGGGGGCTGGCCGTTGGGGTTGTACTGGGCCGGGGTGACCCGGGGATCACCGACCGCCAGGCGATCGACGACCGAGTTGACGCCGCCGACCGACTGGGCCCGGCGAACCGCCTCGATCTTCAGCTCGGCCGAGGGCACCACGCCGCTGAGGGTGACCGCACCCCCGCGAGCCTCGATGGCGATCTGCGAAGCCGAAAGGCCGGCGTTCTGGCGCAGCACCGTCGCGATCGTGTCGGCGGTGGCCTGATTCCCCGAGGGGAACTGGGCGCGGGCCGAGGCCGGCACGATGGCAAGCAGGAGCAGGCCCAGGGCCGTCGAAATCCGTTTCTCTGTGACCTTCATGGGCTTCTATCCTTGAATCCCGCGGGTGGCCGACCGAACCTTCCTCGCAGCGAGCGGGACACGCTGCGACGGGTCGGAGTTGAGGCCCACCGGGTCCGACTGGCCCCCTCGAAAGGGGCGGCTGCTCAACGGGTGCCAATCCCTGGCCAGTAGACCCCGCCGTGGGCCAACGCCGGAAGTGTGGCGCACGAAAAACAGGGCGTCAAATCGCGGGCAAAAAAAAATCGGGGCCAGAGGGCCCCGAGATTCGAAGTGCTGAACTGGAATGGCTTTCGGGATCGCGGATTTCACACCGCCAGCGACGACTCCACCAGCTCGGCGAGGCTGGGTCGATCGATCGCGTGGACCGGGGCGCTTCCGGCGATCATGCCGATCAGGAGGACCGTCATGGTCCCGCCGGCAAAGAGGCCGAAGTCCGAGTCCTGCGAGCCGCAGATGGCCCCGCCGATGGCCAGTCCGACCATCGAGAGCACGAAGACCAGCCGGCCACCCCTGGCCAGTCGGGTCCGCGGCATCAGGCGGGAGGTGATCAGGCCCAGTGCACCGGCGAACTGGCAGATCATCACACCGAATTCAATGAGGGCGGTGACGCGAACGTCGGAGAGGTCCATACAGGCTCCTTCCTTGGGCGCTGTGGGACGGATTTCAGAGCGTGGGGCGAGCGGCAGGCAGAGGGGGGTGGCTCATCTTGAGCCGGCCGTCCCGTAATGCAGCTCGCGCGCCAAAGCCCGAAATCGCCCCCAAACACCCCGGGGTGCCGGTCAGGCAAGACGGATCCTTGAGGAAAATCCGACCAGACGGCCGGATTTTCGCCCGGACGGTCCGCACCTTTTTACAAAGCTGGGTAAATCCTGCCGGTCCGGGGGAGTGCCAGGGCCCACCTGGGCCAGTTGGTACGTCTCCCAGAGCGACAGGGGGCCGCGCCGGTCGACGAGCGACGGGCGCGACCCCCTGGATTTGAACCCGGCGGGCGGATGGTTCGGGGCAGGTGGCTCAGTTCCGGCCACCCGCGCCGCCGCGGGGCCGGGACTTATCCCGCTTGGGGGCGCCGATGTCCTGCACCTTCCAGCCGTCCTTCTCTCGCCGCATGTAGACGGTCCGCGTCAGGTAATCCGCACCGTCCATCTTCCCGATGATGATGCCGGTCACGCCGGTGCTCTTCGACTCGTTGACGTTGACGATCGCCATGCCGTCGAGGTTCCGGATCATCTCATCGAGGTCTTCGGGGGCCACCGACTGCTCCTTGAGGGCCTTGAAGAACTCGCGGCGCCGGGGTTCCGCCTCGGTCGCGGCCCGCAGGGCCATGGCCTCGGAGATCAGGGCGCCATCCTTCTGCTTGACGGCGTCGAGGAACGACTGGGCGCCCTTCATCGGGTTCGAGTAGTCCGGCGCGGCCACCGAGCCACCTGCACCGCCGGGCCCGCCGCCCAGGCCCATGGCCCCCGGCCCACCCGCGCCCGCCGGACCTGGGGCTCCGGCACCGGGGCCACCCGGCCCACCGGCGCCCTGCGGCACGTTCATCCCGGGACGCCCTCCACCCTGCGCGGCATACTGTGAGGCGGCCCCGCCACCCCCGGCGCCCGGATAGCCAGCAGGTGCCCCACCTGCCGCGGGGGCCGACATCCCGGGCCGGCCACCACCGCCCTGGGCCGAGTACTGCGCGTTGGCACCCCCACCACCACCCGCGCCCGGGTAGCCCGGCGGGGGGTTGTTTGACGGCGCGGCGTTGCCCGACTGGACCGGAGGCGTGACGCCCTCGTTCGGATTCATCCCGCCACCGAGCTTGCCGCCCGCGCCGCCACCGGGACCGGCGGGAGCCGCCATACCAGGTCGGCCGCCGCCACCCTGGGCCGAATACTGGGCATTGGCACCGCCGCCGCCCGCGCCGGGATAGCCGGGAGGGGGGCTTCCACCGCCAGGGGCCGACATCCCGGCCTGGCCGCCACCGCCACCCTGCGCCGCGTATTGGGCCTGGGCACCACCACCGCCACCGCCGGCCCCGGGATAACCGGGAGGCGGGCTGCCGCCGCCGGGGGCGGACATGCCGGGCCGGCCGCCGCCGCCCTGGGCCGCATACTGGGCCTGGGCACCACCCGGTGCACCCGCAGGTGCGCCACCAGGACCCGCAGGGGCGGCGCCGGTCGCCGGAGCACCGGCCACCGGAGCACTGCCCGAGTCGCTGGCCATCGCCAGCAGGGCGTCGGTGCCGGAATCGGGCTTCGCGGCGGGAGCGGCCGCCGGAGGGGCGCTCGGCACCGCGGTGATCGGCGCGGCAGCCGGCGGGGCCTCGACCACGGGTGCGGCCGGAGCATCCGCGGCGACCGACGCGCCCGCGTCGGTGGCCACCGGGGCCTCCTCGCCGCTCCCCCCGCAGCCCGAACTCGCCAGGCCCAACCCGGCGGCGGTCAGGGCCGACCACCATGCCTTCGATGTGTTCATCGCGTTTCCCCTGGAGTGGCCTTGCGTGCGGGACTCGTCCCGGCCTGCGGCCGGGCGGCTTGTGGCGACGTGTTGGATCGGGATCGGAACCACCGGATGGGTCGAGGCCGGACAGGAACCGAGAGGGCCGTCGCAGGCGACGGCTCCTCGGCCCGGCGGAGACCGAGACAGGCCGGGTATCAATCCAAATTATGACGCAAGTCGTGGGCCCGAGAAAGGGGCGAACGCCCGATGGTCCTGCGGTTCCGATTGCAACGGCCCCACCAGCCGGAGGCCCACCCGCCCCGGTCGTCCGCCGGCCGCCGGCTTGTTCCGGCCGGCCCCCCCCTCTATAGTGGCGGTCGTCTCCCCGATCCCGGACCTCCCCCTGGAGTCGTGTGCCGATGCCCGCCTCGAAGACCATCCTGCTGGTCGATGACGACACCGAGATCATCGAGTCGATGCGAGCGGTGCTCGAGGGCAAGGGCTACCGGATCCTGGTGGCCCGCGACGGCAACGCCGGCCTGGCGGTCGCCGAGCGCGAGAACCCGGACCTGATCGTGCTCGACATGATGATGCCCAAGAAGAGCGGCTTCCTCGTGCTCGAAAAGCTCAAGAGCCGCCCTGGCGGCCTGATCCCCACGATCATGATCACTGCCAACGAGGGCAGCCGGCACCGCGCCTACGCCGAGTTCCTCGGCGTTCGCGATTACATCCGCAAGCCCTTCGCCCTCGAGAAGCTCGTCCGCTCCGTCGCCAAGATCCTCGGCGACGACGCGGTTGCCGCCGATCTCGACCGCTGAGCCGCCCGCGCCAGATTCACGGCTGACCCCGGTCGGCACTCTCCCGCCACGGTGCTCCCACGCGCCGCGTTGACCGGCCCGACTGGACTGGCGTACCCTCGACAGGCCGTCCGACACTCCCGCCCCCACGGGCCTCCGCGGCCCGCTGCGCCCTCGAATCGCAAACCCGGAGGACTCATGCGTCCCGGACACTCCCCCCGCGCCCCGAGGGGCGTCGGCTGGCTGGCGGCGCTGGCGCTGATCGGCCCAGGCGCTCTGGCCCGGGCCCAGGACCTGCCGCCCGAACTGGTCGCCCGCACCGAGGCCCGCACGCCGGAAGCGGAACGGGCGGCCTTCCGGCTGCCGCCGGGCTTCGAGGCCCAGCTCATCGTGGCCGAGCCGGACATCGCCAAGCCGATGAACCTGGCCTTCGACGATCGCGGCCGCCTCTGGGTCACCGTCTCCCGGGAGTACCCCTATCCGGCCGAGGAGGGGGCACCCCGACGCGATCGCGTCGTGATCCTGGACGACTTCGGCCCCAACGGCCGCGCCCGCAAGATCACCACCTTCGCCGATGACCTGAACATCCCCATCGGCGTCCTGCCGCTGGGCGATGGCCGTCGCGCCCTGGTGCACAGCATCCCGAACGTCTACCTGATGACCGACGATGACGGCGACGGCAAGGCCGACCGCCGCGAGATCGCCTACAGCACCTTCGGCTTCCGCGACACCCACGGCATGGCCAGCGCCTTCACGATGGGCTTCGACGGCTGGGTCTACGCCTGCCATGGGTTCGCCAACTCCTCCGAGGTGAAGGGCTCCGACGACCAGACGGTGACCATGAACTCGGGCAACACGTACCGCCTCCGGCCCGATGGCTCGCACATCGAGCAACTCACCTGGGGCCAGGTGAACCCCTTCGGCCTGGCCTTCGATCCGCTCGGCAACCTGTACTCGTGCGACTGCCACAGCCGGCCGATCTACCAGCTCCTGCGGGGGGCGTACTACCCGAGCTTCGGCAAGCCGGACGACGGTCTCGGCTACGGGCCCGAGATGATGCAGCACGATCATGGCTCGACCGGGATCGCCGGCATCACGGTCTACGAGGCCGACGCCTGGCCGGAGTCGTACCGCGGTCAGGTCTTCATCGGCAACGTCGTCACGGCCCGGATCAACCGTGACCGGATCGAGCGCACCGGCACGAGCCCGAAGGCGGTCCCGCTCGACGACTTCCTCGCCAGCGACGACCCGTGGTTCCGCCCGGTCGACATCGAGCTGGGCCCCGACGGCAACCTGTACGTGGCCGACTTCTACAACCGGATCATCGGCCACTACGAGGTCCCCCTGACGCACCCCGGCCGCGACCGGGACCGCGGTCGCATCTGGCGGATCGTCTACAAGGGCACCGACGCTCGACCCACCCCGGCGCCGCACGGGGGCGACTTCACCCGGGCGACCGACGCCGAGCTGATCGACGCCCTCGGCCATCCGAACCTGGCCGTCCGGCTGCGGGCCACCCACATGCTGGCCGAGCGTCCGGACGCCCTCGAGGCCGTGCGGCGCGCCGTCGCCCAGCCGGCCAATCCGGCCACGTGGGTGCATGGCCTGTGGGTGCTCTACCGGCGCGGGGCCGCCGACCCGGCCACCTGCTCGGCCGCGGCCGGGGCCGCCGATGCCATCGTGCGTACGCACGCTCAGAAGGTGCTCGGCGAGCTGGAAGGCTGGAACGGGGCCCTCCGCGATCTGGCCCTCCAGGGACTCCAGGACGCCGAGCCCACCGTGCGACGGGCGGCCGCCGAGGCGATCGGCGGACATCCCTCGGTTGAGAACCTTCGCCCGCTGCTCGACGCCCGCCACGCCGCCGACCCCCGGGACACCCACCTCGTCCATGTCGTCCGCATGGCGCTGCGGAACCAGCTCAGTGACCCGGCGGCCTTCCCCAAGGTGACCGCGGACGACCACCTCGACGCCCGCGACCTGGCCACCCTGGCCGATGTGGCCAACGGGGTGACCGGGGTCAGCTCGGCCCAGTTCCTGCTCGGTTATCTGACGCGTTTCAAACCCACGGGTGTCGAGTTCGTCCGGCAGGTGGAGCATGTCGCCCGCCAGGGGAACGCGGAGACCGACCAGGCGCTCGTGACCCTGGCCCGCTCGCAGACCGAGTCCGATCGCGGGCGTGCCTTCGCCGCGATCAACGCGATCCACCGCGGCTGGCAAGGACGGGGCGCCGCCATGCCGGCCGAGGCGACGGCCTGGGCGATTACCCTGGCCACGACCTTGCTCGATTCGGGTGACCCCGGTCTCTGCGAAGCGGGCGTCGAGCTTGCCGGCAGCTTCCGGCTGGGCACGCTGCGGGACCGGCTGGCCGATCTGGCCCGCGCGGTCGACGCGCCGGAGCCGCGCCGGCTGAAGGCGATCCAGGCTCTGAACTCCATCGATCCGGCGATCGCCGTCGGCGTCCTCGGCACGTTGATGGCCGATGCGGCCCAGCCGATGACCCTCCGCGAGCAGGCCGCGACCCTGCTCGGCCAGAGCGGACGTCCGGACGCCCGTGATGCGCTGCGGCTGGCGCTGCCGTCGGCACCCGCGCGGCTTCAGGGCCCGATCGCGGTGAGCCTGGCGGCCGACCAGCCGGGTGCGCTCACGCTGCTCGACCTGATCGCGAAGGGGACCGCGTCGCCCCGGTTGCTCCAGCAGAAGCCCGTCGAGCTGCGCCTGCGGCAGGCGAACGTGCCCGACCTGGAGGCGCGACTGAGCACGCTGCTGGCCGGCATCCCCGCCGCCGATGCGGCCATGCAGGAGTTGATCGGCAAGCGGCAGTCGGCGTTCGCCCGATCCCGGGGTGAGGCCAGCGCCGAGCGCGGGGCGGCCGTGTACGCGAAGAACTGCGGGGCCTGCCACCAGCTGGGCGGGCAGGGCGGGCGCGTCGGACCGCAGCTCGACGGGATCGGGGCCCGCGGCCCGGACCGCCTCATGGAGGACATCCTGGATCCGAACCGTAACGTCGACCAGGCCTTCCGTGCCACCTCCCTGGCCCTCCGCGATGGCCGGCTGCTCAGCGGCCTGGTCCTGAGCGACGAGGGCGAGGTCGTCATCCTCGCCGACGCCAAGGGGCAGGAGGTCCGGGTCCCCAAGGAGAGCATCGAGGAGCGGCAGGTCGCGCCCCTCTCCCCGATGCCGGCGAACTTCTCCGAGCAGATCACCGAGGCCGAGTTCCGCGACCTGATCGCCTACCTTCTCGACCGCCGCGAGGCCCCGGCCCCGCGCTGATTCTTGGAGACCGGCCGATTCACTCGAACGGCCGCCGGTGCCCCAGGGGCGCCGGCGGCCGTTGGCGTTTGCGGTCTGCTCATCCCCGGCCAGGGCGGCTCGGAGTGGCTCAGACGTAGACCCGCTTGTTGTAGACGAACCACTCCAGCAGCACGACGCCCAGGGCTCCCAGCGCCAGGGTCCACCACCACGACTTCTTGGAGGGAGCTTCGAGGCTCGTCTGCTCGACGGGGGTGTAGCCGATCTTGATGCGGAACCGATCCGCCTGGTCATCGGGCACGCCGGGGGGCACCTGACCGCGCGGGGCCAGGTTGCTCTCGCGGTCGCTGAACAGGTTCACCGCGAAGGTCGTGCCTGAGTCCTCGCCCCACGACGCCCGATACAGCCCGGTGCGGTTGGTGTCGTTGAACAGGAACGCCCCCTGCGCCGTGCGGGCCAGCGGCTGGGGTCGGCCTGCGGGACCCATCACGCTCATCGCGTCGACGGCTGCATCGGGTCGCACCGGGATCGGCTGGCCCGGGGCGTACGTGACGGTCCCCTGGGCCTCACCGCCGTGGCCCAGCACCTGGAGCACGTTGAGGATGAACAGCGGGTAGCTCGTCAGCAACGGCCAGTTCGTGGTCGGCTTGCCGCCCTCGATGAGGGGAAAGGTGAGCACGGCGTCCAGGTAGGCGCCGCGAGGGATCGCCATCCCGATCGGGCCCTCGCTGCTCTGGATCAGCTCGCGGGCCCCGCGCGGCAGCTCGACCACCTGTGCGCTGGCGATGACCATGCGGTTGAGGTCGCGGAGGTATTGCAGCAGCGGATGCGAGACATCCCAGTCCAGCACCACCGGGTACTCGATCGTGCGTGCGGTCGCCGCGTCGACGCCGGCGGGCAGCACGCCGAGGGAGAGCGTATTCGCCTCGGGCGGGGTCTCGGGGCGAACCCGATCGTAAATCACCAGGTCGTACGAGCCGGCCGCCAGCTCACGGGCCACATCGCCGGACTGGGCCTGATCGGGGGTGACCTCGGTGACGACCGCCATCAGGCCGGCGTCGTCGGTGCCGAGCGCATCGGTCAGGAAGCGGTTGCCGCTGGTCACGAGCAGGACGCGAGCCTGGCGGGGCTTGCCGAAGGCGGCGAAGGCCCGGTTGTCAAGCGTCAGGGCGTCGTCGACGTCGAGCCGCACCTCGATCGCTCCCAGGCCGTCCGTCGGGTTGTCGAGGTCGAACTCGAAGCCCTGATCCGACTGGGCGGCGACGTCGAGCTCGATCGCGTCGATGACGGTCCCTGCCTCGGCCGGACGGGTGGCGTCATGCATCACGAGCTGGGCGCGGGTCGCGACGGGGGTCTCGCGGTAGTTGTGGACCCTCCCGAAGATGTTGAGCCGGTCGGGCTGTCGCTTGTCGCGGGTCGTCTCCAGCGCCAGGATCGCCACGTTGTCGGAGGCCGGCTGGTACGCCACGGCCGACCCAGGTTTCGCCGGCCCTGGAGCCGGCGGAAGGGGGGGGCCGATCACGACGATCTCGGGCTTGATCGTGCCCAGGCTGAACCCCTCGACGTCGGCGAAGCCGCCGTCGGTGAACAGGAACAGGCGCGGCGGGACGACATCGCTGGCGACCTGCCCCTCGCCCACCTGCTTCTGCGGGTTGGCCAGCCCCGCCACAAGCTGGAGCGCCTCGCGGAGCGAGGTGGACGCCTCGGTCGGCTCGATGGCGTCGAGCCGGCGGCGGAGCAGGTCGGTGTTCTCGGTGTAGTTGGCCACCACGCGGGCCCGGTCCGAGAAGGCGATCAGCATGGCCAGGTCGCCCGAGCCCATGGCGTCGAGAATCTTGCGGGCCTCGAGCTTCGCCTGCTCGATCCGGCTCGGGGCGACGTCGGTCGCCGCCATGCTGGCCGACTCGTCGATCGCCAGCACCAGCCGGCGCCCCTGGCGCTGGAGCCCACGGGTCTGCGGGCCCAGGAGCGCGAACAGGATCAGCCCGACGATCAGGAGCTGGAGGAACAGCAGCAGGTTCCGCCGGAGTCGCTGGAACAGGCTGTTGACGTGCAGATCCTCGAGGCTCCGGCGCCAGAGCAGGGTGCTGGGCACCTGCACGGGCCGACGACGGAGCTTGAGGAAGTAGAGGATCAGAATCCCCAGCGGCACCAACCCGAGCGCGGCCCAGGCGGGGGCGCCGAGCGGGTTGGTGAACTCGATCGCGGACGCGGCGAGCAGGTCAACGCCCAAGGCCGGCCTCCCTCGGGGACGAGAGCGATGGGTGGGTCACAGCTCGGGCTCGCGGACCCGGGTCCCGGGACGCTCGCCGGCCCGCTTCCGAACCATGGTGTAGATCAGGTAGCCCAGCAGCGTCGCGGCCAGGGCGTAGAAGACCCAGGGGCTCTTGATGCTCAGCCAGCTCATCGGGGCGGAATCCTCGGAGAGGGTGCGGGCGTTCGGGCGCAGGCGGCGGTCACTTCAGCAGGCCACGCTGCCGCAAGTAGTTCAGGATCAGCCGGTCGAACGGCTGCTGGTTGGTCGTGAAGATGTACGAGATCCCGCGCTTCGTGCACCACTCGCGAAACCCGCCCACGAAGGCATCGAGGTTCTCGCGGTAGCGCTTGAGCAGCGGGGCGCTGATGGTGATCTCGGTGACCTCGGCGTCCTCGGCGTCGATCAGCCGGAGGTCGCCGGCCAGTTCGGGCTCGACCTCTTCCTGGCTGAGGACGTGGATCACGAAGATGTCCATGTTCCGGGCGAGCAGGTAGCGGAGGGCGTCGGTGTAGCCCTTCTTGTCGAGGAAGTCGGAGATGACGACCACGACCCCCTTGCCCGGGTGCTTGATGGCGAACGTCCGGGCCGTCGCGGTCAGGTCGCTGCCCCCCTCGGCCCGCACGGCATCAAGGTGCTGCACCACCCGCCACATCTGCGAGCGGCCCCGCAGGCCGGACAGGCCGGCCTTCAGACCGGTCCCGAACGTGTCGAGCACGATGCGGTCGTGGTTCACCAGCCCGACGAATGACAGCGCGGCGGCGATCTGCTTGCCATATTGGAGCTTGGTCGGCTCGCCGAAGTCCATCGACAGGCTGGTGTCCAGCAGGAGGTAGAAGTGGAGGTCCTCCTCCTCCAGGAACAGCTTCAGGAAGAGCTTGTCGAGCCGGCCGTAGACGTTCCAGTCGATGTGCCGCAGGTCGTCGCCGACGGAGTAGTTCCGGTGGTCGGCGAACTCGACCGACGAGCCCCGCCGCTTGCTCCGGCGCTCGCCCTTCATCCGGCCGACGAAGATCTTCTTGCTGACCAGCTCGAGCTGTTCGAGCCTGGCCAGGAACTCGGGGTCGAGCAGCGGCTTCGCGGGGGCCTCGGGCATCGGCTCGACCTCGGTCGGGAACGGGCGACGATCGGGGACGACGGTCGGGAAGGATCGCGGTGGGTCAGCCCGCCCAGTCGGACAGGCGGAACAGCCCGAGCATCAGCGCGGCGCCGAAGCCGAGGCTCAGGAGCCAGGGCACCATGGCGGCGGCGAAGATCAGCCAGCGATGCCGCACGCCCGAGACGGCATCATCCGGGTGCCGGTGCAGGAACGTGAGGGCCGAGAACCAGCTCTCCAGCAGCACGAAGATGCCGGCGATCGAGACCCAGAGCCCCAGGGTCGGCTCGATCGACCAGGCCCAGGCCGAGGCCACGGCGACCGGGATGCCCAGGAACAGCAAGGCCGCCACATCGCCCCAGGTCCAGCGCAGGGGCGTGGGCGGGGGCGGCTCGTACGGCCGGGGGGCCGGCGGCGGGTTGTAGATGTCGTGGATCGCGCTCATCGGGAAAACCTGGTGCGAGTCGCGTGGTGAGTCTGGCGAAGGCTTCGGCCCATTGTACCGCAGCCGGCCAGTCGGGCGTGTCGGACGGGCCGGCAGGACCTCAGCCGACGCGGGCGGGCTTCCGGTCCTCGGCCTTCTCGGGGACCGCGTCGAGGATCTTCAGCAGGACCGCATCCGTCTCGATGCCCTCGGCCTGGGCCTCGAAGTTCAGCAGGGTGCGGTGCCGCAGGCTGGGCAAGTACACCCGCCGCAGGTCCTCGAACGAAACGTTGTACCGGCCGTCGAGCAGGGCGCGGACCTTGGCGGCCAGCACGAGCGTCTGGGCGCCTCGGGGGCTGGTGCCCCAGCGGACGTACTGGTTCGTGATCGGCGGGGCGAAGGGCCCCTCCGGGTGCGTGGCCAGGGCCAGGCGGATGGCGTAGTCCTGCACGTGCTCGGCGATGACGACCTCGCGCACCAGGGCCTGGAGCCGCAGCAGGGTGTCGCCGTCGATCACCTTCTCGGCGTGCGGCTTCTCGCCGCGGGTCGTCCGGTCGAGGATGGTCGCCAGCTCCTCGCGGGTCGAATAGCCGACGACGAGCTTGAACAGGAACCGGTCGAGCTGGGCCTCGGGCAGCGGATACGTGCCCTCCTGCTCGATCGGGTTCTGGGTGGCCAGCACGAAGAACGGCTCCTTGAGCTTGTGGATCGTGCCGCCGACGGTGACCGACTTCTCCTGCATGGCCTCGAGCAGGGCCGACTGGGTCTTGGGCGTGGCGCGGTTGATCTCATCGGCCAGCACGATCTGCGAAAAGATCGGCCCGCGCTGGAACTCGAACCGGCGGCGGCCGTCGGGCGCCTCCATCACGATGTTCGTGCCCAGGATGTCGGCGGGCATCAGGTCGGGCGTGAACTGGATCCGGTTGAAGTCCAGCGAGAGGGCGTCGGAGATCGTGCGGACCAGCAGGGTCTTGCCCAGGCCCGGCACGCCTTCGAGCAGCGCGTGGCCGCCGACGAACAGGCACGTGAGGACGCCGTGGACGATGTCGTCGTGGCCGACGATCACCTTGGCGACCTCCGACTTGAGCCGGCCGTAGGCGGTCCGGAACTCGTCTGCGCGGGCTTCGAGGGTCGCGGGGTCGGCGGTACTCATCGGGAGGGGTCTCGCGGGCGTTCAGTTCGATCGGGGATCGAGGAAACGGTGGTGGCCGGGCGTGAGGTCGGACGACGGATCAACCCCGGGGCTTGTCGCGCTGGTCGCGGGCTCGCTGCTTCGCCTTGAGCAACCGCTCGGCATACGTCTCGGCCGCCTCGGGCTTCGCCTCGGGCGCCAGGCCGGGACCGGACGCGGCGGGTCGACGGCCGGTGGGCTCAGCCGGCCGGCTGGCGAGGGACTCGTCGAGGATCGAGCCCGCGGTCGGGTCCGAGGGGCGCGGCAGCTCGACGGCGGGTCCGACCGGACCGGGCGCGGGGGCGTCGAAGGTCGTCGCCCCCCGCGAGCGTTCGAGCTGGGCGCCCACCTGGTCCTTCCGGGAGCGGAGCTTCTCGATGTACTCGGTGGAGGCCTCGACCTCGTCGCCCCGGAATCGGGCCCAGGCGTCGGCGAGCGACTTCCGGAGCCGGTTGACGTCGGGGGCGATCCGGCGGACGGCGACGTCGCCGAGGAACAGGCAGGTGGCCCAGGCGAGCAGGGTCGGCCAGAGGTCGCGGAAGCCGCGGGGCGGGGTGATGCTCGGGTCGCGCCGGAAGACGTCGGTCTGCTCGACGGTCCGGGTCACGTCGACTCCGCGGTCGCCCCGGAGCTTCCACTCCAGGACCTCGCCGCCGGTGACGTCGGCGATTGCCTGGAGGCCGGCGGCGTTGTCGCGGAGCTCGCGATACTCCTCGGAGTACGGGACCGAGACGCCGCCGGAGATCAGGCCGGTCTTGCCGTCGGGGGCCTGGTAGCCAAGGGTCACGAAGTAGTTGCCGCGGGCCTCGGCGTCGTCGAGGGTGCCCTCGTAGCGCCCCGGGGCGGTCTGCACGATCGCCAGCGACTGCTTCCGGGCCGTGCCGTCCGCCTCGTTCTCGGGGGTGACGGCGATGCCCTGGAACTGGAGGAAGTTGACGAACCGGTCGTCCTTGTCGAGGGCGTCGATGACGACCTTGAGCTTGCCGTCCTCGCGTCGCAGCGAGAGCGAGAGGTTCCGGTCATCGACCGGCCGCAGGGCCCAGCGCACGACCTGCCACCAGAACGCGGCGTACCCCTCCCAGCTCGGCCAGGCGGTCGTCCACTTGCGGCCGGCGTCGGAGGTGAACGCCACCGATCGGCCCAGGCCGTACTTCCAGTGCGCCAGCACCGGGTTGAACTGGCCGGCGGGCAGGGGCGAGACCAGCGGCACCTCGACCAGGGCATTTTCCTTGATGCTTGAGAGCACCAGGCCGGAGATCGGCGGGAACCCGCCGGTGGTGAAGCCGGCGATTGTCTCGCTGGCGGCGTTGGGGGTGTTCACCGCCAGGGCCCAGGGGGCCTTCTGCTCGTAGATCAGGGGGCGTGAGATCAGCCGGGCCTCCTTCTGGTAGATCCGCGGCAGGGCCTTGGGATTCTGGACGTTGTAGAACCGCCCCTTGGTCCGACGCGCCAGGTCCTGCATCCAGCCCGGCCCGATCAGGTCGCCGCCGTGGGCCGCCACCAGGACCGTCGTGACGGTGATCTTGTTGCTCACCAGCTGGTTCATCACCGTGGCGGTCGGCGGGGTCGGGTCGCCGTCGCTGATGACGATGAAGTGCTTGGTCAGGGCGTCGGTCGCCCTCAGCGCCTTCAGGCCCATCAGCAGCGAGGGGTCGACGTCGGGCATGTCGCCGGGGGTCATGCGGTCGATGGCCCGCATCATGCCGGCCTTGCGCTCGCCGATGGTCTGGAGCGTGAACAGCCACGACTCCACTCCCTGCCAGTGGAGCATGCCGGCCATGTCGTAGGGGGATAGCGTCGAGATGGCCTCCGACGCCACGACCTTCTGCCAGTAGTTCCCCTCGGGGATCTCGCTGGCGTGCATGACCATGACCAGGGCGCTCTTGCCGAGCACCTTCAGGTCCTTGATCTCCATGTCGACCGGCAGCGCCTTCTCGACGGCGGTCTTGTTCCAGCGGCCGGCGCCGAAGCTGTTCGGCCCGCCCAGCATGATCAGGCCGGCACCCAGGTCGTGGCAGTTCGTCTCCAGCATCTGGATCTGGGTCTCGGTGAACGCGTCCTTGGGCACGTTTCCGAGGATCACGGCGTCGTACTGCTGGAGTTCCGAGAGCTCGGTCGGGAGCTGGTCGCCCGCCTCGATGCCGGTGGTGCCGATGCTCGGGGCGACCAGGGTCGTCACCTGGAGCTGCTTGGATCTGAGCGCCTGCACCATCTCGTCGTGCTCGCCCTTGGTGCCCTCGATGAGCAGCACGTGGGCCTTGCCCCGGGCGAAGACGAAGCCGTCGGCCGTGTTGTTCACGAGCCGGCGGTCCGCCGAGTCGCGGTCGGGGATGAACTCGGCGGTGAAGGTGTAAAAGTTCGGCTCGCTGATCGTCTGCTTCAGGGTGCGGACGTTGATGCCGCGATCGAGCTCGACGGGCATCGGCTCCTGCAGGATCGGAGCGCGGTAGTTGTTCGTCTTCTGGTAGATCTGGAGCTTGCCCTTCGTCGGGGCTCCGGCGCGGAGCACGACGTTGAGGTTTACCGTGTCGCCCTGCTTCACGTCGGGCGGGACGGCGATCTTCTCGACGAGCACCTCCTCGTCGTACCGGTACTTGATCGGCAGGACGTCAATCTGGACCTTGAGGCCGGCCGCGGCGAGCGCCTGCTCGAGCGCCGAGCCCCGGTTCTCGTTGCCGTCGGAGATCAGGACGATCCGACGCGCGGAGTCCTCGGGGAAGCTGGCCAGGGCGAGCTTGATCGCGTCGGCCAGATCGGTGTGCTCGGAGTCGATCGTGTTCTCGATCCGGTTCAGCGGCGGGGTGTCGGGGACCGGCGGGGTCTCGACCTTCGCCTCCTTGCCGAAGGCGATCACGCCGGCCAGATCGCCGGGGCGCTTCTGGTCGCGGATGGCCCGGTTGACGTACTCGAAGACCGGCCCCTGCCACTCGCGCGGGATGCTCTCGGAGGCGTCGACCAGGAACAGTGTCGTGAGCGAGTTGGTCCGGCGCACGAACCTGGGGTCGGCCAGGGCGAGCACGAGCAGGGTGACGATCGTCCCGCGCAGCAGGATCGCGATCGCCCGCCGCCCGCCGCCCAGGCCGGCCAGGCTCCGCGCACTGATCCAGACCATCGGCGGGAGGAGCAGCGGCAGCAGGATCAGCCACCACGGCGAGCCGAAGGTGATGGGTAGCCCGGCGAGGAACTCACGCATGGTCGAACACTCCGCCAGTCTCCCCGCCGCTGCGCCGCGGTGCCGGGTCGCCCGGTTCGTTCACGGGACGAGCCGCTGCACGCGATGGTTGCCGGAATCGATGACCGAGACGGCCCCCCGGCTGTCGACGGCCAGGGCGCACGGGTTGTCGAACTGGCCCGGCTCGCGACCGGGCTCGCCCCAGGTGCCGAGCGATTTGCCCTCGGTGGTGAATCGCTGGACCCGGCTGTTGCCATACTCGCAGACGAACAGCGTCCCGTCCGGTGCGAACGCGATGTCGTAGGGGAAGGCCAAGTCGCCCGCCCCCGTCCCGCGCCGGCCCCAGCTCCGGACGAAGCTGCCGTCGGCCTCGAAGACCTGGATTCGGTGGTTGCAGCTGTCGGCGACGTAGAGCCGGTCACCGGTCGGGTCGATCGTCAGGGCCCGTGGCCTGAGGAACTCGCCGGGCTCGTAGCCGTGGCCGCCCCACTGACGGACGAAGCTGCCGTCCGGCGCGAAGACCTGGATCCGGTCGGCGTCGCCGTACTCGGACACATAGAAGTTCCCGGCCCGGTCGATCACCACATCGGTCGGATAGCCGAATCGGCCCGGCTGCGAGCCCTGGACGCCGTCGCCGAGTTGCTGGAGGATCGTGCCCCGGGCGTCGAAGACGATCACCCGGTAGAAGTGGGTGTCGGCCACCAGCACCCGTCCCAGGCGATCGACCGTCAACCCGCTGGGACCGTCGACGTTCAGCGCCGGCATCCGCCAGCCGTACAGGTACCCGCCATCCCGATCGAAGACCTGGACCCGATCCGTCAGGTCGCAAACATGCAGGCGGTCCTGGGCGTCGAAGCCGGCCACGCGCGGCTTGTGGAGCCGACCGTCGCGAGTGCCATGCACACCCCAGACGCGATCGACGGCGGCGGTGGACGTGCCCGAAGACGGCTCCTCGTCGCATCCCAGCAGGGGGACGCAGGCGAGGGCGGCCAGGCGACGGAGCACCGCACGACGACCCGGCATCAAGTGCGCCTCGAATCAGGCTGGGGGGCCGTCGACGTGGCCCCACGACACGTGTCGAAGGTAGAATCTACGGCACGCCGGTGGGGCGCTGCAAGCCTCCAGGCGCGGACCGACCGGAAACCACGTCCCCGATGCCTGGAGCCCCACGTTTGCCCACCTTCGTCGAGGTCTGCCGGCTGGACGAGATCCCGGAGGGGAAGCCGCTCGGGCGTGAGATCGACCGGATTCGTCTCGCCCTCACTCGCGAGGGCCAGACGGTCTCGGCCCTGTCGGCTCGCTGCCCGCATGCCGCCGGCCCGCTCGATCGGGGGTGGGTCGAGGACGGCGAGCTGGTCTGCCCCCTGCATCGCTGGCGGTTCCGCCTCGCCGATGGGCGTTGCACGACCGTGCGGGGCAACACGATCCCCCGGTACGACTGCGAGGTGCGCGGGGAGTCGGTCTGGGTCGCGCTCTGAGCCGGGCCCGGCGGATCGGATCAGAGCCAGACCTTGAGCCGGGACCGGAGCGAATCGGGCACCTGCTTCTCGATGATCCTGGCGATCGAGTCGGGGTGCAGGCGGGTGCTGAAGTGCGAGGCGACCAGCCACTGGTTCTCGAATCGGTCGGCACGCTTGACGATGTCGTCGAGGTGCATGTGACCGAACTTGTGGATCTTCTCCGGCCGCTCGTCGCGCCCGACGAAGGTCATTTCGAGGATCAGGATCTCGGCCTGGTAGACCTGCGGATTGGCGTCGAGGCCCGCCGGGGCGGTGTCACCCAGGTAGGCGATCTTCGGCAGCCGGATCTCGGCCGAGACGTCCACACCGGAGAGCCGCAGGTCGCGGATCTGCTCGCCGGTCAGCTCGGCGTACTCGGGCCGGAGCTTCTTGCGACGCTCCCAGACCAGGTACCCGAGTGCGGGGATCGTGTGCTTGACCTCCAGGACCGAGACGACCAGCTCACGCGAGAGCTCGATCTCCTGCCCCGGCTCGACGCCCACCAGCTTGACCGGCAACCGGCCGCGATCCAGCCGCTCGAAGACCCGCAGCAGCCGCTCGGTCAGGTCGACCGCCTCGGCCGGCAGGTAGATGGTCGGCGGCTCCATTTTCATCATCCGCCGGCGCGAGACGTAGACGGGCAGGGCGGCGATGTGGTCGAGGTGCGTGTGTGTGACGAACCAGTTCGGCGTGGACATGAACGACCAGGGCTGGAGCCCGAGGTCGAAGCCGAGCCGCAGCTCCGGCACTCGCCAGTAGGTCTGCACGGCCGCCCTGGAGTATCCTTCGAGCGTCAGCCCGTTGTGGCGGAAGGACCGCACCGGGGCGTTGTCGACCGGGTGATCGAGCGAATCGAGGGACCCGTCCTGTTCCGTTGCCACGCTGAGTGACCCTGTTCGGTGATCGCCGGCCTGTGAGGCAGTCTCGTACGGGGCTCCGACTATACTCGGCCCGACCCCGGCGGCGGAACGCCAGCCCGTGCCGCCGGCTCCGCAACTGCCGGCCCTGAGTGGGAATTCGATGTCCGGATCAGTCAAAGCCCCTCGGTACGTCTTCGGCCCGGCCTACCTCGACCGCGTGCTCCGCGTGGACGCCCCCCTGCACGCCGTCGGCGCCCGGCCACTCGACCGGAGCATCGGCGGAACCGTCCGGGCGGCGAGCGGACCCGACCTGAGCCTGCGCACTCCCGGCGGGGCCGGCGTCCAGATCCGGCCCCCTGGCACCTGGCCCGGCCCCTGGGCGATCGACCTGTCCGAGGATCCCGGCTCCTGGCCGCCCGCAGCCGATCGCCTGACGGCCTCACACTGGGCTGACGACCTGGGCGGTATGGGGGCCGGTTATGCGAAGGCACTGGAAGCCGTCCTCGTCTCGGCGCTGGCCGGCGGACCGGATCCCGATCCGATCGGCACGGCCGTGGCCGAGCATCTGGGGCGTCAAGGAGTCGACCACCGGCCGCTGCGGGTCGCCGGTGTGACCTCCGACTGGACCCTGCTGACCACGAGCGGCCCGTTCGGCGACAAGCTCGCCATCGGCCTGCGCGGCTGCCACGCCCGCCTCACTCCGGCCGACTGGGCCCACGCGGCCGAGACCGCACTCTCCGCGTCGCCGGTCGGGTCGCTGGTCGTGGTCGCCGGCCTGCCCAACCGGTCCGCCGCCGAGGTCTTCCAGCTCGCCGGTGCCGCGACCCGCATGCTCGCCCCCTCGATGCTGAGTGTCCGCGATCACGAATTGCCGCTGGGCGAGCTGATCGCCCAGGCCGACCTGGTCTGCTGCAATCGCCATGAATGGACGTCGCTGGTCGGTTCGGGACCGATGCCCCCGGCCACGCTGGCGGTCGTGACGGACGGTCCCCAGGGGGCCTCCGCCTACGTCCGGACGGGCCCCGACGGCGAGATCAGGAGCCTGAGCGTGCCGGTCTTCCCCCGGTCCCGGCCCCCCCGCGACACGAACCGGGCGGGCGAGGCCTTCGCCTCGGCGCTGGTCGGTAGCCTGCTCGCCCAGGGGTGGCGCTCGGGGCCGGTCGAGCCTGGGCTGCTCGCCAGGGCGCTGGAGCGGGCCTCGGCGGCGGCGGCCCTGGTGCTGGATCTGGAGTCATTCGGGTTCGCCACCGAGGCCCAGATCGATGCGGCCCTGGCCGCCGGCCGGGTGGACGGGCCGGAGGGTCCCGATACTTCGACCGGTTCGAGCGTGTCGGCCCCGACCGGGGTTACCGAGGGGAATCCGAAGTCATGACGCTCTGGCATACGCTCGGTTCCCTGGTCCTGCTCTGGGGGACGCTGACCGACAGCGTCGACGTCCGTCGGCCCGCCCGGGTCGAGCGGCCGGCGGCGACCTGGACCGACTGGCTGACCGACTCCCGCAACGCGGTCTTCGCGGTGCTACTGGCCGCGCTCGTGATCGGCGGGGGGCGGAAGCTGCTCCAGGCCAGGCGCTCGCGAGCCCTGGCCGCCAGGCTCCAGGCGCCCGACCTCCGGCCGGAGGAAATCGCGGAGTCGGTGGAGTACGGCCGCGACCTGCTCCCCGATCTTCTCGCCCTGCTCGACCCGCAGACACCTCCCGAGGTGCGCCAGGCGGCCGGCTCGGCCCTGGTCGGGCTCTGGGCCCGCGATCAGCTGATCGCGGAAGAAGAGAAGGGGATCACGACCCGGGGGTTCACCGTCGACTGGTCCGCACGTCGTCGGTACCCCCGGGCGATCGACGTGCCGATCCCGGTCGGGGTCCGCTTCGGTATCCCGTTCCTCGGCCAACGGGCCCCCACGGTCCAACCGACCAACCTGGAGTGGTCCACCCGGGTGACTGGCGCCGGTCGGGTCGCGCTGGAACGCTGGAGTGCCTGGAATGCCGGCGCGGGCGCAGTCACCTGGTCGTTGATACCCGCCGACTTCCCGACCAATGGCCCGCATCGCCTGAGCTTCGAGGCCCGCGTCCGACCGGTTGGCCTCACCTCGCGCTGGGAACTGGAATTGCCCAGGATCCCCTTCCAGTTCGAGTTTGATCCGATCCTCGAGTTGTCGGCCATCCTCGCTCCGCTGGACGAGAGTCGTGCAGCGGGCATCTCCGAGGCGATCCGGATCGAGCCCGGTCTGGGGAGCCCCGAATCGACTTCTGCTCCGGATGGTCCTGCATTCGTGCTCAACGCTGAGCTGGCCCTGATGGAGCCGCCCGCGCTGGTCCTGCGCGGGCTCTCGATCGACCTGGCGCATCGGATAGCAATCGAGTTCGAGGGCATCCCCGGGCGCTTCGAGGCCGCTCCGCTGGTCGTCCCACAGGGGGGAGCCGAGCCGAAGCTGATCCCGATCGAGCTGCAGGCCACGGTGCCGGCCGATCAGCTGGACCGGACCGGCGAGATCCGGATCCGGGCCCACCTGGAGGCCCAGCCGGCGCTGGGGTGGTCGCATCCCGAGATCCGCTCGGTCTGGCCGGGCCCCATCACGACGGCCTGGCAGACGGTTCGCCTGGTGCGGCGCTGAGCGGCGCCGGGGCCCCGCGAGGCCACAAAGGCCGCGGGGCCAGTCCCCCGTGAACCGGAGGGCTGGCCCCGCGGGGGGCACACCAGAGGATCATGGACGGCTCCGTCAGTAGGAGGCCGTCGCGAAGGCGGGCGCCGGGTCGGACCACTCGTGGGCGTCGGTGACCTCGGCCTCGAGCAGGTCCTTGAGCCGCAGCCGCGCCGTGTGGAGCCGTCGCTTGACGGTTCCGACGGGCACGCCCAGGTTCTCGGCAATCTCGTTGAGCGGGTGACCCTGGAAGTAGCAGGCGAGCAGCACCTCCCGGTCGATGGGCTTGAGGCGGGCCAGCGCGGCCCAGACCCGCTGCGAGCGCTCGCGGGCGATCAACTCGGTCAGGGGCTCAGCGCCGCGAGCCGGCGGGCAGGCGCCCTCGAGCACCTCGTCGTCGACAGCCAGCGGTGGCACGCGCCGGGTGGCGCGGTTGATCGAGAGCCGCACGGCCACCTGCCGCAGCCAGCCGGCGAACCGCTCGGGCTCGCGGAGCTGGCCCAGCCGGTTCAGGACGTGGAGGAACACGTCCTGGGTCATCTCGGCCGCCTCGCTGGCGTTGCCGAGCCGGTGCAGGCAGAGGGCGTAGACGGTGCGCTGATACTGCTCGGCCAGGGCGCCGAAGGCGTCGCGGTCGCCGGCCTGGGCGCGCAGGACCAGGGCCGCCGTCTCGGACCAGTTCGAGCAGGGAGTCGCTTTCGAGGCCGACACGGCCTCCGGCAAAGTGGCGATCACGGGTCGTCATCCCATCCTGAGGGTCGCGCCCGGGCCGGACCTCTCGGGGCTCGGCGGGCGCGGCGTCGCTGGCGGTCCCGATCGCGGGTCCGGGCCGGGCCCAGGGTCCGGCTCGGGTCGGGCGGCTCGGCGGGCGAGGAGCCCGGCTGCGAGCCGATCGATCACGAGGACCACGGGCCGGACGCCGGACGAGGCAACCGACGGGGTTGACCAGTCGTGGCGCAGCCTCGACGCCGATCCCGGCGTCCGCAGGCTGGCCCCGCGTGGGAACCGCAACCCTGACCAGTGCTGGCGTCAGTCGGGCGCAAGGGGTTCAGCCGGTGCGACGGGCCGAGGGTTGCCGGCGTGCCGTCTCAGGACGGACGCTCGAATCCCCGGTCAGTCGGCCGGCCACCCTGGCCCGCGACGTGGCGTGGCGAAGGGGGGCGGCTCTCACCCCCCACGCGATGAGAGCCAGCGCGTGGGGATCAAGGCAGATCGTTCGATCGCGGCGGTCCGATCCGGACGGAGGCTGGCGATCCGGTCAGCGGTGCTGACCGAGGCCGAGCGGGTCCGGTAGGACCTGGGGTCCGGACGCTGGTCTCGTGCGGAGCCCGGGCAAGTTGCCCAGGTTCCGACCGAATCCCAGGCCCGTACCGCGTCGTGGTCTGCCCCGGCGGGGCGTGCCGCGTCCGCAAGCGGACGCTGCAAACGGCGACGCGGTTTGGGCATGCGAGTCCTGGTCCCTGACATGACGTCCGTCATGACGGGGCCTTGGATCCCGGGAATGCTCCAGATCGGGTCGACGTCTGCGACGCAGAGATGGGGATGGGTCTGGTCGGAGCCCAGGGGCAGGCGGGCGCCATTGAAACCGACCGCGCCGAGACCGGCAGCGGCGAACGACCACGGGCGCAGGTTCAGGCCAGCAACGTGGGCCGTCAGCGTCGGGTTCGTACGGTTCAACATGGCTCGAGCCCCTGTCTCCGCCAGATGGCGGGAATGATGCCAAACCTCGGCAGGCGATGGGGTTGGGACCCCCGATCCTCGGGTGCCCCGCATCGCAATGGGTGGAGAAATCGAATCCAGGCCTGCCGAGCAGTGCCGACCGGGCCCACCGTTGCCGGTGGAGCCGTGTCGTTGCGGATGGCGCGAGGCCCGCCTGGGGTCCCCGCCGTCCGGTGCTCCTTGGACAGCGTACTGACGTCACCGGTTCGCGCGTATTCGAAAAAAACTTGCCGGTGGGTCCGTGCCAGGGCCCCTGGGCCTCCCGAACCGGGCGCCACGGACGGCGTCTCAGGCGGGTGGCCGGCGATAGACCTCGAACCCGCGGCCGTCGTGGACCTGCTCGAATCCCTGATCCCGCAGGATCTTGGGCTCGATCTCGCCGTGCCGGATCAGGACCCAGGTCAGCCAGCCCGGCAGCGCGAAGGGGTAGCCCCGGGGCCGGTTTGGCTCCATGATGTCGCTGTAGAGCCGGGCCCGCGAGGAGAGGGGCGCTGTCAGATCGTAGTGGGCCAGGACCCCCGCCTCGGGCGGGATCTGGCCGATCCAGCGCCAGAGCTCGGCGACCTCCGTCGGATCCACCAGCAAAGGCCGATCCGCCAGACGCCGCGTCATCTCGACGACCGCCGGGGCGAGCAGCGTCACGCTCGCGAGGAGCAGGATCCCGCGGGCCAGCGTCGGGCGCGGCATCAGGGCCAACCCGTTCCAGAGGCGGGCCATCCCGACCAACCCGGCGGGGACGACGGCGCAGACCAGCGGCATGGCGTAGCGCACGTGGTGCCACTGCTCGGTGGCGATGAACCCCAGAGCCCAGCGGCCGGCGGACAGGCTCCACGCCCAGGGCAAGGCGATCAGGGCGAGCCTCGGGGCGGCCAGCATCAGAATCGACCAGGGCACCAGGCCGACCAGCAGGAACTCGGTCATCGTCCTCAGGATCGCCAGCAACGGCGGCCGGGGCCGGACGAACTCGCCCAGGTACTGGAGCGGGATCGTCCGGCCCACGACCCAGGCCAGGAACCCGAAGAAGCCGACGAGCAGCCAGCCCAGACCCAGCAGGGTCAGCGTGAGCGCCCAGCGGTAGCGGCGGGAAATCGGCTCCGGCGCGCGGGGCGGGACCAGGCTCAGGGTGGCCACGAACAGGGCGAACTCCTGCCGACACGCCAGCAGTCCGGCCACTCCCAGACACGCCAGCCCGAGCGACCGGCTCCGGACCCCGGCGATGGCCACGATCGCGAACGGCAGCGCGAGCTGGAGCTCGCGGAAGTCGTTCTCCGCCAGCGGCCGAAGGAGCGGAGTGGCGACCAGGAGCAGCGCCGAGGCCAGCCCACACGCCACCGAGTCCGACTCTCGGAGCACGAGCAGGTAGGCGGCCGGGATCGCCAGCCAGAGCACCACGGCGTGGACGACCAGCAGGGTCCGGGGATCGGGCCAGAGCCGGTACACCGGCACGATCAGGTAACGGACCGGCGCCAGGTAGTTCGTCTTCCAGACCGAGGGGCCCTCCTCGGCGTACGAGGCCAGTGGCCGGACCGACAGCACGCCGTCGCCCTGCGTGATCGCCCAGTACCACTGGTTGTAATAAGCCAGGTCCCACGACCAGCCGGTCTGGAAGGTGTCGTAGCGGTGGACGGCCTCCCGGATCGTGACGGCCATCAACGCGCCCGTCAGCAGCCAGACCAGTAGCCAGCCCGCCGCACGGGTGTGGGCAGGCGGCGCCGGCCGGGCTTCGAGGGCGCCAGCAGGGCTCACGGCTGGACCGTCCGACGCTGGGTGATCCGGGCCAGGTTCACCGGGCAGCGGGGGGCCTCGCCCCGGAGCAGGCGCGCGGCCTCCTCGGCCGTCTTGCGACGCAGCTCGACGAACCCTTCGATGCTGTAGAAGGCCGAGTGCGGGGTCAGGATCACCCGGGGGTGCTGGCGGAGCCGGTCATCATCGAGCGGCTCGCGCTCGACGACATCCAGGCCGGCCGCCAGGAGGTGGCCCGATTCGAGCGCCTCGACCAGCGCCTCCTGCTCGACGACCGGCCCGCGGGCGGTGTTGATCAGGATCGAGCCGGGCCGCAGCTTCGCCAGCGCCTCGCGGTCGATCAGGTGGTGCGACCGCTCGTCAAGGTAGCAGTGCAGGCTCAGGATGTCGCTCTGCCCCAGCAGCGCATCGAGGCTGTCGACGCGGCGGATGCCCAGCGCCTTGTCGATCCCGGGCGGCAGGTACGGGTCATAGAAGACGACGTCGAGGCCGAACGCCTTGGCCCTCAGCGCCGTCGCGGTGCCGATCCGGCCGCAACCGACCAGTCCCAGGGTCCGGCCACGGAGCCGCGGGGCCTCGATCGAGGCGTGGTAATCCCAGCCGCCGGCCCGGATCGAGCGGTCACAGGGCAAGAGCTGGCGAGCGGCCGCCAGCATGAGCATGATCGCGTGGTCCGCCACCTCCTCGGAGCCGTAGTCGGGCACGTTGCAGACCAGGATGCCCCGCGCGGCCGCCGTCACGAGGTCCACATTGTTGTACCCCACCCCGGCCCGCACCACCGCCACGCAGCGCCCGGCCCTGGCCAGGGTGGCGTCGGTGAGCATGGGGATGTCGTGGTAGAGCAGGATCACGTCGGCCGAGCCCACACGCTCGGCGAGCTGCTCCTCGTGGGTCGCCAGCGCCGTCTCGACGGTCGCCAGGCCGGCGAGGATGGGCGTCTCGACGCGGGTCTCGTCGAGGAAGTCAGCGATCAGCACGCGGCGGAGATCGGCCATCGACGCTCAAGCTCCAGTCCAGGCGACACGATTCGACGGCCGGGCGACCGCCGGAAGAGGTTCGGTGGGGCCCGAAGCGGCCTCGGTCGAGAGCCAGGCGAGCGTCGCCGCCGGATCGACGACGGCGAAGCTCACGGCGCCGTCGTCCCGGCTCCGGACGATTAGCCGATCGGGCACCCCGAGGATGAACGATCCGAGCAGCGGCCGGTAGGGCTGGCTCTCGACGACGTCGAGCCCCTCGATCGGGCAGCGCCACGAGGCGTGATCCCAGGACACCGGGAAGAACCAGACCGCGCGATCGGTTCGCACCAGCGTCCCGGGCCGCCAGCCACCCCGGGCCCGCCGCCGGGCGGGCGCCGAGCCCAGCACCTGCTCGCCGGGCTCGAGGTGGAAGCCGAGGGCGGTGTTCTCGATCCCCGAGCCGTGACAGGCGTACCAGTGCGCCGCGATCGGCCGGGCGACCCAGCGGACGATGAGATCGAGCAGGAAGGTGATCACCGCGGCGATGGCCAGCGAGCGCGCCAGGGCCAGCGGGGTAAGCATCAGGAGCAACGGGAGGCGATCGGTCCGGCGGAACCGGGGAATCCGCCGGCGGACGCGCGACCAGACGCCCAGCTCGCTGACCACGAACGCGATCAGGAAGACGCGCCAGAAGACCGGGCCGACGGCCAGTCGCAGCGGCGGACTGGCCAGGGGGCGAGCCAGACCGGTCGGGTCGTCGTCAGGGTGCCGCATCACGGGAGATCTCTCGACCGGGTGTCGGGCCAGTGCGGTCCCTCAGGATCGCAGGCGATCGTCGCCGGGTCCAGCGGTCACGGCTCGCGGCGGGACCGCACAGGCGCTACAATCCGGACGTTCCGCAGAATCATCGGCGGAGCTTCCCGCCCCACGGCACACCGAGGCGAACGGATGCGACGGATCAAGGACCTGCTGGCCCGCGGCGAGGTGGTGCGGATGTTCGGGTGTGGTCAGCTCTGTAGCCCGAAGCTCATCGAGATCGTGGGGGCCCACGGCGGCTTCGACGCCCTCTGGCTCGATCAGGAGCACGCCGGGCTCACGATGCGGGACATCGAGCTGGCGACGCTGGCCGCCCGCGCCAACGGGCTCGACCACTTCGTCAGGCTGCCGGCGACCGACTACGCGGCCATCATGCGACCGCTGGAAGCCGGTGCCGGCGGCGTGATGGTGAGCATGGTGCAGGGGGCGTCCGACGCCGAGCAGGCGGTGCGCTGGGCGAAGTTCTGGCCGCGAGGCGAGCGCGGCCTCAATGGCGGCAACCGCGACGGCCAGTTCGGCCTCACCCCCACGACCGAGTACGTAGCCCGGGCCAATGCCGACACCTTCGTCGGCATCCAGATCGAAACGTCCGGGGCCCTGGCGGCGGTGGACGAGATCGCCCGGATCCCGGACGTCGATCTGATCTTCGTGGGCCCGGCCGACCTCAGCCAGGTCCTCGGCGTGCCGGGCGAGTTCGAGCACCCCCGCTGCCTGGATGCGATCGAGCAGATCGCCGCCCAGTGCGAGGCGGCGGGCAAGCCCTGGGGGATCGTCCCGCGCGGCCCCGACTACGCCGAGCGCATGCGTCAGTGGGGCTGCCGCCTGTTCGTGCTCGGCTTCGACATCCACGCCCTGCACGCCGGCATCCGGTCGGTGAAGCAGCGTTACAGCGGCTTCTACCCGACCGGATGAGGGGGTCCCAGGGTTGGCGATCGGCCGGCTCGGATCAGGGCAGCTCGCCCCGCGAGGGCGGCGTGTCGAGGTCGCTGGGCATCATGAAGATGCCCCCGGCGCGGCTGCTGCCGGGGCTGTTGACCTCCAGGTACTGCACCTGGCCCAGCGACATCTCGCGGCGGAGATAGTCGCGAAGCTCGCCGCTCGGTTCCCGGTCGATCCAGGCCACCGCCTTGTTGGTCAGGCCACGGGCCCCCATCGCGCGGGCGATCAGGCCCAGGGCCTGGGCCCGGAGCTGGGGCTTGCGAACCAGGGTTGCCGTCGCGAGGGCATCGTCAAACCGACCGACCGAGACCAGGCTGTCCAGCAGCACGGTGCCGAGGGTCAACCGGGGGTCATCGAGCGGGATCGAGACGACCGAGCTGACCGCCTCCTGATAAATCGAGGTCGCCAGCCCGGCGTTCTGCTCGCCGCTGCGGGCGATGGTCTCGGCCAGGCGAATCTGGGCGTCGGCCCGCGACTCCTGCATCGGAATCCGCCGGGCGATCAACGCTGCGCGATCATACATGTCGGCACCCGCCGCGGCGGCGACGACCTTGACCAGGTACTGGTCGCGGAAAATGGGCAGCGGGGCCTGCCAGGCCACCGTTTCGGCGTCGACCAGCATCTGGTCGGCGGCGCCCACGAACCGGGCATCGCTGCTCGGGACATCGCTGTCGAGGTCGGCGTCGGGCACGTATCGGGCAACCCGCTGGCTGCTGGAGGCGATCGAGCTGGCCAGCAGCGCGAGCATGTGGCTCTGGGTGTTGGCGCTGGGGATGGCCCTGGCGAGCTGGGCGGCTTCGGTCACTGCGGCCCGGGCCCGGTCGATGAGCTGGATCCGGCCCTCGACGTTGCGGGCGGGTCGGCCCTCGCCGAGGCCGGTGTCGGAGATGTCCGAGACCGCCTCGCTGACCAGCTCGTCGGACAGGTCGATCGACGACCGGATCAGGCCCGTGAGCCGCAGGCCCCGCATCGTCTCGTCGCCGATCTGGAGCGCGGCCTGGCCGCCCTCGCGGATCGCCGTCTGGGCCTCGTCCCACTGGTCGTACAGCATCTTCGAGCGGGCGGTGCGATCGAACGCCAGCGCCCGATCGGCCGGGTTGCCGATGCTGCGGGCCTCGCTCAGGAGCTGGTCATTGATCCGCCGGAGCACGTCGGCCCCCAGGCCACGGACCGGCTCGGCCCCGTCGATCGCCCGGGGCAGGCCGCGCTGGATGCCCTGCAGGGACTCGGTCGGGTCGCCCGGGGTGCCCTGGCGTTCGGTCGGCGTGCGCGGGGCCGGCACGCGCTCGCCGGTGATCGGTGCCTGGGCCTCGGTGCCGGCGGGCGGCACTCGCTGGGCGTTCGCCGTGGCACCGATCGAGAGGCCCAGTGCCAGCCCGAGGGCGGTGGCGTTCGGTTTCGGTCGCGTGCGATTCATGAGCGGGCGAACCCCCGGGAGTAGTGCGGCGCGAGCCAGGCCGCCGGGAGCCGGACGCTCCCGGAATCGAGGCGGGGCGGGCCGACCGGCCGTCGCCGACCGGCGGATCGCCTGGCAATGGCCAATCCTTGCTCGCGAAACCGGGCCGGTCAAGCCGCCGCGTCGGTCCGCAGGCCCCGGCGAGTTTGCTGGAATTTGGTGTGATTGCCCGCGGGTCGTGGCGCCGATGATCTCCTGATGGGCAGCGATCGAGTTCCGCCCACTCCGTCGCCTGTCGCTCCATTCTGAATCCCGCCGCCCAACCTCCCGGAGCCCACCGATGCGGACGACCCGCCCGATCCCCACCCCGGCGTCGCGTCGAGCCTTCGGCCGGCTCGTCCTCCTGACCCTGGCCGGCGTCGGACTCGGGGCTGGCCGGACGGCCCGCGCCCAGGGATCGGCCTCGGGACCTGCCGAGCTGGCGACGTTGACCCCCGCCCAGCTCCTCGACCGGTTCCGGGGTGGCGTGGCCGTGATGCCGACGCCCGGGAAGATCCGTGGCACGCCTCTGATCCGGCCGGGCACGGCGCTCGCTCCTCAGCTCTCGGCCGCCGGGCGGGGCGTCTGGCAGGGCAAGGTGTTCCGCGACGACGCCACCGTCGTGAACCGCTTCTTCGGGGTCCGGAGCGTCAAGGCGAGGGTCCTGACCGGGCCGAGCTGGATCGACGGGGCGCCGACCCTGATCCTCGACTACCAGGACACCTCGCGGATCTACTCCCAGTACCGCGATGAGATCCGCCAGGTCGCCCCCGGACTGCTGCTCGGCGTCATGTTCGACCGCTGCGCACCGGGGCATCCGATCGAGCGGTTCTTCGTGCTCGAGACCGGCTGTCCCTGAGCGCGGGCTCACACGGTCGAGCGCTCGATCGGGGCGAAGACGCGACGGGGATTCTCCAGCAGGATCAGTCGACCGAGGTCCAGCGCCGCCTCGATCGTCCAGCCCTGACCGCGGACAGCCTCGCTCGCCAGGGAGCGGGCCAGGATGCGGCGGTACATGTTGAACTTCGGCAGGACGAATTCGAGCTTGTAGGCGTCGGAGTAGTATCCCAGCAGCTTGAGCTTCGGAACCGCCTGCAGCCGCGCCCGCAGGTCGTTGCCGATGAACTCGGGCACGTTGGCGTACCACCAGTGCCCGTGCGGCAGCACGTTCGGGAAGATCCACGAGTACGCGACCAGCTCGGCGCCGGCGTCGGGCGAGAGGGTCGAGACCGGGAACGTGACCCCGGAGAACTGGTTGAACAGCTCGCGGTAGTCGTGCAGGCTCACCCGCCGGTCGAACAGGTCCCGACCGCCCGAGACTCCGGCCGGGTACACCGAGCGGTGGACGCCGATCATGAGGTCGAACGGCAGTCTGAACTCGGCGCAGAACTCGGCGAGCATCCAGAAAACGGTGCGCTGGATCTCGGCGTGCTCGTCCGGCCGAAGGTCCAGCCCATGCAGAGCCCGCCGGATCGGGGTCACGGCGCGCTTCGGGGCCGCCGGATGGGGGACGAAGTCGGGCGGCAGGCTGATGGCGCAGGCCCGGGCCCCCCGGCTGACGAAGAACGCGAACAGGGCCCCGACCGCCAGCCGCAGCGACTTCTCGTCCTGCACGTCGACGTTCGTGGCCGTCCGCAGCCGTTCCAGGGTCCGGGGCTCGTGGAGCTTGAAGACCAGGTCGTCGGTCCGCAGGCAAGGGATGTACCGGCTCGTGTCCCAGCCGTCGAGCGGGTCATCGAAGTCGTTGGTCAGGAACACGGCTTCGAGGTTCGTCCGCTTCCAGACCGCCTCGTCCCAGGCGGGCCCGTCGGCCGAGTGATCGGCACGGCGCACGAGGTCGGCGATCGCGTCGGGGTTCAGCGCGTCGGGTCGGTCGTGGAAGACGCGGGCGATCTCGGCCAGCCAGGAGTACTGGACGGTGTTGTCGATGCGATCCAGGTGGGCGGCCAGGTTCTGGATCCGCACCTCGGTCGGCAGCGCCGGGTCGACCATCGCGGCCGGCATGCCCGCGCTGTGGGCCAGCTCGGTATAGTAGTGGTAGCCCAGGATCTCATCGAGCGAGCGGGCCGCAGGCCGCCGGGGGTCGATGTGCGAGTGCGAGTCGAAGATTGGCCAGCGCTCGATCTCGCGCAACAGTTCGGCCGCGATGGGGTCGTCGATCACGTCGCTCCGCTCCACGGCGGCCCGGGCCACGGTCGGGTGGCTCGTCCGCGGTCAGGGGGTCTGGACCCGGCAGCGCTAGCCTGGCGACCCACCGCCGGCGCGTCAAGGAGGCGGGCCGGATGAACGTCGTCGTCACCGGGGGCGGGACCGTCGCCCCGATCGACGCCGTGCGGTCGATCACGAACCTCTCCACCGGCCGGTTCTCGGCGCAGCTCACCGAGGCGTTCCTCGAGCGCGGGGCCAACGTCTGGCACGTCGCCACCCCGAACGCCTTGCGGCCGTTTGCCCGCGACGCCGCCTTTGACCTCACCGCGCCCGATCCCGAGTCGGAGTTCCGCCGCCTCGCCGCCCTCCGCGAGCGCTACGCGAGACACCGCGACCGCCTCCGCGTGATCGGCCTTCCGTCCGGGACCGTGGCCGAGTATCGCCAGACCCTCCGGTCGATCCTGCTGGGCGAGTCGATCGACGTCGTCCTGCTCGCGGCCGCCGTCTCCGACTACGAGCCGGTCCCGGCTGCCGGCAAGCTCTCGTCCGACGAGTCGGACCTCACGTTCGTCTGCCGGAGCGTGCCGAAGGTGATCCAGGAGGTCCGCGACTGGGCGCCGCTCTCGTTCCTGGTCGGGTTCAAGCTGCTCGCCGGGTCGAGCGAGGCGGAACTCGTGGCCACCGCGCGCCGGGCCGGCAGGCTGAACCGGGCCGATCTGACCGTCGCCAATGACCTCGACTCCCTGCGGGCCGGCCGCCACACGGTCCACCTCGTACCCCCCTGCGACGACGCCCCGATCGAGACACTGGGTCCAGAAGGTCCGATTGCCCCGCGGCTGGTCGATCGCCTGCTGCGGCTCCAGGCCACCGATCGGTGACCGCCGGGTCGCCGCCCTCGTCGCGCACGTCGTGGAGCCTCCCGGAATGTCGTCCATCACCGTCTCCTCGCCCTCCGGGGCCGCAGCCCGCGAGGCGGCCGGGAGTAGCGCCGGCGGGGATCGGATGTACTGGCCCGAGCTGGACGGCCTGCGATTCGTGGCCTTCCTGCTGGTGTACCTGTTCCACGGGGGCGTGCCGCAGTTCGCCGGCTGGGTGAATGAAGGCCTCCGAAACCTCGCCGCCCGGTTGCCGTTCGACCCCTCGTGGGCCCGGCCGAACTGGGGCGCGACGATCCAGGGCAACGGCTGGACCGGCGTCCAGCTCTTCTTCCTCCTGAGCGGCTACCTGATCGCCAGGCTGCTGCTCCGCGAGCGGGTCCGCTTCGGGCGCATCGATCTGCGAGCCTTCTGGGTCCGCCGCATCCTGCGGATCTGGCCGCTGTACTACGCGATCGTCCTGGTCGGGTTCGTCCTGATCCCCTGGTCCCGGGGGGGCCTGACCGACGCCTCGGGGCGCCAGCAGCTCGCCACTCACCTGGGGCCGTTCTGCCTGTTCCTGGGCAACTGGTCGATGGGCCTGCTCGGGCCGGTCTCCAGCGATGCGCTCAGCGTCCTGTGGAGCGTGTGCGTCGAGGAGCAGTTCTACCTGTTCGTCCCGCTGCTGATCGCCTGGTGCGGGCCCCGGGTTCGACTGATTCTGGTCCTGGTCCTCATGGCCCTGGCGATCGCCTGGCGCGGGTGGCTGGCCAGCCGCGACGTGAGCCCCCTGCTGTTCCAGTACAGCACCCCGACCCAGGCCGATTCGCTGCTGAGCGGGGTGCTGCTGGCGATCGGGCTGCACCATTGGACTCCCGGGCTCCGATGGCGGCGGGTCTTTGGCTGGTTGCAATGGCCCGTGTTGCTCGCCTTCATCGGCCTGCTCGCCTGGCCGGGGCTGGCGCGTGGCTCGGTGGCGATGCGGGCCTGGGGCTTCGTCCCACTCTGGGCGCTGGGCGCGGCCCTGGTCGGTGTGCTGACGGCGGGCGACGGACCCGTCGGGCGGTTCCTGGCTCACCGCTGGCTCGTCTGGCTGGGCCGCATCAGCTACGGACTGTACATGGTGCATGAGCTGGCACTCGACGGGACCCGCCGGGTGGTCGAGGCCGTTGGCTGGTTTCCGAACCAGGAGATCCTCACGTCGCTGGCGGCCCTGGGCGCCACGATCGGCCTGGCTGCCGTTTCCTATTACGGTCTGGAACTCCCATTCCTGCGGCTCAAGGGCCGGTGGACCCGGGTCGCCTCGCGACCGATAGATTGAGGACAAGATCGAGGGCCCTCACCAGATCGGCCCGGCCCCAGGAGTGTCACGGATGCCGAGCCGGCCGCACCTCCTGCTCCCCTGGGTCCTGCTGGCCGGCTTCTGCCTGACAGCACGGGGAGAGCAACTGACCTTCCTTGCGGGCGATCGCATCACGCTGCCCGCCACAGTGGCGGCCGATCGCGTGCAGGTCGAGGCCCCCTGGGGCCGGTCCTACACGTTCCCTCGCAGTGACTTCCGTCGGATCGGCGCCGACCCCTGGCCCGCAGAGGCCTGGTCAGAGCGCGAGGCGGCCGCGGTCGCCGGCGGGACCGAGACGATGCGAACGGCCGCGCTCTGGGCCCTGGATCACGGGCTGGTGCGCGAGGCGACCGCCTTGCTCCGGACGGCCCGCGCCACCGACCCGGGAGACGCCGGGATCGCCCGCCTGGTCGGGGCGCTCGACCAGGCGGCCGTCCCGCTGCCGGCCCCCGACCTCTCGAAGCTCCACACCGGGCTGCCGGACTCGTTCGTCGTGGCGGAGAGCCCGCACATCACGCTGCTCCACCAGCACTCCGAGCCCGAGGCCCGGCAGCGGCTCGACCTGCTCGAAACGGTCTACTCCGGCTTCCTGCTGGAGCTGGCCCGGCTGGGTCTGGAAGTGCCCTCCCCCCGCACACGGCTCGTCAGCGTCTGGTTTTCGGACCGGCTCGACTACCTGGCCTATCTGAAGCGCGAGGGGGCGACGGCCCACCTGACCACCCGGGGCTACTGCCATCCCACCCGCCCGCTGGCGCTCAGCTACGACGCTCGCAGCGACACATCCTACCGCCGCCGCCGGGCCAACCTGGATGCCGGCCGTGAGCGCCTGGGGGCAGGGGAGGGAGCCGGGGCCGGGGTGGCGAGCCGGGAGCTGGACCGGCTTGAACTGGTCCTGGAGCTGGAGTGGCGCCAGCTTGATCGGGGCACGGCCGCCCACGAACTGGTGCACCTGCTCGTCAGGGAGACGCGTCTGGAACCCCGCCCGGGCGCCTTCCCGATCTGGCTCCATGAAGGGCTGGCCATGCAGTTCGAGGCCATCGCCGGCGATGGCTGGGCCGGGCTGGCCTCCCCGCCGCCGGAACGGCTGGCGAAGGCCAGGACCGCCGTGCGCCCCGGAGCGCTGGAGCCGTTGCTCCAGGATGCGAACCTCCGCGCCGGCTACCGTGCCGAGGCGTATGGACAGGCCTGGTCGCTGGTGTACACCCTGCGGGTCCATGATCCGGTTCGCTTCACGGCCCTGATCGACGCCCTCCGGCTGGCCCCGGTCGACTCCGACCCCCGCACCGTCGGCACCGAGTCGCTCCGGAAGAGCTTCGGGGCGACGCTGGATCCGCTCCGGCGCGAATGGGGCCGGACCGTCGTCGCCGCCTCCCAGTTGCAGTGAACAGACGGCCACAGCAGGGCCGAGGGCCGGCCCGCGCCGGCGCATCCGGCCGAAATCAGGGCCGGAGGGGCCCCAGGGCGTCAGGAAGGCATTGCATTCGAGGAGGCGAGATGCTTAAAGTAGGCGACTCAATTTGAGCCGTGTTTCAGTTTGGCCCTGTACTGACGGACGGGCCGCGGTTGTGGGGCGTGCGATGTCGATCACCAAAGAGAAGAAGCAGGAGATTATCACCTCGTTCGGCCGCGCGGATGCGGACACCGGCTCGCCGGAGGTGCAGATTGCCCTCCTGACGGCCCGGATCAACGACCTGACCGAGCACTTCAAGTCGCACAAGAAGGACCACGCCAGCCGCCGCGGGCTGCTGATGATGGTCTCCAAGCGGTCCAGCCTGCTGAAGTATCTCCGGCTGCACAACCGCAAGAGCTACCTGGAAGTCATCGGCCGGCTCGGCCTCCGTAAGTGACCGGACGCGGGCGGACTGGCGCGTCGCGCCCCAGTGGCTGTCACCCCGCTCCGCCCCTCCCTTCGCTTTTCCTCTGAATTTGCGACTGCCCGACGCCCCGGCTCTCGGAGCCGGTGGGTCGGGCGGCCCGGTTCTGATCGCGATCATCGCACCCCGCGCCGGCACCCGACCGGCCGAGGTAGGTGTTCATGGCAATTTCGGTGAAGCGACCGATTTCCGTGTCGCGCATGATCGGTGATCGCACGATCACGATCGAGTCGGGCAAGCTGGCCAAGCAGGCCAGCGGTTCCGTGGTCGTCCGCCTGGGCGACACGATGAGCCTGGTGGCCGTCGTGACGGCCAACCCCCGGGAGGGGATCGACTTCTTCCCCCTCACCGTCGACTATCGCGAGAAGACGTACTCCGCGGGCAAGTTCCCCGGCGGCTTCATAAAGCGCGAAGGTCGCCCCACGACCAAAGAGATCCTCACCTCGCGGCTGATCGATCGCCCGATCCGCCCGCTGTTCCCGCCCGCCTACAAGGACGAGGTCCAGATCCAGGCCGGCCCGATCTCGGCCGACCGGAAGAATGATCCGGACGTCCTCTCGATCTTCGGCGCCTCGGCCAGCCTGATCCTCGCCGAGAACGTACCGTTCCTTGGCCCCATCGGCGCCGTCCGCCTGGCCCGGATCGAGGGCCGCCTGGTCGCCTTCCCGACCGTCGAGGAGATGCAGGCCAGCGACCTCGACCTGGTCGTCGCCAGCACCGATTCGACCATCGTAATGATCGAAGGGTTCGGCCAGGAGCTGCCCGAGCCCGAGATGTTCGCCGCGATCCGCGAGGCGCACCGGCTGAATCAGGACATCATCGCCATGCAGCACGAGCTGCGGGCGGAAGCCGGCCTGGCCCCGTACGTGAAGCCCGAGATCCGGGTCGATTCGCTGGTGCAGACCCTGCACGAGCGCTACGCTCACGACCTGAAGCAGTCCAAGCAGACCGTCATCAAGGCCGAGCGCAACGCCGCCGTCAAGGCGCTGCTGGAGCGGGTGCTGGCCGACCACGCCGCCCAGTACGCCGAGGAAGGCACCGAGAACGCGCCCACGCCGGCGCGGGTCAAGTCGGCCTTCTACGCCCTGCAGGAGCGGGTCGTCCGCGAGCTGATCCTCGACGGCCACCGCCCCGACGGCCGCGGCCCGAAGGACATCCGGCCGATCGCCTGCGAGGTCAGCCTGCTGCCCAGCGCCCACGGCTCGGCCCTCTTCCAGCGCGGCGAGACCCAGGCCCTCGTGACGACGGTGCTCGGCACCTCGGCCGACGAGCAGCGGGTCGAGGGCCTCATGGAAGAGACCTCGAAGAAGTTCATGCTCGACTACAACATGCCGTCCTACGCCGTCGGCGAGTGCCGCCCGATCCGTGGGCCCGGCCGTCGCGAGATCGGCCACGGCATGCTGGCCGAGCGCTCGGTCGCTCCGGTGCTGCCGCCGCCCAGCGAGTTCCCGTACACCATCCGCCTGGTCAGCGACATCCTCGAGTCCAACGGCTCGAGCTCGATGGCCAGCGTCTGTGGCGCCACCCTCGCCCTGATGGACGCCGGCGTGCCGATCTCCGACCCGGTCGGCGGTATCTCCACCGGCATCGTCTGCGACGACGCCAGCGGCCGCTACGTCCTGCTCACCGACATCATCGGTGACGAGGACCACTTCGGCGACATGGACTTCAAGGTCGCCGGCACCCAGCGCGGGATCACGGGCATCCAGCTCGACCTCAAGAACCAGGGCATCAGCGAGGCGATCGTCGAGGCCACCCTCGCGCAGTCCCGCGAGGCCCGGCTCGAGATCCTCCGCTCCATGCTCCGCGCCATCCGCCGGCCGCGCGAGGAGATCTCGCCGAACGCCCCGCGGTTGATCCAGATCCAGATCAACCCCGAGAAGATCGGCCTGATCATCGGCCCCGGCGGCAAGACGATCCGCAAGATCCAGGAAGACACCGGCACCAAGATCGACATCGAGGACACCGGCATCGTCACGATCGCCTGCTCGTCGTCGGCCGGTGCCGAGGCCTGCCGCGACCGGATCCAGGCGATGACCGAGGGTGTCAAGATCGGCACCATCTACGAGGGCCGCGTCTCCGCCATCAAGGACTTCGGCGCCTTCGTCGAAATCCTGCCCGGCAAGGACGGCCTGGTGCACATCAGCGAGCTGTCCGACGGCTACGTCGGCTCGGTCACCGACATCTGCCGCGTCGGCGACCCGATGCTCGTCAAGGTCATCAGCATCGACGACCAGGACCGCGTGAAGCTCTCCCGCAAGGTCGCCATGGCCGAGCGTGGGCTCACCGATCCGTTCGCCGGCACGACCCCGCCCCCGGGTGGTGGTGATCGTCCCCCGCGTGGCCCCGGCGGTCCGGGCGGCCCCGGAGGCGAGCGTCGTGGCGATCGCGACGGTGGCCGCCGCGACGGCGGTCGCCGCAGCTGAGCCGGTCGACCGTCCCGGTCGATCTGCCGATTGTCTGACCCTGGAGCCGCCCGCAACCGTGGGCGGCTCCTCCGATCCCCTGGGGGCCCGGTCAACGCGCTACGGGCGTGTCTTGATCGGGCCCCTCGTGGTTCGCCAAACTCAGCGGCCGCCACGCGACCCGGTCACCGGCATGCTGGCACCTGGACCGCGTCCCCCTGACTCCACCGCACGCCCTCCTGTCCGTTTCCCGGAGTTCCGACCATGGACCCGTCCCGATCTGCTCGATCGGAGACCGAACGGTCGACGGGGCCCGGGGCTCCTGCAATCATGGAGAGCCTCGCTGCGGGTGGCCCCGGAGACTCGCCGACCCCGGCCGAGCGCGACCTGGCCGAGGCGCGGGCGGCCACCAGCGAGGTGGCCGAGCTGGCCGGTCGCCTGGCCCACGAGATCCGCACCCCGCTGTCGACGATGCGGATGAACCTGGACCTGCTCGCCGAGGACTTTGAGCAGCCCGAGAATCAGCGCGAGCGGCGGGCTCTCATCAAGATCGATCGCGTCCGCAAGGAGAGCCACCGGCTCCAGGCCATCCTCGAGGATTTCCTCCGCTTCGTCCGGATCCAGGACCTGAAGACGCGACCCGTCGACCTCAACGACCTCGTCGACGAGGTGCGCGACTTCTGCGAGGGCGAGGGGCTGGCGCAGGGGATCGTCTCGCGCGCCGCCTTCGACCCGGGCCTGCCGCGCGTGCTGCTCGACTCGGAGCTGTTCAAGCAAGCGCTCTTCAACCTGATCCGCAACGCCCAGATCGCGATGCCGGACGGCGGTGAGCTGATCCTCACCACCCGCCGCGAGGGCCCGTGGGCCGTGCTCGACGTGGTCGACACCGGCGTGGGGATCCCGCCCGAGAACCGCGAGCGGATCTTCGAGGCCTTCGTCTCGACCCGGCCCGGGGGCAGCGGCCTGGGGCTCCCGACCACCCGCCGCATCGTCGAGGCTCACGGCGGCCGGCTCAGCGTCGAGAGCGAGCCCGGCCGCGGCTCGAAGTTCACCGTCCGCCTGCCGCTGCCCGACCCGGCCTGATCTGGCCACCTGGACCAGTCTCAACGCGGCCCGTGCGCTTCCGGGTCAGTCAACGCAATGACGCCGCCAGCGGTGAAGCTGGCGGCGTCGGAGGGGGGCGCATCGATGCCGGGGAGCGAGGTCGGTCAGGCGATCAGCTCGGGGATGACCTTCGAGGGCTCGACGCCGGTGAGCCGCTGGTCGAGGCCCTGGTAGCGGTACGAGAACTTCTCGTGGTCGAAGCCCATCAGCCGCAGGATCGTGGCGTGGAAGTCACGGATGTGGACCGGGTCCTTCACGATGTTGTAGCTGAATTCGTCGGTCTCGCCGTAGATCGTACCGCCCTTGCTGCCGCCGCCGGCCATCCACATGGTGAAGCAGCGCGGGTGGTGATCGCGGCCGTAGTTTTCCTTCGTCAGGCCGCCCTGCG
>CAZUZD010000021.1:0-5470 GCA_964624465.1 uncultured Isosphaeraceae bacterium
ACGCCGGCGAGGTTGTCGAGGACCTCCTCGAGGTCGAAGGCGACGGCCTCGATCTCGATCCGGCCCGCCTCGATCTTCGAGAAGTCGAGGATGTCGTTGATGATCCGCAGCAGGGCCTTGGCCGAGCCGTCGATCTTGCGGAGATAGTCGCGCTGCCTGGCGGTCAGCCCGGTCTGGAGGGCGAGATGCGTCATGCCGATGACGGCGTTCATCGGCGTCCGGATCTCGTGGCTCATGTTGGCCAGGAAGTCGGACTTCGCCCGGGTGGCCTCCTCGGCCTTCTGCCGGGCCGCGACCAGGTCCGCTTCCAGGAGCTTGAAGTCGGTGATGTCCTGGGTGACGCCGTACATGTCCCGCGGCTTGCCATGCTCGTCCTTGACGACATGGCCGAGGGCGTGGATCCAGACGGTCCGGCCGTCGACCGGCCGCTTGTAGGCGTAGGTTGTGTCGTAGACCGGGACGCTGCCCGCGACGGCGGCGGCGAAGTTTGCCGCCGTGACCTCGGCCGCGGCCGCGTCGCCCAGGCGGACGTGCTCGGCCCAGTGCGCCAGCGAGTAGCGGTGGTCGGGGGTGGGCGGGTCGCCGAAGATCCGGGCCGCGCGCTCCGACGAGTTGTACCAGCCCGAGCCGTCCAGCGGCACGTGCCAGTAGCCGGCCTTCGTGAGGTCCAGGGCGCTGTCGGCCAGGAAGTTCATGTGCTCGAGCTGGTCGCGGCTCCGCTTGAGCGCCTCCTCGGCGCACCGGCGTTCGGTGATGTCGGTGAAGCTGACCACGGCGCCCACGATCGCGCCGTCCTTGTGGATCGGGGTGGCGCCATACTCGACCGGGAGCCCGTGGCCGTCCCGGCGCCAGAGGAACTCGTCGTCGATGCGGCTCGCCTCGCCACGGGTGTAGGCGGCGTGCATCGGGCACTGCTCCACCGGATACGGGGTGCCGTCGGCCCGGCTGTGATGGATCAGGGCGTGCGAGGGCTGCCCGATCAGCTCCTCGGCCGCGTACCCCAGCAGCCGGGTGGCGACCGGGTTGACGAACGTGATCACGCCCTCCTGGTCGACCCCGAAGATCCCCTCGGCCGTCGATTCGAGGATCCGTCGGCTGCGCTCCTCGCTGACGATCACTTCCTGCTCGAGCCGGCTCAGGTCCCGGATGTCCCGGATCGAGCTGCAGACGAGGATCCCCGGCCCATCCGGGTCGGGGAGTGGGCTGAGGCTGACCTCCACGGGGAACGCGCAGCCGTCCTTGTCCACCGCGGTCTGGGCCCGGGCGCTGGCGATCGAGCGGTCCGACGGATTCCGGCCGGCGTCCTCGGGCCGCGACGGTTGCCCGGCGCGCAGTCGCTCCGGGAGGAGCTCATCCACCGTGCGCTCGATGAGCTCCTCGCGGCGATACCCGAAGAGCCGCTCGGTCTGCGCGTTGACCAGCCGGATGCGGCCCTGCTCGTCGCTGATGACCAGGGCGTCGGGGATCGCCTCGATCAGCGTGCGGACCTGCTGCTCGCTCCTCTGCGCCTCCTCCTTCGTATGCTCCAGATCACCGATCAGGCCCTCGAGCCGCTGCTTGTGCCGCATCTCCTCGGTGATGTTGTTGCCGACGCAGAGCAGTTCCTTCTCGCGTCCCTCGCCGGTCCGGATCACCCGGTTCGACCACGCGACCCAGATCCGCTCCCCCGACCGCGTCACATTCTGGTTGACCTCGTTGACCTGCACGTCCTGGCCGTTGAGCGCGGCCATCCGCTGCCGCACCGCGTCGTGCCACTCCGGCGGTACGATCAGGTCCAGCCGCTGCCCCACCAGCTCGGCGTTGGAGTAGCCGAGGAGCTCGGAGGCGTAGCGGTTCGCGAACGTCACGATGTGATCCCCGTCGACCTTGATCACGATCGCTCGCATGAAGTTGACCAGCTCGTCGTAGCGCGTGGCGAGCCTGGTCACCATGTCCTCGAAGACCGAGGCCAGCCGTCCCAGCTCATCGCCGCGTCTGCGCACCTCGTCCAGGGCCCCCAGCTCGTAGGCTTCGTCCTCGACGGCCTGGGCGGCCGCGGTCAGCCGATCGAGTGGCACGGTCACCAGGCGCCGGAGCGCGACGTAGCCGATGGCCCCGCTGGTCAGCAGCAGGGCCGCGATACCCGCGGCCAGCCGCGCGTTCTTGGTGGCGAGCTCGGCGAGCAAGGAGTCGGTCCGGTAGCCGACCTCCACGATCCGCGGGCCGTCGGCCCCGGAGACGCCCACGTACTTGTAGACGAGGTTGTCGATCTCGCGCTTGCGACTCTCCTGGACCACGACGTCCGTGTGCCGGGGATCGCCGTCGAGCAGGCGCAGGAAGACCCCGGCCTGCGGCTGGTCTGCCTGGAACGTGAACTCCACCCCCTCCGTGCCCATGACCACCCGGCCGGTCCGGTCGGTGATCCAGAACTCGTAGTCGTAGTCCTTCTGCTCCTTGGCGAAGCGGGCGAGGTCCTTCAGGTGGCGGTTGACCTCCTCGGGCGCCATCCCGTCGGGCCGCTGCTGCTGGGCGATGGCCACGAGGTGCGCGACGATCCGGGCCTGCATGACCATCTGGTCGCCGATCGCCTCCTCGACGAAGCGCCGGGTGGACGCGTAGACCAGGAAGGTCGTGATCACGGCGGTGACCACGACGGGGGTCCCGACGAGGAGCAGGATGCGCGTGTTCAGTCCAAGCGTACGGAGCCGTCGTGGCGTCTGGAACCGCATGACGCTGTCCTCGTCCCTGCCACACCCCCGATGCTGGCGATTCCCACGTCGACGGGGGACCATGGTGCTGCCAACTTACGGGCAACGGCGGCGAAATTCGAGCCGCCCGACCCACGACAGCCAGCTCCCGGGGTCGGAATCCTCCGGAGTCCGCCCGCGTCTTGGGCCGTGTCCTCGCCGTCCCGACCCGGGTCCTGGGCGTTCGAACCCTTCCCGGCGCACTCGCGACGGAGCGCGCACGATCGCCCCTTGTGGCTCCAGCAGCAACCACTCGCGGCGAGCCGTCTCGGGCCCCCGGGTCGCCGGGGCCGCGGGCCCGCGGCCGGATTGACCCCGGGAGATCCGCCAGGTGCGACCGCTGGCGCTCCCGGAAGTCGGGCCGGTGAGCGCCGCGGCGACGGCGCGGGATGGGGTACCGCATCGGGGACGAAGGGCGACCGTCCAGTCTGCAAGCGATCCGGGCTCGGGCAGGGAGTGGGGGCGCGCCCTGGGTGAGCCACCGGGTTCGAGCGATCACGGATTCGCCCGCTCGCCTGGCGGAACCCGGAAGGCCGCCTCGGGCCCGCGGAACCACACCCGGGCGACCTGCCCGGCATCACGACGCCGGCGCCCTCAGCCCGGGGAGTTCAGGTTGATGGTCTCCACCGTGAACCATCCGGGCTGCTGGTTGGTCACCAGTTGCTGGGTCGTCGAGCCGGTCAGCCGGTTGATCTCGCTGATGAGCAGCGGCTGCGACGGGTACTTGTAGAACAGGCCGGAGTCGTTCCCGAGCGCCCAGAGGATGTCGTTCGCGGCGTCGAAATAGCTGGCGTAGCTCGGCACGCCGGGCGGCCGGATGTCCGGCGAGGGCAGCTCGAACTTCAGCACCTTCCACTGCAACGGCGCGAGCTTGCGGAGGAAGTACCCCTCGAAGGCGTCGTCCGTCGCCTGCGCCAGCTTCTGGTTGGACCCCGGCGGCCAGTAGAGCGTGCCGTCGAGGATGCCCGCGCCCACCGCCAGGAACCGTCCCGGGTCGCTGAGGATCGACCCCTTGAAGCCGGAATTCGCCTCCTGGGTGGCGCTCAGGACCGAGGCCAGCTGCGTCTGGAGCTTGACGTACGTCGTCTGGAGTGACGTGCCCGAGCCGCCCCCGGTGACGTCGCCGATGCCTGAGTCGATGCCCGAGGCCAGGATCGCCGCCACGATGCCGCCCGCCGGGCTGACGACGCTCGCGGCGCCGGCGAGGCCCGCGAGCGCCGCCTCGAACAGGTCGGTGAACACGACGGTGAAGATCGACCCCGCCTGATCGTCCGTGCTCAGCTCGACGAGGTCCTTCGTCTGGCTCAGCAGCGCCGTCGCCTGCTGAGCGATCTGAAGGTTCAGCGAGTCGAGCTCGTCGAACATCCGGTAGGTCGCCAGCACCGACGACAGCTCGGAGAGGAGCTGCGAGCGGACCGCCTGCCAGTCCCCCGCCGACACGCCGCGGGGCCGCGCCATGGTCAAGATCAGCGACGGGAAGAGCGCCAGGTCGTAGACGGCGAACTGGTTCGTGTACTGCTGCCGCAACCCCCAGCTGCGGGCGGGGACCGTCGGCGAGCGGGCGAAACCCAGCTGCGTGTTGATCGCGTCGTAGGCGGCCTGCCGGCCGGTCGTCCACGCGGCGTACCCCGTCGCGGGCTGGTCCGCCAGGCCGTACGTCAGGAACGACAGGCCCCCGGCCTGGTTGACCCCCACCAGCCGGTACCGCGACGCCGCCGCGAACTGGACCAGGCCGCTGGGAGGCACGGGGGCGTCGACCGTTACCCACGTCGTCGCCCCGGGGGGGAGCACCGACAGTCCGGCCGGGGTCTGTCCCCAGAACGTGCCGTCGGCCGTGCCCACGCCCGCACCCAACCCGGGCAGGGCCGGCAGCGGCTGCCAGACCCCGTTCGTCAGCCGGAAGCTCTGGGTGGTGTAGTTGGGCGCCAGACCCTCCAGGGCCGTCAGCCAGACGTTGCCGGCCGAGCCCACGGAGAGGGCGAACGGGAGGTTTCCGCCCGAGGACTGCTTCGTCCAGGTGTTCGAGGCCGTGCCACCGTAGGAGTACAGCTGCTTGCTCACCCCTCCGATCGCCCAGGCGGTGCCGTCGGATCCGGCGGCGACCTGCTCGATCCAGTCCCCGCCCGGCAGCGGCGCCAGGCCCAGGTTCACGGATCCGACGTACTTCCCGTTGTTTCCCACCAGCGCGATGAGCTGTGTGGCGAAGTTGTTCTGGGCGTCGATCGTCTGGACCCAGACCTTGCGGTAGACGTCATACCCGGCGAAGTCCTGCAGCACCTGGTCGGCGGCGAGCCCGACGATCTGCGTCCCGGCAGGGGCCGTGTAGACCTGCGTCCAGGTCTGCGCGTACGGGTCGTACAGGGACAGTTCCCCCGATTCGAGGGGGGCGCTCAGCACGACGCTGTCCGCGCTCATCGCCACCGTGTTCGCGCCGGTCGGCCAGCTCGGGCTCAATTCCCGCCAGCGGGTGCCCAGGTCGAAGACCGGCCCCAGGGGCAGGCCCGGGTCGGGGATCGCCGCGGTCACCGCCGCGTGCGGAGCCAGCCGCGGCAGCCCCGGCGCGGCCGGGAATTCCCGGCGGATCGCGGCCAGGCCGAGGTTCCAGCCCTCCGGGGCTCGCCCGTGCATCGCGGCGACCAGCGCCCGACCGGCCGCCGGGTCCCGCCGCTGCAACTGGGCCAGGAGCGTCCGCCATTCCCGCGGGTGCTGCGCCCGTGCCCGGTGGATCAGCGCCTGCTGCCAGC
>CAZUZD010000021.1:5480-35446 GCA_964624465.1 uncultured Isosphaeraceae bacterium
GGGCCTCGGCGGAGGCGACCACCGGCACCGGCGGGGGGCTCCGGCGGACGGCCGCCGCCGCGACGCTCGCGACCTCCGCCCGCGCGCCCGCCTGCGACAGCAGCGTCCGCTCCTCCATCGCCTCGACCGCGGGTCGGAACCGGGAGATCGGGCGGCCGCGCCCGGGCTGGGACCTCGACATCGCAGGGGCCTCGCTGACGTGATCTGATTCGCGAGCGACCGCCGCGGGTCACCCTCCAGCCGACGGCGGCTCGCTCCGGAGGGGATCACGTCCGGCTGTGGAACGACGGCCCGCGTCGAACGGCGATCTCAGACGTGATTAAACTCACGACTGATCAACTGAAACGCCATTTGACCAGACCGGAGCCCCGCGATCAAGCCGCCCCGGGCCCGTCAGCGCTTGCGGTACTTCTCGCCGGCTTCCACCCGCACCTTGATCACGTTCGCCTTCGGGGCGGTCGGGCAGGTCGTGAACGCGGAGACTGCGCACGGCGGGTTGTACGCCCGGTTGAAGTCGAGGGTGAAGCTGGCGTGGTCCGGCGGGCGCCGATCGATGGTGAGGAACCGGGCGGGCGGGTAGGTGGTGTCGCCGGCCGTCGCGTCCCGGAACACGAAGAACAGGCCGTCGCCCTCGGCGATCGCGTCCAGGGTCCGTTCCTCGCCGTCGAGCCGGAACCGGGCGAAGCCGGGGCACGGCTGCTCGGACGTCTGGCCGAGCACGTTCACCACCGGGATCGTCCGGCCCTCCGGGTACGGCACGAAGGTCGCCTCGACCCGGAACCGCTCGTCGGCCGGATACCAGAGGCAGCCCGGGAAGTCCCGCCGCACCGCCGACGCGTTGTCCGCGAGCCGGAGCACGAACTTGCCGTCCCGGACGATGATCTGGAACCGCAGGCGGCCCAGGCCGACCCAGTCCTGACGGTCGACGGCGAATTCGCGTGCGCCGGTGAACGACCGGTCGCCGGCGACGAACTCGACCCCGTCGGCGGGCTGGAGGGTCACGCGGCTGGTCGCCGCATCGACGTGGATCACGCCCAGCCGTTCCGGGCCGGTGCCCTTCAGCTCGACCGGGAAGACGACATCGTTGTCCCGGCCAGTGCCGATGGTGTTCACCCCGGGTTGAAGGGCGAACCGGCCAGCCAGCGTGAGCCACCCGTTGTCCGCCCGGAGCGCCTGCTCGCGGGCGTCGCGCCAGGTGTGCAGTTCCCGCTCGAAGGTCGAGTCCCCCCACGCCGACATCGAGCCGATGACCACCACGATTGCCAGGAGCATGCCGGTCATCGGTTCCTCGATCTCCAGGGGACGGCGGGCGTCGGCCACGCCAGCATCGGAACCCGTCGCGTCGCGGCCGGGAAAACGGCCCGGGCCCGGGGGATGCCCCCGATGGTCTCCAGGCGGTGCGCGGCCTCGAACGGGCGTGGCTCCTCGATGCGGGGCGGTCCCTTGAGGTAACCCAGAACCGACCCCGAAGCAAGCAGCTGGAGTGCGAGCGAGCGCGGGCGCCGCTCCTGCACGCGGATTGCGATTGAGGGGTGAAGTGTCGATCTACCCCCTTGCATGCGGCCCGGGCGCCGCTAAGTTCGAATCCGCGAGGACACCGCGTCTCCGGCCGTGGCCGGGCCGTGGAGGGGTTGCGGCATGAGTTGGACAGCCGAGCAGGTACTGGCGCTGGCCCCCGACCCGGCCTCGGCCAAGGCGGGCCGCGACCTGGCGACGGTGCGGAAATGGGTCACCCTGGCCCGCGACGAGCGCGCGGCCTGGGGGGAGTGCCAGGGGAGCGGCTCGAAGCCGTATCAGACCCGCATTGACCTGGCCGAGCCGGCCTTCGGCTGCTCGTGCCCGAGCCGGAAGTTCCCCTGCAAGCACGCCCTGGGGCTGTTCCTGCTGCTCGTGCAGCGCCCCGGCGACTTCGGCAGCGGCCCGCCGCCGCCCTGGGTCGCCGACTGGCTCGACACGCGGGCGAAGAAGGCCGAGACGAAGGCCCAGAAGGCCGAGGCCCAGGTCCAGGCCGAGGCGGTTGATCCCGAGGCGGCGCGGAAGGCGGCCGAGCGACAGGCGAAGGTCGCCGCCGGGCGGCAGGCCCGGGTCGAGGCCGGCCTGAACGACCTGGACCGCTGGCTGGGCGACCTGACCCGTCGCGGACTCGCCGCCGTGCGGGGCGAGCCGTACTCGTTCTGGGAGGGGACCGCCGCGCGGATGGTCGACGCCCAGGCCCCGGGCGCGGCCCGGCTCGTCCGCGAGCTGGCCGGCATCCCCGCCTCGGGCGAGGGCTGGCAGGGCCGCCTGCTCGAGCGGCTCGGCCGGCTCCACCTGCTGCTGGAGGCGCACCGCCGGCTGGAGTCGCTCCCCGAGTCCACCCGGGACGACGTCCGGGCGCTGGTGGGCTGGACGCAGTCGCAGGAGGAGGTGCTGGCGGGCGCCGGGGTGCGCGACCGCTGGATCGTGCTCGGGCAGCGGGTCGAGGAGGAGGATCGCCTGCGCTCCCAGCGCCGCTGGCTCTGGGGCGAGCAGACCGGCCGGGCCGCCCTGGTGCTCCACTTCGCCCACGGCTCGCAGCCGCTCGACACCAGCCTGGTGCCCGGCACGGTCGTCGACGCCGAGCTGGCGTTCTTCGCCGGGTCGTTCCCGTTGCGGGCGCTGGTCAAGGCGCGCCACGCCACGGCGGCCGCCTGCGCGGACGGTCCGGGAGCCGCCACGATCGCCGAGGCGCTGGCGGCTTACTCCGGGGCCCTGGCCCGGAACCCCTGGATCGAGCGGGTGCCCATCGCCCTGAGGGCGGTGCACGCGGTGCGCCACGGCGGTTCGTGGGCCGTGAGCGACGGCGACGGCACCCGATTGCCACTGTCCGAGACGTACCAGCGTGGCTGGAACCTCGTCGCGCTCGGCGGTGGCCGTCCGATCGCGCTGGCTGGAGAGTTCGACGGGGACACCCTGGCTCCCCAGGGCGCCTGGTCCGAGGGTCGATATCTGCCGCTGTCCTGAACCCGGGAGCCGCGACGCACGATGGACGTCGAAACCCCCTGGACCGAGCTGGAAGCCGCGGCGCTGCTGGGCACCGAGCGTCGGGCGTTCACGCCGCCCCCGCTGCCGGGTCCCCTCGGCGCCGTGGTCGGTGGCCTCGACGGCCGGCCCCCCGAGCAGCGGCTCCTGGGCACGGCCGCGACGCTGGCGACGGTCCGCCGGGCGGGGCGGCGGTTCGGGAGCGACGCGGCCGCGCGTCCGGATCGGGCGCCCGAGGAGTCGCGGCCGAGGTGCGCGCCCGCCGCCGGCGCCCGGCTCGGGTCGATGCTCGCGGGCGACGCCACGGATCTGCTCCCCGAATGGCTCGGCGCCCTGGAGCGTGCCGGCGGCCGGGTGCCCGAGGAGCACCTGCCGGCCCTGCTGGACCGGGCCCGTGCCGACCTGGACCTGCGGCCGGCGATCCTGGCGGTGATCGGCGAGCGCGGCCGCTGGCTGGCCCGCCTGAACTCCGACTGGTCGTACGTGGAAACCGCCGACGTCGCGGCGCCCGTGCCGGCCGATGCCGAGGCGATCTGGCAAACGGGCACCGGCGAGCAGCGGGGGGCCCTGCTGCGACGGCTGCGGGCGATCGACCCGGCGCGGGCGCGGGAGCTCGCCACGACGACCTGGGCCACCGACACGCCCGCCGAGCGCGCGGCGTTCGTCGAGGCGCTGGAGGTCGGCCTCGGTCCCGACGATGAGCCGTTCCTGGAGTCGGCCCTCGACGACCGCCGCAAGGACGTGCGGACCGCCGCCGCCGAGCTGCTGACGCGGCTGCCGGCGTCGCGGCTCGTCCGGCGGATGCAGGAGCGGATCGCCCCGTGCCTCGGCCTGGAGGGGATCGACCCGCCCCGGTCGGCCGCCGCGCCGTTCGCCCGCGTCGAGCTGCCGGAGGCCTGCGACCGGGCCATGATCCGCGACGGCATCGAGCTGAAGCCGGGCCGGCCCGGGATCGGCGAGCGGGCCTGGTGGCTCGGGGAAATCCTGGGCCGGATCCCGCCGGTGCACTGGACCCAGGCCTGGGGCCAATCGCCGGCCGAGATCGTGGCGGCGGCGCTGAAGAGCCCGTGGAAGGACCCGCTCTATCCCGCCCTGATCGCGGCCGCCCGCCGATCGGCCGACGCCGACTGGATCGAGGCGCTGCTCCCGCACTGCCGCCTGGCGGGCCCCGGTCTCGAGGTCGGTGGCGTGATCGCCGCGCTGCCCGAGGGTCGCCGCGAGGCGCTCGCGCTGGCCTTGCTGCGGGACGAGGGCCGGGAGGGGCCGCTGGCCGACGACCTCATGCTCCTGCTCGAGCACGTGCCCGCCCCCTGGGGCGAGGCGCTGGCCGAGGAGGTCCTGGAGCGCGTCCGACGGCGGCTGGCGACCGAGCGGTACTTCGGCTACGAGGTGATGCGGTTCCTGATGGTCCTCCGCCGGTGCGCGCCCGCCGGCCCGGCGTTGCAAGCGGCGGCCCGCTGGGCCCTGCGGGGGCAGGACGGGCCCCCGACGGATCAACGGCCTTACGAGGAGTTCCTGGCCCTCCTCCAGTTCCGAGTCGACATGATCGGGGAGCTCTCCTGATGGGCGTCAAGAAGGCCGCGACGGACGGGAAGCCCGGGGCGAAGTCGGCCGCCGCGGCGCCGGTGACGGCACCGGGGACGACGACGACGGTGCTCCGCGAGCATGCCGAGCATCAGTTCCGCGAGGAGCTGGAGGCGCTGGCCCGCGCCGACGACCGGCCCCGCCCCCCGCGCTGGCGGCTCTCCCCCTGGGCGGTCGCGACGTACCTGCTCGGTGGCACCCTGCCCGACGGCACGGTCATCACGCCCAAGTACATCGGCAGCCGCCGGCTGATCGAGATCGCGATCGCCACCCTGGCGACCGATCGGGCCCTGCTGCTGCTGGGCGTGCCCGGCACGGCCAAGAGCTGGGTGTCGGAGCACCTGGCGGCCGCGATCGCGGGCGACTCGACCCTGCTCGTGCAGGGGACCGCCGGCACCAGCGAGGAGGCGATCCGCTACGGCTGGAACTACGCCCGCCTGCTGGCCGAGGGGCCCTCGCGCGATGCGCTCGTGCCGGGCCCGGTGATGCGGGCGATGGCCGAGGGGAAGATCGCGCGCGTCGAGGAGCTGACGCGGATCCCGGCCGAGGTCCAGGACACGCTCATCACGATCCTGTCCGAGAAGACCCTGCCGATCCCCGAGCTCAACGACGAGGTGCAGGCCACCCAGGGGTTCAGCCTGATCGCCACCGCCAACAACCGCGACAAGGGGGTCAACGAGCTTTCGAGTGCCCTCCGCCGCCGCTTCAACACGGTCGTCCTGCCGGTGCCCGACTCACCCGACGAGGAGGTGACCATCGTGCAGACCCGGGTCGCCGCACTCGGGCGGGCGCTGGAGCTGCCGGCCGAGGCGCCGGCGCTGGACGAGATCCGCCGGCTGGTCACGATCTTCCGCGAGCTGCGCGACGGCCGCACCACCGACGGCAAGACCAAGCTGAAGTCGCCCAGCGGCACGATGAGCACGGCCGAGGCGATCTCGGTCGTGGGCCACGGCCTGGCGCTGGCCGCCCACTTCGGCGACGGCTCGCTCCGGGCCGGCGACCTCGCCGCCGGGCTCGTCGGGGTGGTGGTCAAGGACCCGGTGCAGGATCGGGTGGTCTGGCAGGAGTACCTGGAGACGGTCGTGAAGGAGCGCGACGGCTGGAAGGACCTCTATCGCGCCTGCCGGGAGGTGTCCTGACCCATGCCCCGCACCGCGACCCCCGCGCCCGCCGCGTCCACTGCCGCGGCCGCCGTCCACGTGCTGGGCATCCGCCACCACGGCCCGGGATCGGCCCGCAGCCTGCTGCGCGCGCTGGAGTCGCTCCGGCCCGACGCCGTGCTCGTCGAGGGCCCGCCCGACGCCGATGCCCTGCTGCCGCTGGTGGCCCACGCCGACATGAAGCCGCCGGTCGCCCTGCTCGTCTACGCCGCCGAGCGGCCGAGCGCGGCCGTCTACTACCCGTTCGCGGCCTTCTCGCCCGAGTGGCAGGCGATCGGCTACGCGCTGCGGCGCGGCGTGTCCGTGCGGTTCATGGACCTGCCGATGGCCCACCAGCTCCTGGTCGACGAGCCGGCGGAATCCGGGCCGGAATCCACCGAGGGCCGTGACCCGTCCGACGACCCGAGGCGCGACCCGCTCGGCTGGTTGGCCCGCGCCGCCGGGTTCCGCGACGGCGAGCGCTGGTGGGAGTTCATGGTCGAGCACCGCCGCGACGACGTCGACCTCTTCCCCGCGATCCGCGAGGCGATGGCCGCCCTCCGCGACGAGTTCCCGGGCGCGAAGGACGGTCGCGAGGAGCGCCGCGAGGCGTTCATGCGGCAGACGATCCGGGCGGCGCAGGCGGAGGGCTTCCGCAACATCGCCGTCGTCTGCGGCGCCTGGCACGCGCCGGCGCTTGCCGGCTCGTCGGCCCGCGAGGACGCCGCGATCCTCCAGGGCCTGCCGAAGACGAAGGTGCTGGCGACCTGGGTGCCCTGGACGCATGGCCGGCTGACCATGGCCAGCGGCTACGGCGCGGGGATCGAGTCGCCCGGCTGGTACGCGCACCTCTGGGCCCACGAGTCGGGCGTCGTGCCCCGCTGGCTGACCCGCGTCGCCCGGCTGCTCCGCGAGCAGGACCTGGACGCCTCGTCGGCGCACGTCATCGAGGCCGTCCGGCTGGCCGAGGCGCTGGCGGCGCTGCGGGGCCTGCCGTTGCCGGGCCTCGGCGAGCTGAACGAGGCGGTCGAGGCGATCCTTTGCCAGGGCGACGCCGCACCGATGCGCCTGATCGATCGCCAGCTCATCGTCGGCGAGCTGCTGGGCGAGGTCCCCGCCGAGACCCCGGCGGTGCCCCTCCAGCAGGACCTCGCCCGCGAGCAGAAGCGGCTCCGGCTGGTGCCCTCGGCGTCGCAGACGGTCGAGGACCTCGACCTCCGGAAGCCGAACGACCTCGACCGCAGCCGGCTGCTGCACCGGCTGGCGCTGCTGGGCGTGCCCTGGGGCGAGGTGCAGCACGCGGGCGGCAAGAAGGGGACGTTCCACGAGGTCTGGACGCTCCAGTGGGAGCCCGGGTACTCGGTGGCCCTGATCGAGGCCGGCATCTGGGGCAACACCCTGATCGACGCGGCGACCGCCAGGGCCCGCGACGCCGCCGACCGGGCCACCGGCCTGCCCGAGCTGACCGCCCTGCTCGACCGGGCGCTGCTGGCCGACCTGCCCGACGTCGTCGGCCACCTGATGCGGCGGCTCGACGCCGAGGCGGCCGTGGCCAGCGACGTGACCCACCTGATGGCGGCCCTGCCCCCGCTGGCGAACGTCCTGCGCTACGGCGACGTCCGCAACACCGACACGTCGATGATCCGCCACGCCGTCGACGGCATCGTCGCCCGCATCGCCATCAACCTCCCCGGCGCCTGCGGCTCGCTCGACGACGACGCGGCCCGGGCCATGTTCGACCGGATCCTCGACGTCGACCGGGCGGTGGCCCTGCTCCAGGACGACGGCCACCGCGCCACCTGGCTGGCCGTGCTGCAACGGCTGGCCGATCAGCGCGGCCTACACGGGCTGGTCCAGGGCCGTTGCACCCGGATCCTGCTCGACGCCGGCGGCTTCGACGCGGCCGAGGCCGCGCGCCGACTGAACCTGGCCCTGTCGATCGCGGGCGAGCCGGCCGCGGCCGCCGCCTGGATCGAGGGGCTGCTCCAGGGCAGCGGCCTGATCCTGATCCACGACCCGGCGCTCTGGGACGTGCTCGACGGCTGGATCGCCACGCTGCACCCCGACGCCTTCCTGCCCGTGCTCCCCCTGATCCGCCGCACGTTCGCCACCTTCACCGCCCCCGAGCGCCGCCAGATGGGCGAGCGGGCCCGGCGCAGCCCCAGGCCCGCGGCGGGCCCGACGACCGCGACCGCGGACTTCGACCCCGACCGCGGCCTGGCCGTGCTGCCGATCGTCGCACGGCTGCTCGGCGTCGCCGACGAGCCGCCACCGCAGGAGGCCACCCGATGAGCCAGGACGAGGAACGCCTCCGCCGCTGGCGCCTGATCCTGGGCGGCGACGAGGCCGACGGCACCTGCGTGTCCCTGGGCGGTCGGGACCTGGAGATCGACCGCGCCCTGGCCGCGCTCTACCGCGACGACGGCCGGGCCGAGGCGGGGGGCCGGGCGGCCGGGCGCCGGGGCGGCCTGGGGGCGTCGGCCCCGAGCGTGGCCCGCTGGCTCGGCGACATCCGGTCGTACTTCCCCGCGTCGGTTGTGCGGGTGCTCCAGCAGGACGCGCTCGAGCGGCTCGACCTGCGGCGGATGCTGCTGGAGCCCGAGATGCTCGAGGCCGTCGAGCCCGACGTGCGGCTGGTGGCCGACCTGGTCTCGCTGTCGAGCGTGATGCCCGGCAAGACCCGCGAGACCGCCCGGCTGGTCGTGCGCCGGGTGGTCGACGAGCTGGAACGCAAGCTCGCCGAGCCGATGCGCCAGGCCGTGCTCGGGAGCCTGAACCGGGCGGTCCGCAACCGGCGGCCCCGGCACAACGAGATCGACTGGCACCGGACGATCCGCGCCAACCTGCGGCACTATCAGCCCGAGTATCGCACCATCATCCCCGAGACCCGCATCGGCCACGGTCGCAAGCGGTCGGCGCTCCGCGAGATCGTCCTCTGCATCGACCAGAGCGGCTCGATGGCCCCGTCGGTCGTGTACGCCAGCATCTTCGGCGCGGTGCTGGCCTCGCTGCCGGCGGTGAAGACCCAGGTCGTCGTCTTCGACACGGCCGTCGTCGACCTCACCTCCGAGCTCGATGATCCGGTCGACGTCCTCTTCGGCACCCAGCTCGGCGGCGGCACCGACATCAACCGCGCCCTGGCCTACTGCCAGGGACTCATCGGCCGGCCGCAGGACACGATTCTCGTCCTGATCAGCGACCTGTACGAGGGGGGCGACCAGGCCGAGATGCTCAAGCGCACCGCGGCGATCGTCGGCTCCGGAGTGCAGATGGTCGCGCTGCTGGCGCTGAGCGACGAGGGGGCCCCGTCGTACGACCATCAGGTGGCCTCGGCCTTCGCCGGGCTGGGGATCGCCTCGTTCGCCTGCACGCCCGACCTGTTCCCCGAGCTGATGGCCGCCGCCATCGGCCGCCAGGACCTGACGCGCTGGGCGGCCGTGCGCGAGATCGTGACCGCCCGCGGCACCACGTGAGCCGCAGCCGGTCACGATCCGAGGGGACGCCCTGGCCCGTCCCGATCCCGCCGTGAGCCCGGAGCGCCGGTGTCTCCGAGTCCCTCGGAGCCTGGACCAGGGGTGGGGGGTCGCCCGAACATCAGGAACAGCGCGGGGGTGACGACCTGATCGAGCAGGGTCGAGCTGACCAGACCGCCGATCACGACGACGGCGAGCGGGTGGAGGAGCTCCTTGCCCGTCTGCCCCGCGCCGAGGGCGAGGGGGATCAGTCCGATGGCGGCCGTCAGCGCCGTCATCAGGACGGGGGCCAGCCGCTCCAGGCTGCCGCGCACGATCATCGCCGGCCCGAACGCCTCGCCCTCCGCGCTCATCAGGTGCTGATAGTGGGAGATCATCATGATCCCGTTGCGGGCGACGATGCCCGTCAGCGTGATGAAGCCGACCCAGTGCGCCACCGAGAGCGTCACCGCACCGGTCCAGACCCGCGGCCACTGCCACCAGCTCACCCCCTGGAAGGCCGCGACCCCCGGCCAGTGGGCGATGAGCAGCGCGACGATCGAGCCCACGGCCGCCAGGGGGACGTTCGCCAGCACCTGGAGGGACGCTCGCCAGGAACCCAGCCCCTTGCTGAGCACGAGGAAGACGACGAACAGGGACAGCGGTCCCAGCACGAGGAGGCGGAGATTCGCCTGCCGCTGGGCCTCGAACTGGCCTCCGAGCTCGACGAAGTAGCCGGGCGGCAGCCTGGGGGTCACGGTTCGCGCGATCGCGCCGCGGATGTCGGCGACGACGCCTTCGAGGTCACGGCCGGCGACGTTGGCCTGCACCACGATCCGCCGGAGGACGTTCTCCCGGTTGATCGTGTTCGGGCCATCGGTCTCGATCACCTCCGCCACGCTGCCGAGCGCCACCCGCGCCCCCGACGGGGTGCTCACCCGCGTGGAGCGGATCGTCTCGATGTTGTTGCGGGCGGCCGCATCGAACCACACCACGAGGTCGAAGGTTCGCTGGCCTTCGAGGATCTGGGACACGGCGCGACCCTGGAGGGCCGTCTCGAGGGCCTCGGCCACCCCGGCCGGGGTCAGCCCCTGGCGCGCGGTCGCCTCGCGATCGATCCGGACCCGCACCTGCGGCACGCGCACCTGGGGTTCGACCTGGAGGTCGACGATGCCACGGATCCCCGCCATCGTCAGCGAGATCTCGTCGGCCGTGTCGCGCAGGACGTCCAGGTCGGGCCCGTAGAGCTTCACCGCGATCTGGGCGCGGATGCCGGACATGATGTGGTCGAGCCGGTGGGAGATCGGCTGGCCGATGTTGAAGACGACGCCGGGCACCTCCGAGAGCACCTCACGCACCTGGGCCCGGACCTGCTCTCGCGGCCGGCCCACCCGCTCGACGCCGAGGCCGTGCAGCCCCGGGATCGCGCGCAGCACCGCGGCCGGCAGGCCGGGCCTGGGACGCTCGGGTTCGATCAGGTTCACGTCGATCTCCGAGACGTTGACGTTCTCGGCATGCTCATCGAGCTCGGCGCGACCGGTTCGACGCGACACGCCGGTCACTTCCGGGATCGAGCGCAGCGACTCCTCGACCCGGCGCCCGATGCGGTCGGACTCGGCGAGGCTCGTCCCCGGCGGGCCGGTCGCCGCGATCGTGAGCGTCCCCTCGTTGAACTCCGGGAGGAACTCGCCGCCCATGCCCGCGAGGCTCGCGATCGCGAGCACGACCAGGAGCAGCACCGCAAGCAGGACCGCCCGCGTGTGGCGGAGCGCGACGCGGAGCACCCGCGTGTCCAGCCACTTCAGGCCCCTGAGCAGCACCGGGTCGCCGCGCCGCTCCAGGAACCGCCCTCCGGGCAGCACGTACGACGCCAGCGCCGGGGTGACCGTCAGCGAGACCAGCAGCGAGGCCAGCAGCGTCACGAGGTAGGAGAGGGCCAGCGGCGCGAAGAGGCGACCTTCGAGCCCCGGCAGGGCGAAGAGCGGGAGTACGACGAGAATCACGACGACCGTCGCGTAGACGATGCTGCCGCGGACCTCGGACGAGGCCCGGTAGACGACCAGGAGCGACGGGTCGGGACGCTCCCTGGCCCGGTTCTCCTTGAGCCGGCGGAACACGTTCTCGACGTCGACGATCGAATCGTCGACGAGTTCGCCGATCGCGACCGCCAGGCCGCCGAGCGTCATCGTGTTGATGGTCAGCCCGATGAGGTCGAAGACGACCGCCGTGATGACCACCGAGAGCGGGATGGCGGTCAGCGTCACCACGCTGACCCGGAGGTTCCAGAGGAAGACGAACAGGACCACCACGACCCAGAGGGCCCCGTCGCGGATGGCCTCCAGGACGTTGGCGATCGCGGCCTCGATGAACCGCTGCTGGCGGAAGATGCCGGCGTCGATCGTCACGTCGGCGGGCAGGGTCGCGCGGATCTCGGCGAGCATGCGGTCGACGTCGGCGGTGAGCCGCAGCGTGTCCGCCCCCGGCTGCTTCTGGACCGAGAGGATCACGGCCGGCGCGGCGTTGATGCTCCCCTCGCCGCGCTTCACGGGCGGACCGAACCGGACGTCCGCGACCTCGCGCACCGTCACGGGCACGGGACTCCCCGGCCGGACCACGGTCGACGCGATGTCCTCGAGGCTCTCCGCCCGCCCGACGATCCGGATGACAGACTCGCGGTCCTGGTCCAGGAGGAACCCACCGCCGGTCGCCCGGTTCGACTGCTCGACCGCGTGGTTGAGCTCGTCGAGCGTGATGTCGTGCCGCGCCATGCGCTCGGGCGAGGTCAGCACCTGGTACTGGCGCACCTCGCCCCCCATGACGGTCACCTGGGCGACGCCCGGGACGGCCAGCAGCCGGGGGCGGAGGACCCAGTCGGCCAGGGTCCGGAGCGCCATGGCCTCGGTCGGCCCGCTCGCCTGGAGCCCGATCAGGAGGATCTCTCCCATGATCGACGTGATCGGCGCCAGCACCGGATTCACGTCGGCGGGCAGCCGCGTGCGGACGAGCTGGAGCTTCTCGCTCACGATCTGCCGCGCCCGGTAGATGTCCGCCCCCCAGTCAAACTCCACCCAGACGATCGAGAGCCCGACGGCCGAGGCGGAGCGGACGCGCCGCACCCCGCTGGCGCCGTTGAGCGACGACTCGATCGGGAAGCTGACGAGCGTCTCCACCTCCTCGGGCGCCAGCCCATGCGCCTCGGTCATCACGGTGACCGTGGGCCGGTTCAGATCCGGGAACACGTCCACCGGGATCTGCGTGGCCCGGTACGAGCCGTACGCGGCGAGCGCCAGGGCGGCGATCAGGACGAAGGCCCGGTTCGTGAGGGACCAGCGAATCAGCAGGTCGAGCATGGATCACGATCCCCCCGCGGGGCGGCGCACGACACCATCGGGCGGCGCGGCGGGCTCGAGGACGACCCCGGCCTGCATCCCCTCGAAGAGGCGGCCGTCGCTGTTCTCGACCTCGATCCAGACCGGCAGCAGCCGGAGGCCAGGCTCGAAGACGGGCGAGATGCGAACCACCGCGCCCCGGACGTGAAGCCCCGGGATCGCCGGGACGCTGACCCGGGCGATCTGGCCGACCTGCACCCGCGCCACGTCGGCCTCGCGGATGTAGGCTCGGACCCAGAGCTTGCTCCGATCCAGCACCTCGAAGAGCGCGGCGGCCGAGGGAGTGGAGCCGCCGGGCCCGGAGGGCCGGACGACCTGGCCGGGGACGACGTCGAAGTGTTCGAGCTGGCCATCGGCCGGGGATCGGATCGGGACCGTCGCGTCGAGCGTCAGCCTCCGGTCCTCGGCGTCGAGGCGGCTCGACTCGAGGCGTTCGAGCGTGTCGCGGTCGAGCCCGAGCGCGAGCAGCTTCGCCCGGATCTCGTCGATCGTCTGGGTCATCACGTCGAGCGAGGTCTCCGCCCGCCACAGCTCGATCCGGGGCGCCGCCTGGGTGACCGCGAGGGACTGACCGCGTTCCACCAGGTCGCGGGTCCACTCGTGGCGTGCCTTCGTCCTCAGCAGGTCGAGCTGGAGACTGCGGAGCGGGAGGCTCTCCACCTCCGCGAGCACCTGACCGGCCCGCACCCGGTCGCCCGGCTTCACCAGGATCCGGGCGATGCGGCCCTCCACCTGGGTGGAGGCGTAGTGCCGCCGCTCGACGGGCAGCTCGATGTCGGCGTGGGCCACGATCGGACCATGCGACGCGGACCGGCCGTCGTCGGGAGCCTGCTCGGCGACCGGCCGGGTCGTGGGCGACCGGGCGCGATCGCTCCGGCCGGGTTCGGCCGGGAACAGCCCGGTGAGCAGGCCGGTCCCGGTCACGACGACCTGGTCCCCCGGGAACACACCGTCGAGGATCTCGACGAGGTCGCCCGACCGCGAGCCGAGGCTCACACGTCGGCGCTCGTAGCGGCCGGCCGCGCGCTCCAGGAAGACGAATCGCGCGTCGCCACTTCCCGCGATGGCCGCCACCGGCGCGACGATGGCCTGATCGACGAAGCCGACGCGGATCGTCATCAGCCCGGACATGCCCGGCCTGAGGAGGTGCTCGGGGTTGGCCGCGTGGGCGATCACCGTCAGGGTCCGGGTGCCCGGATCCACCCGGAGATGGGTGTGCTCGATGCGTCCGGGGAAGTCGACCCCCGGCAGCGCGGTGAAGCGGGCCTGCACCGGCTGACCGATCGCGACGAGCGCGAGCTCGGATTCGAGGACCTGGCCGGCGATCTCGACCTCGGCGAGGTCGACGACGTGGAAGAGGTGCTCGTCCGTCGCCACCACCTGCCCGGCCCGCACATCGGCATGGACCACCTCGCCCCGGATCGGGCTGGTGATCGGCAGGCTCCGGATCGGGGCCCTCGACTCCTGGACGCGCTTCAGGTCGGCGTCGCTGAGCCCCAGGGCCAGCAGCTTCCGGATCGTGATCTCGACGAGGGCCGCCGCCTCCGCCGCGTCGCGACGCGCCTCCAGGATGACGGTCATCGCGATCGCATCGCTCCGGCCGAGCCCCTCACGCTGCGCCAGCAGTCGATCCGCCAGCGCCCGCTCGGCCAGCGCCCGCAGCAGCTCGCGCTGCAGGCCCTCCAGCTCGAGCCCCTCGATGAGCGCCAGCGGCTGCCCCGGTTCGACCCGATCGCCGGGCCGCACGAGCACGCGTGCGATCCGCCCGGGGATCAGGGTCGTCACGAGGGCCTGCTGATGCCAGGGGAGCTGCACCTGGGCCTGCGCGCGAACCGTCCGCTCCAGGTCCGCCAGCGTGACCTTGGCCGTCTCGACGCCGATGGCCCGGCGCGCGGGCTCGGACAGCAGGAGCTGGTTGCCCTGCACCGTCGCCCCCTTCGAAGGCAGGGGGGCATGGCCATCGTGGGCCCGGGCCGGTAGCGCCGCGAACAGGCCCACGAGGCCGAGCACGCTGGCCAGTCGGTGGGGACGCCGGGCCCCGGAGCTCGGCGTCATGGCTGCACCGCCGGCTCGACGGCGGCCGACGCCTGCGGGATCGCCTTCAACGCCGTGATCGCCTGCTCGATCGCCACGGACACGGCCCCGTAATCGGGCTCCTGCTTCGCATCGATCCGCGAATGGACCTGATTGAAGAGGCCCCGGATCGTCTGTGCCGTGGTGTTCACCGCCTCCCAGTGGTCCTTGGGAACCCCGCTGTCCCGCGCAATGCCCGGGAGCCAGTTGAGCACGATGTCGAGCTCGTCGAGCGCGCGATGGGCCTTCGTCGGCCGGCCCGCCGCGATCTCGTCGCGGATGACGGCGCGAAACCCCTCGATCCGGGTGATGGCCTCGGCAAAGCTTCTGGGGCGCGTGACGTCCGCCTCGGTGATCGGCACGTCGTCCGGGTCCGTCACGCCGGCGGTCGCGGGAGCCGGTGCGGCCGGGGCCGGTTTCGGGGGAGCCTCCGGCGTCGTGTCACCGCAACCGATCAGGCCGAAGGCGATCACGCCCAGGGGGACCGCACCGATCATCGCCACCGGGAACCGAACCGTCATCGAGACACGCATGAGCGAATCCTCTTACGGGGAAACGGGTTGCAACACAGGACCTGGAGACCACTCTCGGGGCGCGCCGACGCGAAGCCGCCCGGTGGCGGCCGATCCAGCGTCGGGGGGGCGCCTCAGATCCGTTGAACGCCGGAGCGTTCATGGCGCGCGCGATCGCAGAGCGGCGGGACGGCGCCGCCCTCGGAGGTCGTCTGCGCAAGTCGCGATGCGCGCGGAGCGGCGATCCTCGGCCAGCCCGGGGGGCCGTGGACGCATCTCAGGAGCGCCAGGGCCTCCAACCAGCTCGACAGATTCGTCGGCGTGCGCGCGTCGCAGATCCCGGTGGACGGGTCGGCTTCGACCGTTGCGGGGTCGCCCTCGCCCGCCGGGCGCCAGTCGGCACCGATCAGCCCGCCACCCCAGGACTGGTGCGTGTGCCACTCCAGCGCCGACGTCCACGAGGGGGGCTCGACGCCGTCCTGATCCGGGGTGGCGTCCTGGTCGGGATCGCCAGGGCGGGCCTCATGGTGCTCGTGAGGGTCGGCTCCCTGAGGAGCCTCGACCTCGTGGTGGTGATGAGGATCGCCACCGTTCGCATGTGCGTGCCGCTGCTCCATCCTCGGGAGTCCGACGAGGACGACCAGACCGGCGAGCAGGGTGTGCAGCAGTCGGCGTGGGCCGGACACGACGTGTCCCTGAGCTGGACTCGAGCGGAATGTCGCGCAGGTTTCGATCCTACCACCCCGTGCCGTGGTCCTCAATCGCCCTGGCCAGGAGATCGGATCCGCCGGCACGACCGACCGTCGTGGACCTCCGGAGCCGCGGCTCGTCGTCAGATCCAGGGTCCACGACCCGCCGCTCCCGCCGGGCCCGGTGGGTGACCGAGGGCGGCGACCAGCCATCGGCGGCCGTAGGGAATTGGGCAGAGCACTGGGCGGCCGGCGCACGGACGGGTAGCCTGGAGCGGATCGTGGGCCGGAGGCAGGCCGCCACCGCGGCGCCGGGCGTGCCGGGCCGGCCTGCGCCACCATCCTGCGGGTTCGGGCCGGCGACGTCCCGAACCGGATCTGGGCCGAGCCGGCAGCCCGGGCCGTGCGCGGTGCCGGTCGGATCGCCGGGCCATCGGGACGACAACGCGGTCACTTCCCGGATCCACCCCCGGCCAACTCGTCTGCGCGAGAGCAACACGCCCGAGGTCCGGAGCCCGCCGACGAGGTGGTCGGACCTGTGAGGATTCTCTGGAACGCGATTCGATCCATGACGATCGTCTGGGACGGCCGCTACATCGCGTTCTCGCAGGCCCTGCCCGCGATCCGGACTGCCGGCGAGGCGTCCGGCCTGGCCGCGCGCCTGGTCGGGCTGGTGCACGAGCAGACCCCGACCGAGTCCGTGGTCCTGCTGCGGCTGGTCGAGGGGCCGTCGGTGGCGGTGATCGCGGCGGCGCCGGCGGACAGCGCGGGCCCGGCGGACGACCCGGACTCACTCCGACGCCTGATCGCCGCGGGTGAGATCGTCGTGGGACCGGTCGGGCCGGAGGCCCCGGGGGTGCCCGGCCGGGTGCCGGTGTCGCTGCCGGTGTCGATCAACCGGTTCCAGGGGCTGTTCCGGCTCATGGTCCCGGCGGCGCTGGGGACGGACCCGGGCTTCCGCGAGTACCTGGAGCGGATCCGGACGCTGCTCGACGGCGAGATCCGCCTCGGTCAGTTCGAGGCGCAGTTCCACGACCTGGGGAGCCGGTTCGCGTCGATCCTGGCCACGATCCCCCAGGCGGTGCTCTGCATCGGCGCCGGCGACGAGCGCTCCTGGATGAACGCGAAGGCCGCCGGCCAGCTCGGCCTGCCCGCCGACTGCCAGGCGACGGCCGCGATTGCCCAGGCCCTGGGCCGCCTGTGGAGCTCGGCCACGAACGCCGCCGAGAACGAGGGGGTCGCGGCGGCGCTGGCGGCCGCGCCCGACCGCTCGATTCGCGGCTGGAAGTGGTACTTCGGCGAGCCACTGGAGCGGGTGCTGGAGGTCGGATCGAGTCCGATCGATCCGGCGAGCGACGTGGGCCGGCTCTGGGTCCTGTCCGACGTGACGGCCCAGTACCGGGTCGGGGCCACCCTGGCGCGGCTCGACGGCAAGCTCACCCGCTCGGAGGTCCAGTTCCGGACCGCGTTCGACGACTCCGCCACCGGCATGGTCCTGATCGGGCCCGACCGCCGATTCTTCCGGGTGAACCGGGCCTTCTGCGAGCTGCTGGGCGTCTCCGCCCAGGAGCTGCGGACCCGGACCCTCCAGGACGTCACGCCGCCGGAGCACCACGACCGCTCCGCCCGGATCGAGCACCAGCTCTGGGAGGAGCCGGCCAGCCGGATCCATGTCGAGACGCCGTTCCGGCACCGCGACGGCCGGACGGTCTGGACCATGCTGGGCGCCTCGATCGTCCGGGACGAGCAGGGCCAGCCGCAGTATGCCATCGCCCAGGTGCAGGACATCACCGACCGGCGGGAGGCGGAGGCCAGCCTGAAGGAGCAGGAGAACCTGCTCCGATTGATCCTCGAGAACCTGCCGGCTCCGGTGTGCGTCAAGGATCGCGAGGGCCGCTACTCCCGGGTCAACCGCGCGTTCGCCGAGCGGCAGGGCAAGCCGATCGACGCGATCGTCGGGCTGACCGACTTCGAGCTGTTCCCGGAGTTCGCCGAGCGCAATCGCCGGCTCGACGCGGCAGCCCTGGCGTCGGAGGGCCCCATCGAGCGCGAGGTCGAGACCAGCACGGTGCTGGGCCAGCGGAGCGTGATCCTCCGCGGCTCGCGGCTCCTCGACGCGGAGGGCGAGCCGACCGGCACCCTCTGCGTGGTGACCGACATCACCGAGCGCAAGCAGGCCGAGATCGAGCTGTCCCGCGGCCGCGAGCGCTACCGCGCGGTCGTCAACGACCTGACCGACATGGTCGCACGCTACGGCACCGACGGCCGGCTGAACTTCCTGAACGACGCCTACTGCGCGTTCTTCGGGATGTCCCGCGAGCACCTGATGGAGCACGGCTGGGAGCCCGTGATCCACCCCGAGGACCGGGCGAGGGTGGTGGCCGAGGTCGCCTCGCTGGGCCCCGAAAACCCGACGGTGCGGGTGACCAACCGTGTGATCGACGCGCAGGGCCGGACCCGGTGGGTCGAGTTCATCAACCGGGCGCTGCTCGACTCCGACGGCCGGGTCACCGAGTACCAGGGGGTGGGCCGGGACGTGACCTCCCGGCGGGAGCACCTGCAGCAGCTCCAGGCGATGAATGCTCGCCTGAAGCTGGCGATCGACGCCAGCGACATGGGGATCTGGTGCTGGAACCTCGCCGACAACTCCGTGGAGTGGGATGAGCGGCTCCGGGAGTGGTACGACATCCCCGCCGACATGCCGCCGTCGGAGATCACCTATCAGCTCTGGTGTTCCAAGGTGCACCCGGAGGACCTGGCCCGGTGCGAGGCGGCGATGGCCAGCTCGCAGCCTGGCGGGCCGCCGATCGTCATGGAATTCCGGATCCTGAGCCCCGACGGCCGGGTGCGCTCGGTCCTCAGCAGCAGCGTTCTGGAACTCGACCTCGAGGGCCGGCCGATCCGCATGGTCGGCATGAACCGGGACATCACCCCGCAACGCATCTTCGAGGAGCGGCTCAACGAGACGAACAAGCGGCTGGAGCTGGCGACCCAGGCCGGCGGGATCGGCACCTGGACCTGGAACTTCGCGGATGACTCGGTCGCCTGGGACCACCGGCTGATCGACTGGTTCGGGGTGCCCGACCCGGTGCTCCGGCGCGGGGCCCTGTCCGAGTTCTGGCAATCACGGGTGCACCCGGAGGACCTGGCGGGGGCCGAGGCTGCGTTCGCCGAGAGCCGCGCCGGCGGCGTTCCGCTCGAGCACGCGATGCGGCTGCTGCGGGCCGACGGGGTGTACCGGATGGTGCAGACCAGCGCCCTGCTGGACCACGACCCGGACGGGCGCCCGACTCGACTGATCGGGATCGATCGCGACGTGACCGACCAGCGTGAGCTGGAGGCGATCCTCGAGTCGGCCCGGCAGCAGGCCGAGGCCGCCAGCCGGGCCAAGACCGCGTTCCTGGCGCACATGAGCCACGAGATCCGCACCCCCGCCGGCGCCGTGCTCGGCTACGCCGACATGCTGCTCGACCCCAGCCTGCCGCCCGAAGCGTCCGTCGCCGCGGCCCAGTCGATCCGCCGCAACGGCACGCACCTGCTGGCGATCCTCGACGACGTGCTCGACCTGGCCAAGATCGAGTCCGGCAAGCTCGCGCTCGAGCAGATCGCCTACCCGCCCTGGCAGGTGATGCTCGAGATGAATTCGCTGCTGAGCGTGAGCGCCTCCGAGCGCCAGATCCAGCTCGTCTGCCGGCCGGCGTCGTCGCTGCCCGAGCAGGTGCTGATGGACCCGACCCGGCTGCGGCAGGTGCTGATCAACCTGGTGGGCAACGCCCTGAAGTTCAGCGAGTCGGGCCGCCGGGTCGACGTCACGATCGCCGCGACCCCCGGCACCGGAGCCGAACCGGGTGAGCTGACGCTGGTCGTCGAGGACCAGGGCATCGGCATGACGGCTGAGCAGATTGGCCGGCTGTTCCGGCCGTTCGAGCAGGCCGACAGCTCGACGACCCGGCGCTTCGGCGGCTCGGGCCTGGGGCTGAGCATCGCCAGGGGCCACGTCGACCTGATGGGCGGCACGATCGCGGTCCAGAGCACGCCCGAGGTCGGCAGCCGGTTCACGGTCCGGATCCCGCTGCGGCTCCCGGACCGACCGGACCTGGCGTGGGTCGCGCCCGAGGACCTGGACGTCACCCGGGTCATCGACGAGCTGCAGATCCGCGGTGGTACCCCCCGTGGGATCCGCGGCCGGGTGCTGCTGGTCGACGACTGCGAGGACAACCGCCGGGTGATCCGCTATTACCTCGGCCAGCTCGGCCTCGATCAGGTCGACGTGGCGACCGACGGCCGCGCGGCCGTGATCGCGGCGCTGCGGGACCGGCCGGACGTGGTGCTGATGGACATGGAGATGCCCGAGCTCGACGGCTGCGCCGCCACCCGCGCCCTGCGGCGCTCGGGCTACGACCGCCCAATCGTGGCCCTCACGGCGCACGCGATGCAGCACGACCGCGAGCGCTCGATCGAGGCCGGCTGCGACGAGCACCTGACCAAGCCCGTCGACCGTCAGGCCCTGGCCGTGACGCTGGCCCGGTTCCTGTCCGACCCGGGCAGCCGACCCGCGGCCGAGGCCCTCGCCGAGCCGGGCGACCCCATCACGCCCGATTTCGGGGGCGATCCCGCGTTCCTGGAGCTGGTGCGGGAGTACGCCGCCGGCCTGCCGGCCGAGTTCGCGGACGTGAGCCGGGCGCTCCAGCGGGGCGACCTGGCGCGGGTGGCCGAGCGGGCGCACAAGCTCCGCGGCAGCGGTGGCATGTACGGCCTGGAGTGCCTCAGCGAGTCCGCCGGCCGGCTCGAGACGGCGATCCGGGGCGGCGAGGGCCTGGAGCGCGTGACGGCGCTCACCGGCGAGTTCCTGGCCCTGCTGCCCCGCATCGAGCGCGGCCTGGCCGACCTGGGCTGACGCGGCCCGCGGACCGGTCACGAAAGGGTTCTTCGACTCGTGGCGGCGGGATCTGGTATGCTGGTGGCGGATCCCAGGACCGCGACCTCGCTCCGATCGCATCACCCGGAGCGGGTCCGGCCCGGCCTCGCGCCCCGAGGGTTGATGGCCAGCACCGAGATCCACAAGATCGCGTTCGTCGGCGATTACCTGCCCCGCAAGTGCGGGATCGCCACCTTCACGCACGACATGTACGCCTCGATCGCGGCCCAGAACCCGGACGCCGAGTGCTTCGTCGTCCCGGTCAACGACCGCGCCGGCGGGTACGAGTACCCGCCCGAGGTCCGTTACGAGATCGCCGAGCAGGACCGGGAGAGTTACCTGCGCGCGGCCGATTTCCTGAACTTCGCGAACACCGACATCGTCTGCCTCCAGCACGAGTACGGGATCTACGGCGGCCCGACCGGCAGCCACATCCTCGGCCTGGTGCGCGACCTGCGGATGCCGGTCGTCACGACGTTCCACACGATCCTCCGCGAGCCCGACCCCGACCAGCGGCGGGTGCTGATGCAGCTGGCCGACCTCTCGGCCCGCGTGGTGGTGATGACCGAGCGGGCCCGCACCTTCCTGCGGGAGATCTACGGCGTCGCCGACGCCAAGATCGACCGGATCGCGCACGGCATCCCCGACACGCCGTTCGTCGAGCCCGACCGGTTCAAGGAGCAGTTCGGCGTCGAGGGCCGCCCGGTCCTCCTGACCTTCGGCCTGCTCTCGCCCAACAAGGGCGTCGAGCACATGCTCCGCGCCCTGCCGGCGTTGCTCGGCGAGTTCCCCGACCTGGTCTACATCATCCTGGGCGCCACCCATCCCGAGCTGGTGCGGCAGCAGGGCGAGCGGTACCGGCTGGGCCTGGAACGGCTGGCGCGGTCGCTGGGGATCGAGAAGAACGTCACGTTCTACAACCGGTTCGTCGAGCTGGAGGAGCTCACCGCGTTCATCCGCGCCGCCGACGTGTACGTGACGCCGTACCTGAACGCCGCGCAGATCACGTCGGGAACGCTGGCGTATTCCTTCGGTTGCGGCAAGCCGATCGTCTCGACGCCGTACTGGCACGCCGAGGAGCTGCTCGCCGACGGCCGCGGCGTGCTGGTGCCGTTCGCCGACCCCCCGGCCCTGGCCACCGCCATCGGCGGCCTGCTCCGCGACCCGGAGCGCCGGGGCGAGCTGGCGCGCACGGCCTACGGGCTCGGCCGCGAGATGGTCTGGGAGCGGTCGGCGCACCACTACACCGAGTCGTTCCAGCGGGCCCGCCTGGGTCGCCAGTCGCAGCCGTCGCGGCCCCTGGCGGTGCGGACCCTCGCCGAGCAGCGTGCCGAGCTGCCCGACTGGCGGCTCGACCACCTCTCGCGGATGACCAACTCGACGGGCATCTTCCAGCACGCCACCTACACGATCCCGAGCTTCGTCGACGGCTACTGCACCGACGACAATGCCCGGGCGCTGCTGCTGACGGTGCTGCTGGAGGAGGTCGGCCAGGACGGGCCGGAGGTCCGCCGCGTCGCCACCGCCTCGGCCGCGTTCCTCCAGGCCGCCTTCGACCGCGACCGGGGCCGGTTCCGCAACTTCATGGGGTTCGACCGCACCTGGCTCGAGACCGTCGGGTCCGAGGACTGCCAGGGCCGCGCGCTCTGGGCGCTCGGCACCTGCGTGGGCCGGTCCCGCCAGCCCGACCTGCCGTCGTGGGCCGCGTCGTACTTCGAGCTGGCCCTGCCGGCCGTGCCGGCGATGAGCTCGCCGCGGGCCTGGGCGTTCGCCCTGCTCGGGGTGCAGGAGTACCTCCAGCGCTTCGGCGGCGACCGGGCGACCGGCCAGGCCCGCGACGCCCTCTCGGGCCTGCTCATCGGCCTGTTCGAGCGCACGGCCACGCCGGATTGGCCCTGGTTCGAGGACGTCGTCGCCTACGACAACGCCAGGCTGCCGCACGCCCTGCTCGCCGCCGGCCGCGACGGCGCGAACCCCCGCGCCGTCGAGATCGGCCTGGAGGCCCTGACCTGGCTCGTGGGCGTGCAACGCGCCCCGCAGGGGCACTTCCGGGCGATCGGCTGCCACGGCTTCTATCGCAAGGGCCAGGAGCCGGCGCGGTTCGACCAGCAGCCCGTGGAGGCCAACGCCACCGTCGCCGCCTGCCTGGAGGCCTACCGGGCCACCCAGGAGCCCCGCTGGCTCGACGAGGCGCGGTCGGCGTTCGAGTGGTTCCTGGGTCGCAACGACCTCGGCCAGGAGCTCTACGACCCCGCCACCGGCGGCTGCTGCGACGGGCTCCAGGAGGACCGGGCCAACCGCAACCAGGGCGCCGAGTCGACCCTGGCATTCCTGATGTCCCTGGCCGAGATGCACCGGCTCGAAAGCTCCCTGGTCGCGTTCCGCCCGGTGCGGTAGGGTCAGGCCTCCCGGGTTCGAGCCGCACGTCTCCGCACCGAGGTCGCCAGTCCGCCACATGGATGTCCATCGCACCGGGGTCGTGCTCGCGCCGACCAACGCCCGCGTCGTCATGCGGCCGTTCGAGCCCACCAGCGAGCATCGGTTCGAGAAGATCATCGCGCGGGTCCAGTCGCTCTCCGACGCGGAGGTCGACACCCTGCTCGCCGGCGTGATGCACGAGTTCCGCGGCCGGCACCAGCGCACCCGCGAGTTCTTCCTGCACCGCTTCGATCAGGTGCGCCACTACCTCAACACCGACCGGCCGCCCAGCGAGGCGCGCCGGCTGCTCATCGGCTCGTACTTCAGCCAGGAGTACGCGCTGGAGTCGGCCGCGCTGTTCAACCCGTCGATGGTCTGGCACCCCGACCAGTCGGGCCTGCCCGAGGGCGGCCGCCGCTTCATCCTGAGCCTGCGGGCCACCGGCGAGGGGCACATCTCCTCGATCACCTTCCGCTCCGGCGTGATCGACGCCGGCTGCCGGATCCACATGGACGAGCCGACCCGGTTCGTGACCGTGCCCGACCTGGTGCCCAACGCGCTCTACGACACGCACCTGTTCTACCTCAAGCTCAGCGAGCTGGGCGTCAACGGCCCGCTCACCGAGCAGGTGATGGCCGCGCTCGGCGAGCAGTTCACGCTCGACGACCTGGAGCGATCGATCGCGAACGTGCTGCGGCACAACCGGGCCCGCCAGCGCGAGCTGGATCCGATCGCGCACACGATGGTGACGCTGGCGAAGGCAAACTACGAGATCCGGTTCGCGCCCGAGCTGAACGTCTCCGAGCGGATCATCTTCCCATCGTCCCCCGCCGAGACCAACGGCATCGAGGACGCCCGCTTCGTCCACTTCACCCACGACGACGGCCGGACCTGCTACTACGCCACCTACACCGCCTACGACGGCCGGGTCATCCTGCCCCAGATGCTCGAGACCGAGGACTTCCACCACTTCAAGGTCAGCACCCTGAACGGGCCCGAGGTCCGCAACAAGGGCTTCGCCCTGTTCCCCAGGCGCGTCAACGGCCAGTACGCGATGCTCTCGCGGCAGGACAACGAGAACATCTTCCTGATGTACTCCGACCTGCCGCACTTCTGGTACACGAAGACCCTGATCGCCCGGCCCACGTACCCCTGGGAGTTCGTGCAGCTGGGCAACTGCGGCTCGCCGATCGAGACCGAGGCCGGCTGGCTGGTGCTCACCCACGGCGTCGGGGCCATGCGCAAGTACGCCATGGGCGCGTTCCTGCTCGACCTCGACGACCCGGCCCGCGTGATCGGCCGGCTGGAGTCGCCGCTGCTGGAGCCCAACGAGAACGAGCGCGAGGGGTACGTCCCGAACGTCGTCTACAGCTGCGGCGCCGCGCTGCACGGCGACACCCTCGTCATCCCCTACGCCATGTCCGACTACGCCAGCTCCTTCGCCACCGTCCCGCTCCAGGACGTCCTCGGCGCCATGACCCGATCCTGACCGGCTCGCCGCCCGCCGCGCCGGCAGCCGACCGCCGCCAGACCCCGCGCGCCCCCGGCGCGGCCGCTCGACCATGATGAAAGTTCAAGAACTTCATTGATCATGGCAACGAGCCGTGGTGAGAATGCCCGGTGCGCCCCGCGCGTCGACCGCGACGGCGCCACAACCGGACCTGCACCGCGAGCCTCCCGGAGGGCCGTCGCCATGGCCATCGATCATCCGCCAGCCCGTCGCCGCCCCCGGCCCGGGTCCGCCCCGAACCGTCGGTCGGCCGCCTTCCGGCCCGGCTGCCAGGCGCTCGAGGGTCGCACGCTGCTGAGCATCGGGGTCCCGATTCCCGCCTCGAACCCGAGAGTGCCGCTCTCGGCGATCTTCTGGAACGGCGAGCCGACCCCTCTGAACCCCAATGGCCTGCCCAACCAGCCGGCACCCGACCGGGTCGGGGCGGCCAAGACGATCACGATCACCAACAGCGGCTCCGGCACGATCTACCCGTTCCTGCGGGGCGGCAACTACGGCGAGGACCCGAACTCGACCTCGGGCTCGTTCTACGACCCGCAGGACCTCACCAACCACGAGTTCCGCCAGTACATCGGGTTCCGGGCCGCGGACGGCACCGCCAACTTCGGACTCCCGAAGGGCGCCTCGATCACGTTCCAGGTCCCGCTGGTCCTCTGGGACGGGAACAACCTGTACATCGCCACCGACGGCGCGAACCTGACCGCCGCCACGCCCAACATCTACAACTACGACCCGACGGCGCAGGTCTGCATCGCCGGCGCCGAGCCGGTCAGCAACAGCGTCTGGGTCCAGGGCAGCGCCGGCTACCCGGCGGGCGAGACCCCGCTGGTCCTGTTCTACTTCGCCGGCGGCCTGCCGAAGACGGTGCCCGACGACGCGCCGGCGCAGCTCACCGAGATCACGTTCCGCGACCCGTACCTGACCCGGTTCATCACCGACCCGGCGCAAACGTTCCCGCTGATCAACTACGACGTCTCGTACGTGAACAACCTGGTGGCCCCGGTCGCGATGGAGGCCAGCCGCGTCCCGATCACCTACGGCGACTCCAAGAGCACGACCACGCCCCCCGAGTACTTCGGGTTCGACGACTTCGGCTGGCTGGCCACCGACCGCAACCCCCAGGCGTTCCAGGCCGCGATCAACGCCTTCGTCCAGAACACCGGCGCCGCCAGCCTGGGGGCCTACTTCGGACCGAACCGGCCGGGCTGGCCGCAGTACTACAGCCCCACCGCCGGCAACACCGTCATCCCCTCGGGCTCGAACCTCTTCGACGACAGCCCGCTCACGGTCAACGGCGGCATCGTGCACCCGTCGAGCTACGACTCCAACCGCTGGATGCTCACCAGCAACGGCACCGGGCCGATCGCGGCGCGGGCCGGCGGCGTGATCCTCACCGATCCCCAGGCGACCGTGCTGCCGCTGTCGATGACGACCGCCGAGCGCGTCGAATTCTCCCGGACGATGACCTCGATGCTCGCCCGGGGCGGCCAGGTCAACCTCACCGTCTCGCCCTCGACGCAGGTGCTCGGCCGGGTGCTGAAGTACGACCCGACCGACTCGATCCAGGGCATCGCCGTCACCCGGGGCGGCTCCGGCTACAGCGCCGCGAACCCGCCGCAGGTCGTCCTCTCCGGCGGCGGCGGCACGGGCGCCCAGGCCATCGCGTTCGTGGGCGCCGACGGCTCGATCACCGGCGTCGGCACCGTGAAGCCGGGCTCCGGCTACACCTCGCCGCCCACCATCCGCTTCGTCGGCGGCGGCGGCACGGGCGCGGCCGCCGCGGCCACGATCGGAGGCGGTCGGGTGACCGTCGCGCTCAACCCCGGCGCCACCCTGCCCATCAACGCCCCCCTCTCGTACGTCTTCAGCCGACCGTCGAACGACTACGCCATCACGGCGATCACGAACCTCTGGTACTCATGGGCGCAGTACTACGTCCAGCAGTACCAGAACGTCGCCGATCAGGCCGTCGCCGTCACGCTCGTGCGCCGGGCGATCCCCGGCAGCAAGGACCTCACGCCGCAGGTGACCAACGAGGTCACCCTGGCCGCCGACCCGAAGGTCCCGCTCGTCGTGGGCATGACCGTCCGGGGCACGGGCATCCCGGCCGGGACGACGATCCTCAAGGTCGACGGCCGTCAGCTCCTGCTGAGCCAGATCCCCACCACGGCCGCCCCCACGTCGCAATCGCTGACCTTCGGCCGGCCGCAGGCGCTGCCGTACGACCCGGCGGTGACGAAGCCGTTCGCGCTCAAGTTCGCCCCCACCGAGGCGTCCAAGGCCCGGCTCTTCGCCGGGTCGGTCTACGAGGCGATGGCCGCGCAGGCCGTGGCGCTGCCGGCATCGCCCTACCTGCCGACCTCGATGAACCTGGTGGCCCACGTCATCAAGTTCTGGGCCGAGCTGCCCGGCTACAATCGCCCCTGGGGCCCGATCCTGGTCGGCGAGGTCCGCGACATCGTCAAGTCGATCCTCCGCGGGGTCTACGACTTCGAGGCCGTCCCCGACCAGTCGCAGTGGTACCCCGCGCCCAGCAAGCCCACCGGCGGCCAGCCGTTCAACGTCTACAACCTCGACCCCTACGTCTGGTTCGTGCACGTCGTGCAGGGGATGTCGGCCTACGGGTTCTCGGTCGATGACGACGTCTCGAACCCGACCGCGACCGGCCCGATCCTCGCCGCCGGCGGCGCCGGCAACCACGCGCCCAACAACCTGCAGATCGCCTACGGCGGCGTCGGCAAGCTCGGCAACACCCAGCAGTGGTTCCCGACGACCCCCTGGGGGGCGCTCCGGTCGAACTCGACCCGGGCCGTCACGGCGACCATCGGAGTGGTGCCGTCGGGCGAGTTCGCCGGCTACTCGATGATCACCTTCACCGGCCCGAACGCACTCAAGCTCTACAACCAGATCAACAACCCCGGCAGCGGCCAGGTCGGCGCCTACGTGACCGCGCCGGGGTTCATCGTCCCGGGCACGACGCTGATCCACAAGGGCCCGATCTCGGGCACCATCCCCTCGATCGTCCTGAGCCAGAAGGCGATCCCGACCACCACGCCGATCCCGATCGTCGTCACCGCCGCGCCGATCGCGATCCCGAAGACGCCGCTGGCCAACGGCAACTTCTGGCTGCCGGTCCAGGGCCCGCCCAACCGCTACACGGTCGCCCCGACCGGGCCCGATGTCGGCTGGGCGTTCGCGAAGACCGCGGGCATCGCCGCCAGCGGCAGCCTGTACACCCGCAACAACCCCGACGCCGGCGGCGATCAGGTCGCGTTCCTCACCCGCGACGGCGGCATCAGCCAGATGGTGGACCTCGACCCCGGCCGGGTCTACGCCGTCAGCTTCCTCGTCGCCCAGCGGGTGCTCGACGACGGGACCGTCAACGCCCAGACGCTCCAGGTCCGCCTCGGCGGCAAGGTGATCGGCAACTTCACCGCGAAGGCGGTCGATGGCCGCTACGTCCGCTTCACCAGCGACCCGTTCCGGGTGCCCGACTCCACCGACCGCAATCTGGTGATCGTGGGCACGAACCTCAACGGCAACCACACGGCCCTGATCGACCAGGTCCAGATCACGGGATAGGCGACTCGCGGGCCGCACCGATCCGATCCGGATCCCACGGCGCCGCGGCCGGCTCCCCAGGCGGGGCCGGCCGCAGCGCGTTGCGTGGTGGTCAGCGCCGGCGCAGCTCGACGGTGCCGCCCTTGATCTCGACGTTCCCCTTCAGGTCCTGCGCGAACGGCTTCGGGCCCACGACGATCGGGGTCTTGATGAGCTGGTACGTGCCGTGCTCGCGGGCGGCCTCGATCATGAGGGTGTACGAGCCGGCGTCGACCGGCTGGCCCTCGTCGTCCTTGCCGTCCCAGATCACCTCGTACCGCCCCGGTGGCCGGGTGGCGCGGGCGACGGTCTCGACGACGTTGGCGTCGCCGGCGAGCTTGCGGACCTGGTCCTGGCGATACCAGCGCCTGAGGTCGGGCAGCCAGCGCTGGCCCTTGCCGTCGTTCTGGAACCAGAGGACCAGCGTGCGCACGGGCAGGCCGTCGCCGTCCTCGATCCAGACCGCGACATACGGCCGCCGCAGGCCTCGGGCGTTGGCCCCTTCGGGGCGGTTGACCTCGAACTTCACCAGCAGCTCGACCGCGGCCTGCCAGGTGCCGGCGGGCGGGTCGTCGGGCACGAACCGCCGCAGCGCGACGAGCCGGGGCCGCGCGACCTCGTGCCGGCGCCAGTCGCCGCCGCGGTGGACCCGGCCATCGGGGGTGACGAGCAGGCAGCCGACGTCGGGGAGCGTGGCCGCCAGCCGCAGGCTGGCCTCGACGGGCAGGACGCTGAAGGCCGTCGCCAGGGCGTCGGCGTCGACGGTGCGGGGCGCGATGACGGTCGAGGCGATCACGCCCCCGGCCGGCTGGCCGGTGCGGGGGTCGAGGATGTGCGAGTAGGTCTGGCCGCCGATCGTGAGCTTCCGCTGGTAGCCACCGCTGGAGGCGAGGGCCAGGCCGCGCAGCTCGACGTGCGCCAGTGGCTCGGTGGTCTCGGAGTCGTGCCTCGGGTCGGCGACGCCGATGCGGCGGGAGAGATCGCCGACGACGCGGAGGTCGCCGCCGATGCAGACCATCACGCCCCGCACGCCCCGCTCGGGGTCCAGAGCCGCCGCGCAGGCGTGGTCGACGATGAACCCCTTGGCGATGGCGTTGAGCGTCAAGGGGGCCTCGCCCAGGCGCTCGGCGGTGCCGGCCGCCGGGTCGAGCCGCCAGGCCGGCGCGGCGAACGCGGCCCTGGCCGCGGCCAGCTCCTCGCGGGTCGGCACGCGGTCGGCCCGCGCGGCCAGGCCCCAGGCGCGGCTCAGGGCCTCGACGCGGGGATCGAAGGTGCCGTCGGTGGCCAGCCGCCAGCGGTCGGAGGCCGTCAGCACGGCGAGCAGCTCGGGGGAGACGGGCTCGGGGCCGGCGGGCCGGGCCTGCCAGCGGGAGAACTCGCTGTCGGGGTCGTAGGTGCTGAAGACCTTCGCGAGCCGCTCGATCTCGGCCAGCACGCGGGCCTCGGCGCCCTCGGCGGCCGCGCGCGAGTCGGCCGCGACCCGCAGCTCCATCGAGGTGCCGAGCACGTGCTCGTGCTCGAAGGTGAACTCGTCGGCCCGGACCGGGCGCGGGCCGGGCGGCGCCGCCAGGGCGGCCGCCGTCAGAGCGAGGCAGAACAGGCGATTCATCGGCTCGAAGCTCCCCAGGTGCGAAACGGTCCCACCAGGTCGTGAACTCGCTCCGGTCAGTTCAGTCCGGACG
>CAZUZD010000022.1:0-29765 GCA_964624465.1 uncultured Isosphaeraceae bacterium
CGAGGATCTCGCGCCCCTGCTCGGGGTGGCTGAGCATCAGCCGCAGGATGCAGCAGTCGGCCGAGTCGGCGATCGACAGGCCGACGATCTTGACCTTCGAGCCCTGGAAAGCACGGACGACCTCGAGCAGCTGCCCGACGCGGTTCTCCAGGAACACCGAGTACTGGACGATGGACGGCCAGTTGCGGCCCTCCAGGGTCTCGTACTCCACCTCGCTGCCGCCACCCTCGCCCAGACTCATGGGACCCCCCCTCACCGCCGTGGAGCCGCCTCGCCCATCCATCACTCGCTGCAACGAGTCTAAGGGCCCCGCGCGGCCCGGTCAATCTGGGGGATCGGGGGGCCGGGCGGCGGCCGGCTGCCGGGTCCCGGTCCGGTTCAGCGGAGCCGCAGGCGGTTCAGGTCCTCGGCGGCGATCCGGTCGAGCCGGGTCTCGAGGATCGCCGGGGTGCCGAGCGCCGGGACCACCCGGCCGGAGAGCTCGGGCGGACGGCGGTCGACGAGCCAGGCGACCATCTCGGCGACGACCTCGGGGCCGACCTCCTTGCCCTCGGCGAACGCCTCGGTGAACCGCGGCAGCCAGCGGCGGCCGTCGAGGCCGTCCAGGATGTGCAGCATCAGCGGCGTGGGCACCACCCCCGGGTTGACCGCGAAGACCGGCACGCCCAGGGGCGCCAGCTCGCGGTCGAGGGTCTCGACCAGCCGGACCAGGCCCGCCTGCGCCGCCGCGTAGAGCGCCGCGTGGGCCAGCTCGCCGTTGTGGCCGGGGCCCACCAGCGCCGTGATCGAGCCGGCGGCCGAGGCCTTCAGGTGCGGCCAGGCGGCGGTGATCGCGTTCGGCCCCCCCCGCAGGGCGGTCTCCAGGTCGCGCCAGGACTCGGCCGGGTCGGTGGCGACCAGCGGCCCGATCCCGCGCAGCCGGCCGGCCGCCAGGATCAGGGCGTCGAGCCCGCCCGCCCAGTCGACGAAGCGCGCAACGGCCACGGCCAGCGCCTCGGGGGCCAGCACGTCGGCCGGGAAGGCCCGCACCGAGGGCCCCTGCTCCTCGACCTCGGCCACGGCGGCCTGGAGCCGCTCGTTCGATCGGCCCAGCAGGCCGACGCTCCAGCCCTCGGCGACCAGCGCCCCGGCGATGGCGCGGCCCAGGCCGCCGCCGCCGCCGGTGATCAGGGCGGCCCGAGGTCGGGGTGATCCAGTCATGCGGCGGCTCCCTGGAGGTGTCGGACGGGGGCGGCGACCACGCGATGCTCGTCAGGAGCATCGTGGGCGCCCGGGTCGGGTCGGCCAGGGGGCGGGCACCCGACCCGGGCGGCTGCGGCTCAGCACCAGTCGTCGACGGCCGGCATCAGGACGAGCTCGGGGATGCTCACCCGGGGCGGCAGCTCGGCGAGGAACCGGACGGTGCGGGCGACATCCTCGGGCTGCAGGATCGCCGCCTTGCGCTCGGGGGGCACGGGCACGGGGCGGCGGTCGAGGATCGGGGTGTTGATCTCGCCCGGGTAGATGACCGTCGAGCGGATGCCGTTGGCCCGCTCCTCGCGGCCCAGGGTGATGCCGAGCGCGGCCTGGCCGAACTTCGAGGCCGAATAGCCGGTGCCGCCGAGCACGCTGGCCCGCTTGCCGGAGATCGAGCAGATCTGCACGATCAGGCCGTGCTTCCGGGCCCGCATGCCGGGCAGGGCGAAGTGGATCAGGTTGAAGGCGCCGGTCAGGTTGATGGCGATCATCCGGTCCCAGTCGGCCGGGTCGAGCACCTCCAGCTTCCGGTTGGTCACGTTGATGCCGGCGTTGCAGACGAGCAGGTCGATCGAGCCGAACGCCTGCTCGACCCGGGCGACCATGGCGCCCACGGCCTCGCGGTCGGAGACGTCGACCGACTCGACCAGGGCCGAGTCGGCACCGGCGCCCAGGCCGGCGCGGGTCTCCTCGAGCTTGCCGAGCTCGCGGCCGATGAGGGCGACCTTCAGTCCGGCGGCGGCCAGGGCGGTGGCGATGGCGCGGCCCGCGCCGCTGCCGGCGCCCGTGACGAGCGCGTGCTTGATCGAAGCGTCCAACGTCGGAATCTCCCCACGCCGATCGGCCCGATCGCGGCGCCACGTCCCGGGGGAACGTGAGGGGATGCGCTCAGCCCGCCGGCGTGCTGTCATGAGGGTGCCACCGCGCCCGGCTGGCCCGGACGCCCACGGCGATTCTAAACGGCCGGCCCTGCCCGGCGGGAGGACCGGGCGTCCGCGTCCCCGCCCCGATCGGCGGGGACGCGGGCGATCCGATCAGGCGCGGGGGCTCGCCGTGGCGGCGGGGTAGGCGAGCCGGGCGACCTCGGCCGGCCGGGCCTGGGCCCGCGACGATCGCCAGCTCGCCAGCCAGTCGGCCCAGCGCCGGACGATCCCGGCCCGCGCCTCGCCACGCGCCTGCAGGGCCTGGAGCCGTCGATCGCGGGCCTGGGCCCCGGCGACGAACGCCGTGAGGGTCCCGTTGCCCACCGTGTTGCCCGCGGTCGCCGCCCCGCGCTGGTTCGCGGCGACCGGCCGGCCGGTCGTCGTCGTGATCCCCGATTGCGCCTCGGGTCCGGCGGTCGGCTCGGCGAGGGGCTCGGGCGTGGTGGTCGGGTCGGTCGGGCTGGTGTCGCCCGTCTCGGCCACAGTGAGGTTGACGCTGCTGGCCGCGGCGCGGGCCGCCAGCCGGGTCTGGGCCCGATCCAGCACGGCCTGGGTCGTGGTCGGGACCTGGACCGCCGCGGGGGCCGCCATCGTCGGCGCCGAGGGGACCACGGCGACCGTCACCGGGGCCGGAGCCGGGCTCGGGTCCGGAGCCGGAGAGACCGGCGGGGCGGCGGCCACGACCGGGGTGGCGACTGGGGCGACCGTCGGTGCCGGGGCGGGCGTCGGGGTCGCCACGACGGCGACGGCCGGCGTGCTGACCGGGGCCGGGGTGCTGGCCGGCGCCGGGGTGCTGGCCGGCGCGGCGGGGATCAGGCTGGCGGCCTTCGCGATGTCGAGCCGGCCGATGCTGGCGCCGGTGGCCGGGTCGGTGAGGCTCGTGGCGCCCCGCGACAGCCAGCTCTCCAGGTCGGCGACGGCCGGCAGGGTCCCGAACCGGCTCTGGTAGATCGATTGCAGCAGCACCACGGCGCCGCTGACCAGCGGGGCAGCGAAGCTGGTGCCGCTGACGCTGGCGTAGCCGCCCGACTCGCCGGTCGTCCGCAGGCTCGCCCCCGGCGCGGCCAGGTCGGTGGCCGAGGCGCCGCCGGCGGCCGGGCTCAGCCGCTGGGCGTCGCCCAGGAGGTGGTCGCCGCTGTCCGCGGCCGTGACGCTGATCGTCTTCGGCAGCACGGCCAGGTAGCCCATGCCCTGCGACTGGCCGTCGAAGCTGTTGCCCGAGGCGGCGACCACCGGGATCTTGAGGTCGCGGAGCTGGCTGATGAGACCGCTGATCCGCGAGCCGAAGCCGGTGAAACTGAACGGGTTCGATCGGTAGTTGCCGCCGTCGGACAGCGACAGGTTCACCACGCTGATGTGCTGCTCGGCGTGGTGGTCGACCACGTACTGGAGGGCGTCGGCGATGGCGTCGAAGTTGCCCTGGTTGTCGTTGCCGAAGACCCGCAGCGCCACCAGGTCGGCGCCCGGCGCGACGCCGGGGGCCTCGGGGGCGCTGGAGGCGATCAGGCCGGCGACCATGGTGCCGTGCGACCAGGTCTCGGCGCGGGGGTCGGCGTCGTTCATGGCGAAGTCGTACCCGCCCTCGACCTTGCGGCCGGCGCCGAAGCCGCCACCGAGGCCGGGGTGGGTGTAGTCGATGCCGGTGTCGACGACCGCGGCGGCCAGGCCGGCGCCGTCGACGTTGTAGGAGTTGCGCACGGCGGCGGCGCCGATCAGGCCGTCGTAGCTGGGGTTGCTCAGGTTCGCCACCGGCGCCGGGCTGGTGGCCAGGAGCTGGCGGGTCTCGAGGGCGTCGAACTGGGGCAGGCGGGCCGCACGGGGGGAGCGCGGGCGCGGAGTGGGTCGGGTCCAGGGCATGCGAATCGGGCTCCCGGGGACGGTGCGCCAGGCCCTTGGCGACACCCTCCCCGCTCGGTCCGGGCTGACGCCCCCTTTTCGCCAGGCCTGCGCGATCGGTCGCCGGGGCCCGAAAGCCGTTCCGGAACCCAGGGCGATCGCAGGCCGGGCACGGACCCCTTCCGTGGGGCCGCGACGACGGGGGACGTCTTCGGTGGCGGGAACACGCCGGGCCGCGGTCCCGTCGTGAGACCGGGCGGCCCGTGGGCGACGAATTTCTGGGGGGAGCAATCGCGGACGCTCGGGAACCGCCGGCGAACGGCGATTCCCGCGGATTCGGTCCGGTCCGGAGTCCGCACGCCAGGCGCGCAGAATCCGATCCGGGAGCGTCCTGCTCCGGGCCGGCCCCCGAGGGGGCCAGCGGAGGCGACCGGGCCCGTCCTGGGCCGGTCGGGTGCCCCGCCGGGTTCGCCGGGGGCACCAGGGGCGTGCGCCGCGGGGCCGGGGATTCCGCTTGTCGCGGAGGCCGGAACCGCTAGAGTGAGGCCCGATTCCGACCGCCCGGTCCGGCGGGCCAGTGCCGCCGATGGGGGTCGTCAACACCCCCTGTATCGTCCGGGCCCTCCGGGAGGGTTGCCTCAAAGATGGAAGTCGTCGCGATCATCCCCGCGCGGTTCGCTTCAACCCGACTGCCCGGCAAACCCCTCCTGGACGAGACCGGCCGGCCGCTGATCGTCCACGTCGTCGAGGCCGCCCGCCGCGCCCGGTCGCTGGACCGCGTGATCGTCGCGACCGACGACACCCGCATCGCCGACGTCGTGCATCGCTTCGGCTGCGAGGTCGCCATGACCCGCGCCGACCACCCCAGCGGCACCGACCGCGTCGCCGAGGTCGCCGCCCGCCTGCCGGAGGCCGACCTCATCGTGAACCTCCAGGGGGACGAGCCCGAGATGTCGACCGAGGCGCTCGACGCCGTCGTCGGCCTGCTGCGGGCCGACCCGGGCGCCCCCATGGCCACGCTCGGCACGCCGATCCGCGACGAGGCCATCTACCGCGACCCGGCGTGCGTGAAGGTCGTCGCCGGCCGCAACGGCCGGGCCCTGTACTTCTCCAGGAGCCCGATCCCCTGCCACCGCGACGGCCTGCCCGACCCGAAGTCGGGCCCGATCGCGCACCTGCACCTGGGCCTGTACGCCTACCGCCGCGAGTTCCTGCTGACGCTGGCGACGCTCCCCCCCTCGCCGCTGGAGCAGGCCGAGAAGCTCGAGCAGCTCCGGGTGCTGGAGGCCGGCTACCCGATCGCCGTCGGCGTGGTCGACGAGCCGAGCGTCGGCATCGACACGCCCGAGGACTACCGCCGGTTCGTCACCCGCTGGCGGGCCCGCCACGGCGACCCGATTGCCACGCCCACCCCCGCACCCGCGAACCCGGCCTGAGCCGTTGGTCGGCCCCGAGTCGTTCCCGGCCCAGGCTCCGATCCCGTCCCGTCACCAGGCGCCCGACTGGGGGCGGCTGGCCTGGGCGGTGGTCGCGGTCGGGGCCCTGCTCCGGCTGGTCCGGTTCGCGCTCGACTCGCCGCTCTGGTGGAACGAGGCGTTCCTGGCGGTGAACTTCCTCCGGCGCAATTTCACCGCCCTGCTCCGTCCCCTGGATTACGGTCAGGTGGCGCCGATCGGGTTCCTCTGGGCCGAGCTGGCGGTCGTCGAGACGCTGGGGTTTCGCGAGTGGACCCTGCGGCTGGTCCCCCTCGTCGGCGGCCTGCTGGCGCTGGTCGCGTTCCGACGCCTGGCGCTGGCGGCGGCCCCCGGGCTGGGCGGGCTGCTGGCCGTGGCGATCCTCGCGGCGTCGTACCACCCGATCCGGCTGGCGGCCGAGGTCAAGCCGTACGCCACTGACCTGCTCGTCGCCGCGATGCTGCTGGCGCTGGCCGTCGGCTGGCTGCGGCAGCGGCGCAACTTGCGGCCGCTGGTCGCGCTGGCCGGGCTCGTCCCGCTGGCGCTGGGGGTCTCGCACCCGGCGGTGTTCGTCGCGGGGGGCCTGACGCTGGCGCTGGCCCTGCCCGCCTGGCGGGCCGGACCCGGCGCGCGGTGGGCCTGGCTGGCGCTGGGGATCGGTACGGTGGCGACGTTCGGGGGGATCTACGCGGTGCAGACCGGGGCGCAATCGGCCGCGACGCTCGCCGGGATGCGGGCATACTGGAGCGACGCCTTCCCGCCGCTGGACACCCCGTCGCGGCTCCCAGGCTGGCTGGTCGCGACCCACACCGGCCGTATGCTCGCGTACCCCGGCGGCGGCGATGGCGGCGGCAGCACAGCCACCGCGCTGCTGGTGATCGTCGGGGTGGCGGCCCTGCTCCGCCGCGGCGACCGCGCCGTGCTGGCCGCGCTCCTGGCGCCCTTTGCGCTGACGCTGGTCGCCGCCGCCCTGAGGCGACATCCGTATGGCGGCCACCCGCGCGTGACGCAGCACCTGGCGCCGGCGCTCTGCCTGCTGACCGGGCTCGGTCTGGCGGCCATCGGCGCGCGGCTGCGACGGCCGGGCGCCGCCGGACGGTTTGCGATCGCCTGCCTGCTGGCTCTGCTGGGCATCGGCGTGGTGCCGCTGCTGGGGGACGTGGCCCGGCCGTACCGCACGACCGTCGAGCGCGACGCGCGCGACTTCGCCCGCCGGTTCTGGCCCGAGATCACCCGCGACGCCGAGGTCGCCTGCCTGCGGTGGGATCTGCGCGGGGCGCCCTGGGAGTCGCCCGACTTCGACACGGCCCTCTACCTGGCCAACCAGGCGATCTCGCGGCCGGCTCACTCGCGCCCGTCGGACCTGGAGCGCGTGACGTCCGACCACCCCCTGCGCTGTGTCCTGTACCACTCCGGCCGCGAGCCCGAGCCCGACCTGGGCGACTGGCTGGGGGACATGCAGCAGCGCTTCCGGCTGGTGGGCCAGGAGGAGCGGCCGGTGGGTACGCGGGGCTGGGTGCGGGTCCTGACGTTTGTGCCGGGCGACCGCGAGGCCCCGAGCTCGCCTGTTGCGGGGCGGCCGGCCGCAGTAGAGTGAAGATTGGCGCTGGCCCGGTTCGGGCGCCCGCGAGGGCGTTCGGGTCGGGCCGCGTCCTCCTCGGCCCGCGGGCGCCGTGGCCGGCTCGCTCCGGACCGCGTCGCCCGGCCGTCCCCCGTTCACGGAGTCGACCATGTCTCGCCAGTGGCTCGAATCGCTCGATCCGGAGCACCGCCAGCACGCCGAGGGGCTGATCGCCCAGCTCGAGGCCCTGGGGGCTCCGCACCCGGCCGAGTGGGCCCGTCACGAGGTCCGCGAAGGCCAGCCGCAGCTCAGCCGCTACCTGCTGCTGAAGGACCTCTGGGGTGAGACGATCGGCCCCTGGACCGACTCGCCGCTCTGGATCGAGAACCTCGCCGAGGACGCCCGCAAGGGGACCCCGGGCCCGTTCGCCGACGCCGCCCAGGCCCTCCTGCGGCTCCACGAGGCCGGGGCCTCGAACGAGGACATCGCCGCGGTGGCGCGGTTCGTCGCCTACGAGTCGGTCTTCAGCGTCATGCACACGCTCGACGAGGGCTACAGCGCCGAGCGCGACGACGGCCACCCGGGCTGGGTCGTCGTCGAGCGCGACCCGCTGGGCCACCCCACCGACCGGACCCTGAACCGGCTGCACGTCGACCTGCCCCGCGTCGGCCCGATCGGCGTCTCCGACCCGGCCTGAGCCGGTGTCGCGATCTCACCGCCCCGCCCCGCTCCGCCCCCCGCCTGGTCAGGCGGTGGGGGGTGCGGCCGGGCCCAGGATCTGAACGGTCGCCCGCAGGAACGCCGCCGCGGCGGCCAGGTTGGCCGCCGGCGGCGTCTTGAGCCCCTGCGCCCGCTCGAAGGCGTGGATGTGGGCCACGTCGAGCGTGCCGGGCCGGATGTACAGCGCCTCGCACGCCAGCAGCAGGCAGCGCAGGCCGGCCTCGCGGTAGCCCTGGCGATAGACCAGGGCCCGCACGCAGGCGAACATCGCCTCGTAGCTGAACAGGGTCACGTCGGCCTGGTCGCCCGACCCGCCGTCGTGCAGCAGGGTCGCCGCCTCGAGCCGGTCGGCGGCCAGCCGCAGCAGGCCGTCGACCCGCGCGGGGGCGGCCGGGTCGGCGCTCAGATACGGGCTCGCCAGGCACTTCGCGAAGGTGTTGACGATCGCCATCGGGCAGGCTCGCGGGGTCGGATCGGTTCCGGTCGGGGTGGGAAACAGGCGGACGGCCGCGATCAGCCGGCACCCGAGCGGACGCCGCGCCTCTTGAGGTCCTCTTCCATCTGCTTCTGCTTCTCGGCGGCCTTGCGCTGTCGCTCCTCGGGCGTGCCCTGCGCCTCCACGTTGTAGCGGAGGCTCATGCCGGCCGAGAGCATCGGCGGCGCGGCCGTCTGCATCGGGTCGAGCAACGCCGGCGGGTACACGCCGAACCCGACGGTCACCAGCGTCGCCACCGCGATCGACCAGGCCACGCCCGAGGGCAGCGTGGTGCCCAGGTCGTTGGTGGCGGGCCGCAGGAACATCGCCCGCAGCACCCGCACGTAGTAGAAGGCCGAGACCACGCTGTTGAGCAGGGCCAGCACGACCAGCCCGATCAGGGCCCGGCCGGCGGTCTCGGCGGTGTTCAGGGTGCTCATGAACATCCAGAGCTTGCCCCAGAACCCCGCCAGCGGCGGCAGGCCGATCAGCGAGAGCATCAGCAGCGTGATGCAGAGCGCCTGCGTCGGCCGGCGCCGGCCCAGGCCGTTCAGGTCGTCGATCGCCTCGGTCCCCAGCTCGGCCGCCATCCAGGTGGCCACCGCGAAGGCGCCCACCGTCGCGAACCCGTAGGCGATCAGGTAGTACAGGATCGCCCCGGTCGCCTCGCCCTGGGTCGTCGAGACCGCGGCGCCGATCAGGCCCACGATCAGGTAGCCGGCGTGGGCGACCGACGAGTAGGCCAGCATCCGCTTGAAGTTCGTCTGCGCCAGCGCCGCGAAGTTGCCGTAGGTCATCGAGGCCACGGCGATCAGCGCCAGCAGGCCGACCCAGCCCGGCGTCAGCGGCGACTTCGGGTTCGTGGCCCAGTACCCCAGCCCGAACAGGAACAGCTTCAGGAACGCCACGAAGCTGGCGATCTTCGAGCCCGAGGCGATCCAGCCCGCCACCGGCGCCGGGGCCCCCTCGTAGGTGTCGGGCGCCCACTGGTGGAACGGCACCGCGGCCAGCTTGAAGCCGAAGCCCACGAGCAGCAGCAGCACGCTGGCGGCGGCCACCGTGTTGCCGTCGAAGCCCGCCAGCCCCGGGCCCTCGCCGAGCGCCCGCCGGATGGTGGCCAGGCGGGTCGAGCCGGTCAGGCCGTAGATCAGGCTCAGGCCGAACAGGAACAGCGCTGAGGCCACCGAGCCGTAGATGAAGTACTTCAGCCCCCCCTCGGCCGACCGCCGCCGCGCCTTCTCGAAGGCCGTGAGCAGGTACAGGCAGATGGTCATCATCTCGAGGGTCACGAACATCGTCAGCAGCTCATCGGCGGCGACCAGGAGCATGGCGGCGACGCCCGACCAGAGCAGCAGGGCGTAGTACTCGCCCCAGCGGCTGGTGAAGTCCCAGGCCATCGACTGGGCCACCACCAGCACGAGCAAGGTCGCCAGCACGATGTTCAGCCAGACCGTCGAGGCATCGCCGGCCAGGCAGCCGCCCAGCAGGGCATAGTCGATGACTGTGATGTCGACGAACATCGGGTTCGGGCCGCCCAGCAAGGGCCGCTCGGGCACCAGCGTCAGCACCCCGGCCAGCAAGGCCCCTAGGGCGGTGGCCAGCGCCAGGGCGCCCAGGCGTCGGCGGCGGATCGGGTCCGGGGCGCCCCGGAACAGGGCCAGGTCGGCCAGGAGCACGAGCAGGCCCCCGATGGTGAGCACGATCTCGGGGGCCAGCAGCACGAGCTGCCTGGCCTCGATCAGGAACGTCGCGGCGGCGGGCGCATCGGCCATGGGCGGGGGTTTCCTGGAAGCGGCGGTGCGGTGCGGTGGGGGTCCTGGGAAACCGAGCCCGCGGGCTCAGCCGGAGAGACTGTCGTAGCGGTCGACGTCGGCCGCCTGCCACTGGCGGTAGCAGAGCAGGATCAGGGCGATGCCCACGGCCACCTCGGCCGCGGCGATCGTGATCACGAACACGGCCAGGGTCGCGCCCGTCAGCGGGCCCTCGCCGGCCGGCGGCGTGCCGTAACGCCAGAAGGCGACCAGGTTGATGTTCGCCGCGTTGAGCATCAGCTCGATGGCCATCAGCACCGCGATCGCGTTGCGGCGCACCAGCACGCCGAACAGCCCGATGGCGAACGCCGCCGCGGCGAAGCCCAGGAACCAGCTCAGGGGGATGTCGGTGCCTGGGCTCATCGCGGTTCGCTCGCGGAGGCTGGGACGGCGGCCGGGGTCGGCCTTGGTTTCGGGGGGGCGGCGGCCCCGGCGCGGACTGGTCGGAGCGCCTCGGCCTCGGCCTCCGGCTCGGCGTCGGGCTCGCTCATCGCCAGGGCCACGGCGCCGATCAGGGCGGCGGTCAGGAACAGGCCGGCGACCTCGAACGGCACCAGCCACCGGGTCATCAGCTCGACCCCCAGCACCTGCGCCATCGACTCGACGGCCGCGGCCCGCTCGGGCGTGTCCAGCGGGGCGCGGGCCAGCGTCTGCGACCAGGCGGGCCGTCCGGGTCGGCCCCGCTCGTGGGCGATCCCGTACAGGAGCATGGCCAGCAGCGCCAGGGCCACCACGCCCGCCGGCAGCCGCGTCGACCAGCCGGTGCGGGTCGTCTCGTCCCCCTGGATGTCGCGGGTCAGCATGATCCCGAACATGAGCAGGATCGCCACGGCGCCGATGTAGACGAGCACCTGCACGGCCGCCAGGAACTCGGCCTCCAGCAGCACGTACAGGCACGCGACCACGAAGTTGAACGCCACCAGGCTCAGCGCCGCATGCACGAGATTCCGGGCCAGCACCGTGGCGGCGGCCATGATCAGGCCCAGCGCGGCGATCTGGAGGAACAGCGCCCTGAGCGGCCCCAGCGCGCCGAAGAGCACGACCTCGAGCCCGCCCAGGGCGGCCAGGCCGATGATGCCGGGGATCACGAACTTCGGCAGCCGGGACAACGGGGACACCCTCCGGGGCGGTTCGATCAGCGGGCGGCCAGCGACGGTCGCCGGCCGGCCGGGGGGGCGGTCATCGTGGCGGTCCGGGTCGTGACGCGATGCAGCGTCAGCACCGACCAGACGACGGCCAGCTCCAGAGCGCCGGTGATCAGCACCGCCTTGAGCCAGGCCGGGTCCAGCCAGCCCGGCCGGCCGGCCGCCGGATCGACGCCGCGTACGACCAGCTCGAACCAGAGCGCCGCCAGCGGGATGTTCGCGATGCTGATCGGAACCAGCACCTTCCAGGCGAAGCCCATGAGCTGGTCGACCCGCAGACGCGGCAGCGTGGCGCGGATCCAGTACATGACGAACACGAGGCCCAGCACCTTGGCGGCGAAGATCAGCAGCGTCAGGCCGTTGACGAGCAGGAGCATGCCGACCGAGCCATCCAGGAGGCCCTTGGGAAACCGCGTCAGCGGCAGGGCCCCGCCGCCCAGGAACAGCACGGCGGCCAGGCAGCTCACGGCGAAGACGTTCATGTACTCGGCCAGGAAGAACAGGCCGAACCGCATGCCCGAGTACTCGGTGTGGAACCCCGCGATGATCTCCGACTCGGCCTCGGGCAGGTCGAACGGCGTGCGGTTGACCTCGGCGATGCTGGCGATCACGAACAGCGCAAAGGCGACCAGGCCGGGCGGCGAGGCCACGAACCAGCCGGTCTCGACCTGCACGTCCATGATCCGCACCAGGCTCAGGCTGCCCGCCCAGAGGATCACCGGCACCGTCGCCAGCACCTGCGGCACCTCGTACGAGACGAGCTGCGCGACCGCCCGCATGGCGCCCAGCAGGGCGAACTTGTTGCGGCTCGACCAGCCGGCCAGGAACACCCCGAGCGCCGAGAGGCTCGAGACGGCGATCAGGTACAGCAGACCCGCCGGCAGGTCGACCGGCACCAGGCCGGTGAGGCCGCCGCCGGCGTCGCGGTCGCCGAAGCCGATGGGGACCACCGCCAGCACGAGCATCGCCGAGAGCAGGAGCACGACCGGGGCGAGCAGGTGCACTCTCCGGTCGGCGTTGGCGGGAACGAGGTCTTCCTTGGTGATCAGCTTGACCAGGTCGGCCACCGACTGGAGCAGGCCGAACGGCCCGACGCGGTTGGGCCCGATCCGGTCCTGGAACCGCGCGGCCGCCTTGCGCTCGCCCCAGACGAGATAGGCGACGATGAGCGGGTACGCACCCGCGAAGCCGACCAGCAGCCAGGCGGCCCAGGCCAGCCACTGCGCCAGGCCGACGCCCGCCGGTGCCGGGGCCGTCGGCGGGGCCGCGACCCCGAGCAGCAGCGTCAGCGGGCCGGTCGCACCATCCACCGCGGGGTCACTCCTGGCCGGGCCGGGCCCGGAACACGCACCGAGCCGGACCGGCCGCACGCCGGTCGCTCGGCTCTCGATCGGCACCCCGTCGCCGTTCCCGGAGCGACGCGGGCCGTCAGGCCCACCGCAGGACGCCGCGGGCCCAGGCGTAGCCCAGGCCGACGGCCAGCAGCAGCAGGAAGACGGCCATCTCCGCCAGGGCGAACGGCCCCAGGGCGCCGTAGCTCACCGCCCAGGGGTACAGGAAGACGGTCTCGATGTCGAAGACGACGAACAGCAGGGCATAGATGTAGTACTGGATCCGGAACCGGATCCAGGTCTCGCCCAGGGTCAGCACGCCGCACTCATAGGTCTGGCCCTTGGAGCGCGACGGCTTGCGGGGGGCGAACAGGGCGACGACCAGCAGCGGGGCCAGCGCGAAGCCGACCGCGAACAACAGCAAGAGCCCGACGAAGATGTAGCGGCCGAGGATCATGATGCGGCGGACCCGGACGTCGCGGCGGGGCGGAGCGGGGGAGCGAGGCGGCGGGGCGCCGGCTCAGCGGGCGGCGGCGGGGGTCGGGTCGTCGAGCGTCTCGACCCGCGTCGTCTCGTCGACGGCCAGGGTGGTCAGCTCGCCGTCGTCGAGCCGCAGGCGGATCGTGGGCTGGTGGCAGTAAAGCGCCTTGCCGCCCATCTCCATGCCGCCGACGGGCCGGGCGGCGGCGTCGACGATGGTCCCGACGACCTGGGTCGCCCAGCGCCGGTGGCCGACGCGGACGAACTGGGTCACCCGAACTCGAATGCCGGTCGGGAATAGCGGCGTGGTCTCGCTCGTGCGAATCATCGCGATTTTTCGCTCCCTGAAAGGAACCGCCATGATATCGGTGGCCCCCCCCGCCGGCAAGGGCCCGGCGCGGGCCGGGGCCTCACCTCAACCGGCCGGCTCGGCCGCCGGGCCGGACCCGGACCCGGCCAGGGCCTTCTGGAGCCGCTGGTCCTTCTTCTTCGCCTGCTTGGCCCGCTCCGACTCCTCGTCGGCGCTGGCCCACGCCTCGGGGTGGGTCCGGGCGTAGTACTCGCTGGAGACGAGCAGGTCCTGCAGGCTGAAGATGTGCGTCTGGTGCCGCTCGTAGTTGGCCAGCTCGAAGTTTTGGTCCATCTTGATCGCGTCGAACGGGCAGTACTCGGCGCAGTAGCCGCAGTTCATGCACACGTCCATGTCGATGAAGAAGTCCTCGACCTTGGGGACCGGCTTGCCGTCGGGGCCGGCGGCATGGGTCATCCAGATGCACTGCGGCGGGCAGACCTTCGCGCAGATGTTGCACGATGTGCAGCGGACGTTGCCGTCGGCGTCGTCGTAGATCAGCATCGGCAGCACCCGGAACCGCTCGCGCACCGGCAGGCGCTCGTCGGGGTACTCGACGGTGAACAGGCCCTCGGTCGTCGCGTCCTGGTCGATGACCGGCTCCGACCCCGCCGCCGGCCGGCGCCAGAGGTCCAGCGGCTGCTGCCCGCCGCCGTGCCGCCGCAGCGTCCGGCCCGCGCCGACGGTGAACGTGCGGACGAACCGCCGCAGCGTCACCCAGTGCCCGATCCAGAGTCCCTTGCCCCAGCCCATCGCTCTACCGCCCCCCGCCCGCCGGAAATCCCGCCCCTTGCCGCGCCCGCCACGCCTGGCGATCCACCTCACCCAGTCCCGGAGGGTCCGCTGTGCGGACCGTTGTCGTTCGAACGGGCCGCACAGAGGACCCTACAACGCCCATTCCGGGATCGAGTCGCGCTTCACGCCCTAGCGATCCACTTCCCCCAGCACGATGTCGAGGCTGCCGAGCACGCCCACGACGTCGGCCACCGTGTGGCCCACGCACATGGTCTCGAGCGCCGTCAGGTTGATGAAGCTGGGGCTCCGTACGTGATAGCGGTAGGCACAGCCGCTGACGCCGTCGGAGACGATGTAGAAGCCGAGTTCCCCCTTGGGGGCCTCGGTGCGGCTGTACGCCTCGCCGGCGGGGACCCTGAGCTGGTACGTCTTCTTGCCCGGCAGGATCGGCCCCTCCGGCAGCCCGGCCAGGGCCTGCTTCAGGATCCGCACGCTCTGCCGCAGCTCCTGGAGCCGGACGTCGTAACGATCGTAGACGTCGCCGTTGGTTCCGGTGATCACGTCGAACTCGAACCGCTCGTAGATCGAATAGGGGGCTGCGCGCCTCAGGTCGTAGGCGACGCCGGAGCCCCGCAGCACCGGGCCCGAGGTCGAGAAGGCGACGGCCTGCTCGGGCGTCAGGATGCCGACGCCCCGGGTCCGCTGGGCGAGGATCTCGTTGCCGGAGAGGTACCGGTCCAGCTCGTCGATCTTGGCGTCGAGCCGGTCGTTGACGATGGCGCGGCAGCGGGCCAGCCAGCCGGGCGGCAGGTCGAAGGCGACGCCGCCGAACCGGAAGTAGTTGCACATCATCCGGCTGCCGGTCGCCCACTCGAACAGGTCGAGGATCAGCTCCCGCTCCTCGATCGCGTAGAGCGCCGGCGTGAAGAATGCGCCCAGGTCGTTGAGCAGGAACCCGATCGACCAGAGGTGGCTGGCGATCCGGGTCAGCTCGGCCATGATCACCCGGATGTACTCGGCCCGCTCGGGCACGACCAGGTCGTCGCCCAGGAGCTGCTCGACGGCCAGGGCGTAGCCGAAGTTGTTGGCGAGGCTGGTCAGGTAGTCGAGCCGGTCGGTGAACGGGAAGTTCATGAGGTACGTGTTGCGCTCGCCGATCTTCTCGTGGTTGCGGTGCATGTACCCCATCACCGGCTTCAGGCCCACGACCGTCTCGCCGTCGACCCGCAGGTTCAGGCGGAAGACGCCGTGGGTGCTCGGGTGCTGGGGGCCCATGCTGAGCACGAACTGGTCGCTGTCGATCTGCGAGAGGCTCACGGCCGAGGGGATCTGGCCGATCCCCTTGATGTCGGCATCGGCGTTGAGCTGATCCCAGCCCTGGAAATCGCGGGGGATCTTGATGTTGTGGCCGTAGGGGTTCAGCTCCTCGCTGCGGACGTGCTGGCCGTCGTCAATGCGGCGGTCGAGGACCTTGGTGGGCCCCTCGTAGTACGGCTCCAGGTAATCCTTGCGGAGCGGGTGGTAGGCGAACCCCTCCCACATCAGGATCCGCGTCAGGTTCGGGTGCCCGGCGAACCGGACGCCCATCAGGTCGTACACCTCGCGCTCCTGGAAGTCGGCCCCCGGCCACACGCCGACCAGCGACGGCACCTCCCCCTGCCCCTCGACGGCCGAGGTCCGCACCCGCAGGGTGATGACCGAGCCGGGCCTGGCGGTGCTCTCGAGCTGGGTGTTCACCTCCATGGAGTCCTCGTAATGGACCGCCTGGAGGCTCGCGAGGGAGTCGTAGCGGATCGGGTTGCGGTCGCGGAGGAACGTCGCCACGGCGACCAGGCGGTCGGCCGGCAGCAGCAGGCCCGCCTGCACGATCGTGGCCGTCCCCGCGCCGAACTCGGCGTCGAGCCGGTCGGCCAGCTCCTGCAAGCCCGCCGCGCCCAGCCAGCGCAGCGTGGGCCGGGCCTCGGCGACCTTCACCTTCTTGACCGGCTTGCCGGCCGGCTTGGGGGCGGGGGCCGTGTCGGGCGCGGCAGTCGCGGCACCGGCGTCGCCGGCGGCCTGGCGCTGGGCGCGGATCAGGTCGAGCTTGCTCGGCGCCTTCGCGGCCGGCTCGGCGGGAGCGGCGACCTCGGCCACGGCGGCGGGCGGCTGCGGGGCGGGGATCAGGATCGGACGGGGGAGATCGGCCTCGCGGGCCTCGGACAGGCCCTGGGCGGTCTTCTCGGCGAGGATCTCCAGCAGCCGGACGTCGATCAGGTCGGGCCCGAGCACGGGCACCGGCACGTCGCGGTCGACGGCGTCGCGGTACCACGGGGCGTCGGTCACCGTCTCGCCGTCGATCTTCTTCTGCAGGGTCATGATCCCCTGGATCAGGCTCTGCGGCGTGGGCGGGCAGCCGGGGATGTACACGTCGACGGGCAGGAACTTGTCGATGCCCGAGACGACGTTGTACCCCTCCTTGAACGGCCCGCCGCCCGAGGCACAGGCTCCCATGGCGATGACGTACTTCGGCTCGGGCATCTGGTCGTAGAGCCGCGCGATCATCGGCATCATCGTCTTGGTGACGGTGCCCGAGACGACCATCACGTCGGCCTGCCGCGGCGAGCCGCGGAACACCTCGGCGCCGAAGCGCGCCAGGTCGAACCGGCTCGACGCCGTGCAGATCATCTCGATGGCGCAGCACGCCAGGCCGAAGCCGAACGGCCAGAGGCTGGAGCGGCGGCCCCAGTTGTACAGGGTGTCGACCAGGCCGACGAGCTGGTCGGTCTTCGTGACCAGCACGTGCTGCTCGAGCTGCTGCTGCAGCACCGGGTCGATGACCGTCATCCACTCGGGTCGCGCCGTCGAGGGCGGCGCGCCGGGCGGGACCGAGGGGCCAGGGGTGATCGGGGGCATGGACATGGTGGAGACTGCTGGCGGGCGCGGCGGGCGACGGGTCCGGGGAATCCAGGTCTGGGGGCGCGGAGCGGAGGGGACCTCACCCGTTCCGGGTCAGGGGCTTCTGGCGCAACCCCTGATTCAATCAACGGCTTGCGGCCGATCGGCCGGTCGCGCCCTTGATCCACGACCCCCAGGAATCCTGCGGCCTGCTGGCCCACGGTGTCAAGCGGTCCGCCCCGCCGCGTCCGGGCGGTGCGGGCCGCGGCTCATCGGTCTCCGCACCCTGGGCGGTCGCCCGGCCCCCCTCCGAGGTCCGCCGACCGGGCGGCGTTCCCCCTGTTGGGAGGGTTCCGCGTCCGAGGGGGGGTGGGCCGAAATCCCCCGCCATGCGGTACAGTGGCTCCAGATGACCGGAATCCGGGTCATTCTGGGATGTGACAAGCCAGAGCTTTCCGAATCCTGTGGTCCCGAATTCATGCATCCGATCGTGGGCAAAACCCTGAAGTCCGGCGTTCGGGTCCTGATCCGGAGCACGTCGCGGTTCCGGCCGCAGCTGCGCGTGGGGATCATCGGCGGCGGTGTGATCGCGCCCGAGCACATCCACTCCTACGAGGACCGCGGCAACGCGACGGTGGTGGGCGTGTGTGACGTCCAGGCCGCCGCGCTGGGCGAGGTGCTGCGGGCGGCCCCGTCGGCCCGGGGCTACCTGGATGTCCGGCAGCTGCTCCGCGAGCAGCGGCCGGAGGTCGTCAGCATCTGCACCTGGCCGCAATCGCACGCCGAGCTGGTCCAGCTCGTGGCCGGGTCCGGCGTCCGCGGCATCCTGTGCGAGAAGCCGCTGGCTCTCACCCAGGGCGAAGTCGACGCGATGGTCGAGGTCTGCCGCGCGAACGGCGTCAAGCTCGCGGGCGGGCACCAGTACCGCTTCCACTCCAATTTCCGGCGCGCCGCCGAGGCCGTGGCGGCCGGGCGGCTCGGCACGATCCGCGCGGCCCGGGGGTTCATCAAGAGCACCCTGGCCAACAACGGCCCCCACCTGATCGACACGGCCCTGTTCGTGCTGGGCGATCCCGCCGCCCGCTCGGCCTCCTGCCGCTGCACCCGCACCCGCGATGACGTCAACCGCGGCTTTCCGGCCGAGGACGGCGCGGAGGGCGAGCTCGACCTCGGCACGGTCCGCCTGGAGCTCCGCACCGGCGATTGCTCCCCCGAGTTCTTCGCCATCGAGGTCGACGGCGACCGGGGCCAGCTCCGGGTCACGCCCGAGGTCCTGGAGATCACCGGGGCCGCCGGCACGCGGCGGTATCGGTCCGACAATCGCTACCGCGCGCGGCAATTCCGGCAGTTCCTCGACTGGGTGCGGGGGACGCGACCGGATTATCCGGCGAACGCCGAGGTGGGCCGGCGCTCGAACGAACTGATCCTGGCCCTGTACGAGTCGGCCCGGCTCGGCGAGCCGGTGCCGCTGCCGCTGGCCCAGAAGGGGGACGTGATCCGGGCGCTCTACCCCGAGGTGAACCCCCTCGCCCCGGCCGAGCCGCCGACCCCGCGGTATCGCCCGCGTCCCGCGGCGGCGGGGCGGCAACTGGCGATGTTCGGCGGGCCGCGCGCCTGCCGACGCTGGTACTCCTCGGCGCCCAGCTTCGGGGCCGCCGAGCTCCGGAACCTGGCGCTGCCGCTGGCCACCCGACGGCTCTGCTCGACCGTGGGGCAGGTGGTCAAGCAGTTCGAGCGGGAGATCGCGGGGCTGTATGGGGCACCCTCCGCCGTGGCCTCGACCTCGGGAACGGCGGCGATTCACGTGGGCCTGGCCGCGCTCGGGCTCAACCCGGGCGACGAGGTGATCACCACGCCGCTGACCGACATGGGCACGGTGATCCCGATCCTGGCCGGCAACGGCCTGCCCGTGTTCGCCGACGTCGATCCCCGGACCGGCAACCTCACGGCCGAGACCATCGCGGCCCGGATCACGCCCCGGACCCGGGCCGTCGTGGTGGTCCACCTCTTCGGCCGACCGGCCGAGCTCGGCCCGATCCTCGACCTGCTGCGGCCCCTGGGCATTCCGCTGGTGGAGGACTGCTCGCAGGCCCACTTCGCCGACTACCGGGGGCAGAAGGTCGGCACGCACGGCGATGTCGGCTGCTTCAGCCTGCAGCAGTCCAAGCAGATCACCTGCGGCGACGGCGGCTACACGCTGATCAATCGGCCCGACCTGGCCCGCCGCGCGGCGCTGTTCGTCGACAAGGGCTGGGACCGCACCCAGGGGCTTCGCTCCCACCTGTTCCTGGGCATGAATTACCGCATGACCGAGCTCCAGGGCGCCATCGCCCTGGCCCAGGCCCGCCGGCTCCCGAAGCTGATCGCCGCCCGCCGCGCCGCCGCCGAGCAGCTCACGGCGCGCCTGGGCGCGATCCCGGGGCTGGTGCCGCCGCCCCACCAGGAGGGCGTGAATCCGGCCTGGTGGGTGTATCCGTTCACGATCGACGAGGCCGGGCTCGGCGTCACGCTCCCGGAGTTCCTGGCCGCCATCCGGGTCGAGGGCGTGCGCACCCAGGCGCAGTATCTCCCCGCCCCGATCTTCGAATACGAGCTGTTCCGGAAACAACGGACCTACGGCGACAGCGGCTATCCCTTCAGCGCGTTCCCGTATCAGGCGCCCAGGATCGAGGACTTCCCCGGCTTCACCCACTTCAACCGGACGCAGATGTTCCTCTGGTGGAGCCACCGCGTCCGCAAACCGCATCTCGACCAGATCTGCCGGGCCATCCGCAAGGTGGCCGAATACTACAACGCAACGCCGCCTGGCCACGAGCCCGCAACGACCGTGTCCGGTCGGGCCGAGCTGGCGTGATCCACCCGGGTTCGGACGGTCCCTGATCCTGAACGGGTGCGACGCATGAACTTCTGGAAGCGTGGGCTCCATCGCGTTGGCCGGGCCGCCCGCCGGGTGGTGCGAAGGCTCACGTCGCCCACCGTGGACAGGGCGACGATCGTCCACGACCTGAAGGCGCTGGGAGTCTCGCCCGGCCAGACCCTGCTGGTGCACTCGTCTCTGTCCGCGATCGGCCACGTGCCGGGCGGGCCAGACGCGGTGATCGAGGCGCTCCTCGAAGCCCTCGGGCCGGCCGGCACGCTGGTCTTGCCGGCTCATTCCTGGCGAGAGATGGAGGCGGGCGGCCGGAGGTTCGACGCCCGCACGACGGCCTGCTGCGTCGGTGCGATCCCGGAGCGGTTCCGCACCTGGCCAGGGGCCCTGCGAAGCCTGCACCCGAGCCATTCCGTGACGGCGCTCGGCCCGGGCGCCGCGGCGCTGGTGCTGGGGCATGAGTTCTGTGAGACGCCCTGTGGCGCCGGCACGCCGTACCACACCCTGCTCGAATCCGGCGGCGCGGTCCTGCTGCTCGGCACCGACCTGCGCTCGCTGACGGTCTTTCACACGGTGGAGGCCCTGGCCGGGGTGCCCTACCTGATGAAGCCGGCCGCCGACCGGTTCGAGATCGTCGATCGCGACGGCGGGACCCGGAGCCTGACCGTTCGCCGCCATGCCGCCGGACTGCCCCGGCGGTTCCAGGAGCAAGCGACGTTGCTCTGCCGGCATGGGGTCCTGCGTGAAGGCCGGGTGGGTCGAGCCCGCTCGTCCCTGGTCGCCGGCGATCGCTTCCTGGAGGTCATGATCGCCGCCTTGCGGGACGACCCCACGATGCTCCTCCGTGGCGCAAACCAGGTCGGTGGCACGTAGGAATCACTCGGGATCGACCTCGTCCGGCGCGGAGGCTGGGCCGCCATTTCCGCCGCGGCCCAACGACCTCCCTCCTGCCGCTCGAGAGCTCACCGGTCAGGACCTCATCGCCGTCGTTGCCGTTCCCCCTTCCTCGAAGAAGCCAGGACTTGACTCGGGCTCCGGCCTCGGGAAGTTTATCGGGACAACGCTCGCCGGGCTGAGAGGCCCCTGGGGATGGGTCCAGGACAGGACGTCGCAGGGCCGTCGCCGCCCGCCCTGCGACGTGGGTGCACCGTCGCCGGTCCGACACAGGCATCGATCGGAGCCGTCCATGCGCGATCCGTCGACGAACATCCCGAGGCGCGAGTTCCTGGCCGCCGGCTGCGCCTCGCTGGCGCTCGGCTCGGCGGCCCGCTCCGCGCCGCCGGCCGACCGGATGCGTGAGTTCCTGGCGCCCTACGTCGTGCGGCAGGAGACGCTCGATCGGTTCCTCGACCCGACGGCGCGGGTCTGGGCGCGGTTCGAGCCCGAGTTCGGTTACCTGCTCCGCAACTCGTTCGTCAAGGACGGGGTGGACGGCAGCTCGACCCTGGCCCGCTACGAACCGACCGGGCAGCGGTCCCAGGCGCACTTCCGGGACCAGCCCTGCCGGATCAACACCTACGGCAACAGCTTCACGCAGGGGCATCAGGTCAGCGACGGCGAGACCTGGCAGGAGGTCCTCGCCGCCCATTTCTGCGAGCCGATCCGCAACTTCGGCATCGGCGGGTTCGGCGTCTACCAGGCGTACCGGCGGCTGCTCCGCACCGAGGCCACCGACCTCGCCGCCGAGTACCTGATCTTCAACATCTGGGGCGACGATCATTACCGGAGCACCTACGCGTGGCGCTGGCCGTCGTTCCCGCCGGACGTCATCGGCTCGATGAGCGATGTGATGTTCCACGCCAACCCGTGGGCCCACGCCCGCCTGACCGACGACGGGCAGTTGATCGAGCGCCCGAACCCGTGCCCCGACGAGGCGAGCCTGCGCCGGCTGAGCGACCTCGACTTCGTGGCGGCGACCTTCGGCGATGATGAGATCCTGCACCTGATGTACGCCCAGCGGACCGGCGCGGTCCTCTCCAGGGAGGTCGTCGAACGCGCGGCGACGGCCAGCGGATACCGGGGGCTCGACCTGTCCGGACCGCAGGCAGTCAAGGTCTCGGCCGGGAGCGTGCTGCACGCGTACGGGGTGACCGTCGGCATGCGCGTCATGGAGCGGCTCGACGACTTCTGCCGCGAGGCGGGCAAGAAGTTGCTGGTGCTCCTGAGCTACCCGGCCGGTTCGGTGTGGAACGCCTGCAACCGCTCGGCGCCCGGCTCCCCGGACAACCTCGACTGGCATCCCCGGGCGTTCAAGGATCTGCTGACGGCCCGGAAGATCCCGTTCGTGGACAGCCTGCCGAAGCACGTCGCCGAGTTCGACACGTTCCGGCTCACTCCGAAGCAGTACGTCGACCGCTACTACATCGGCCACTACACGCCGACGGGGAACCACTTCTTCGCCTACGCCATCAAGGACGATCTGCTGCGCTGGCTCGACCCGAAGCCGCCCGCGTACCGCAACGACGGCGAGCCGCTGATCCGCTTCAAGGGCTACCTACCCGGCTGATCGGCCGAGGACGCACCCGATGAGTTGCTTCGCGACGCTCGCCCAGTCCCGCCGGATCGGACCGGCCCTCCTCCTGGCCGCACTGTTCTGGGGCCACGCCACCCGGGCCGGCGAGGGCGCCCTCGTCGTCTCGGTCTACCAGGGGACGTGCCAGGAGGGCGACTTCGCCGCCAACCTCGCCACGGTGCGCCAGCGCATCGAGGAGGCCAAAGCACGCGGGAGTCATTTCGTCGCATTCCCCGAGTGTTTCCTCTCCGGGTACGAGTCGCCGGACGCGGTGCGGCGCGGGGCGCGGTCCCTGGACGACCCCGAGCTGGCGAAGTTCATCGCCGAGTCCTCGGCGCACGAGATGGTCGTGCTCGTGGGCCTGGCCCGGAAGGTTGGAGACGCCCTCTACAACACCGAGCTGGTCATCCACCGGGGGAAGCTGCTGGGATTCTACGACAAGGTGATGCTGACCGGCGGCGACCGCGACGTACTGGGGTTCCGGCCGGGGGAATCGGTGCCGGTGTTCTTCGCCCACGGGGTGCGGTTCGCGGTCGTGATCTGCCACGACACCTCGTTCCCGCACGTCGCGATGGCCGCCCACCTGCAAGGCGCCCAGCTCCTGTTCACGCCGCACAACAACGAGATCGGAGCGGTAGCCGCGGACGACCACCGGCGCTGGGTCCGCAACTGCCACGTCGGCCTGGCGAGCCAGCTCCGGATGGTGGTGGCCCGCTCCAACACCGTGAAGACCGACCGCGCCGGCCAGGTCGGCTACGGCGACAGCTTCATCCTCAGCCCGCAGGGCACGCCGCTCGCCGAGGCCAGGCTGTTCCGGGACGAGCTGATCACGGCCACGGTCGACCCGTCGGTGGTCCGGTCCCCCTGGGCCGCGGACGCCGAGGTGCCCGCCTGGCTCCGCCGGCAGCTCGGGCAGTTGCTGACCGAGTTCCGCGGCCCGGCCGACGAGGCCGAACTGCGAGCGTGGCTGGAGAACATGATCGTCGCGCACCGGTTCACACCCGAGGAGGTGAACGCGGCGACCGGCCTGACACTCCACGAGGTTCGCGAAGCCACGCGTCGGTTCGGCCTGGCGGGCCGGACCTCGCCCCCGAGGGGGGCCCAGGAGCCCCTGCGAATCTTGCCATACCCCGGCGGACGGCACCCGCGGACCGGATTCCTCGACGGGGCCGTGATGCCGCAGCGCGAGACGAAGGTGAGTGTTTTTGCGCCCTGGGACGACGGCGGGTACGTCGTGGTGGACGTGCCCGAGGCGATCTTCTCGAACCTGGGCCTCACCTACCTCGCCCACACCCACATCCCCACGATCTGGGACCAGCAGGGGATCACCCTGCCGCGCCTGGAGTGGCAGCGTCGAGATGACGGCTCGCTGGAGTGCGAACGCACGTTGCCGAACGGGATCGCCTTCGGGGCGAAGGTCACACCGCTCCCCTCCGAGGTGCGAATGGAACTGTGGCTCCGCAACGGGACGGACGCGAAGCTGACCGGTCTCCGTGTTCAGAACTGCGTGATGCTCGCCCGCGCCCGGGGCTTCGAATCCCAGTCCAATGACCACAAGACATTCCGCGCCCCGTACGCGATCGCCCGCTCCGCCGACGGCCGCCGCGCGATCCTCACCGCGTGGTCGCCCATCCAGCGCTGCTGGGGCAACGAGCTCTGCCCCTGCCTGCACGCCGACCCGCAGTTTCCCGACTGCGCCCCCGGGGAGACCGTGAGACTCCGCGGCCGCCTCTGGTTCTACGAGGGAGACGACCCCGAGGCCGAGCGGGATCGGCTGGAGGCGACCGGCTGGCGCGACTGACCGACCGCCGCGAACCGGAGCGAACCGGGCCCGGACGGCCCGCCGGTGGGTCCGGTGGCGTCGTCCTGAAGGCGGCTGGCGATCGTTCACCGCGCGGTGGGGGATCGGGGGACCTCGGGACCGGTGCCGGTGCGAGCCGGAGCCGTGCGTCGAGGCCCTTCCCGGCCCGGCGGGGGGCGCCCATAATGCCGCACATGGAACCCTCGCCGCCGCCCGTGCCGATGCAACTGAGCCTCACCGGCGTGCTGGCGTCGGTGGCCTGTGTGGCGCTGAATCTGTGGCTGTTCCGGCTCGGGGCGCTCTGGGGCATCCTGGGGCTGAACGTGACCAAGCATGTCGTGATCGCCACGCTCTGCCAGAGCCTGGGCTTGGCCCGCGTCCCGACGCCGGGGCCGCCGGGTTTCGGTGTGGGCGCATCGGGCGATCCTCGCTAGAGTACGCCGCGATCGGGCGCCCCCGGGTGTGGTCACGGATGCGACCGCGCCGGGCCGATCGCCGCTCGCCCGCCGGGGGAAACTCGCCCGGCCGGCCGTCCCAGGAGTTCCGCCCATGGCCCTTCCCGGCAGGCTGCTGCTGGTCGAGGACGAGGCCGGCCTGCGTGGCCTGGTCGCCCAGTTCCTCCGGAGCGCCGGCTACGACGTGACCGAGGCCGGCGACGGCCCCGACGGCGTCGCGCGGTTCGAGGCCGGTGCGCCCTTCGACCTGGCGATGGTCGACCTGAACCTGCCCGGCTTCTCGGGCGTCGAGGTCAGCCGACGGCTCCGGCAGCACTCGCCGGGTCAGCCGATCCTGATCTGCTCGGCCGCGATCACCCCCGACGCCGAGGACGCCCTGCGGGCGCTGGGCGTCGACAGCTACCTGACCAAGCCGTATCACCCCGAGACGCTGCTGCGGCAGCTCACGCGGCTGCTCGGGCCCTGCCCGGCGGCGGCGCCGACGAGTCGCTCGGCCTGAGGGTGGCCGGTGTTGCGCTGGCAACGCGGGCAGGCATGGAGTACGATCCGACACTGGTGGAGTTCGTCCGCCGTGGCCTGGCGGCCGGCGCCGCGGTGGCCCGCGGGCGGCAACGGACCCCATGTGGGCGCGTCGCCGGGCCCTGGCCCGGCCCCGATCTGAAAGAAGGACGTCGCGATGGCAGGCAAACCCCGCAACCGGTTGGAACTGCGGCGGCAGTACGACGCCGCCGAGCCCGTCGACCCGATGGAGGATGAGGCCGAAGAGGGCTTCGAGTTCGGGGACGACGACGAGGCCGAAGTCAAACCGAAGAAGAAGGCCAAGGCGCCCGCCAAGAAGCCCAAGGCCGTCAAGGCCGTCAAGCCGGCCGCCCGCATGCGGATCGTCTGGCAGGTCGTCAACGACGCCTTCAAGCCGATCGCCTCCTTCGAGTACTCCCAGAAGGACGCCGCCGACGCCAAGGCCGCCGAGATGACCGCCCGCGGCAAGGGCACGCACTTCGTCCAGCGCGTCAAGGAGGCGATGCCCGACGACGCCCCCGGCCTGGGCGCCGCCATCCCCCGACCCGTCGCCCCGCCGGCCGCCGCCAAGGCCGTCGCCGCCACCAAGCGGGCCGTCGAGGATGACGAGCCCGAGGAGGTCGAGGACGAGTTCGAGGCCGACGCCGAGCCCGACGACGAGGAAGAGGACGAGGCCGACGACGAGGAGTGAGCCTCCGGCCGCCCCGCGCCGTGATCCTCTGACCGGATCGGATTGCACGCCACACCGGCGGTGTTGCCCCCTGCCCGGGCCGCACCGCCGGTTCGCGTTCCCCCACGCGGCATTTCTCACCCAGACGATGCCACGAGCGGGCCCCGGCCCGGAGGTGCGTCGATGGCCTTGCCCGGAGTGACGCCGTCCGACGCGGCGGTCGTGCTGGCGCTCGCGAGCCGGCATGGCCTCGCTCTTGCCGGCGACCTCGAGATCAACGACCTGGGCCTCGATTTCCGGGTCGGCTTCGCCACCGACACCGCCGGCCGACCCTGGGTGCTGCGGGTCCCGCGTCGCCCCGACGTCGTGCCCAGAGCCGAGAACGAGGCGCGGGTCCTGAGCCTCGTCCGGGACCGGCTGCCGGTCGCGGTCCCGGACTGGTGGATCGTCACCCCCGAGCTGATCGCCTACCCGCGGCTGCCCGGCACGACCGCCGTGACCGTCGATCCGGCCACCCGGGAACCGACCTGGCACATCGACCCGCAATCCCCCGCGTTCCGGACCAGCTTCGCGCGGGCCCTGGCGGCGCTGCACGGGATCGACCCCGCCGCCGCGGCCGCGGCCGGAGTGAGAGTCTCGACGCCGGCGGCGGTGCGATCCGCCTTCGCCGACGATCTCGACCGGGTGCGGCGGGAGCTCGGTATCGGTGCGGACCAGGACCGCCGCTGGCGGGCCTGGCTCGACGACGACACCGCCTGGCCCCCGTTCACCGCGCTGGTCCACGGGGACCTGCACGTCGGCCACGTCCTCGTCGATGCCGATTCTCGGGCGACGGGCATCCTGGACTGGACCGAGGCGGAGGTCAGCGACCCCGCCATCGACTTCATCTTCCACCTGATGGGGTTCGGCGCGGAGGGCCTGGAACGGCTCATCGCCGAGTACGAGGCCGCCGGCGGGCGGACCTGGCCCGGTCTGCGCCATCACGTCGGCGAGCGGCTCGCCGCGTTCCCCGTCAAGTACGCGCTGTTCGCGCTGACCAGCGGTCAGGACGAGCACCTCGCCACCGTCCGGATGCAGCTCGGGGTCGACACCGGGTCGGCTTGAATCGCGAGCCGTCCGGCCCGGTCGATCGCGAGGGGTTCGGAGTGCGGACCGCCGCTGGCCGCGGGCGCCGACCCGGTTGGACCGGACGAGATCGCAGACCGACGGCCGTCGTGAGCCGGTCGGACCGTGGTCGAGTCAACGCCGAAGGCCCGCCGGATCCCAGTGGATCGGGCGGGCCTTTGGTGGTTCGCGGCCGGGTCCGGAGACCCGAGCCAGTGGGCGCACGAGGATTCGAACCTCGGACCTTACCCTTATCAGGGGTACGCTCTAGCCAACTGAGCTATGCGCCCGGGAGAGCTTTGGGGCCCGCCACAAGGAGATACCATCTTAATCCCCCTTCGAGGTGAGTCAACCACCTACCGCCGGGACTCGTGATGGGCCGGGTCGTCAATCGGCGAAAAGCCCTGATCTGGATGGATCTTGGGGCGATCGGTTCCGTGTTGCCGTCGGTCCACGTTCAGGCGGGGAGCCGGCCGGCGGCGGACCGGCGGCGGGCTGGGCATGTCGGTGGCCTCGACCCGAACGATCCGATCCAGCGGCACGGCGATGATGGCATCCGGTCCCCTCGCGTGCCCGATCAGCCGGGGTGAGTCGGCGCCGACGACGAGGCGGTGAGCCCGGAACCGGGTGCGGACGCTGACGCGGCCGTCACCGACCGTTGCCTCCTGATAGTCGAGGTCCAGTTCGCGCCCCTGTCCGAGGGCCTCCAGCAGCCTGGCCCAGGGGACCGGGTCGGCCGGCGGGTGGGGGTCATGGGTGAGCAGGTCGGCCAGCACGCGGGCGTGGGCCTGTTCGGCAGCCGGCAGCGCCGCCACACACTTGGCCGCGGCCCGCAACGCCAGGGGCCGCAGCCCTCCGGTACCGCCGGTCGAGGCGGCCACCGTGACCAGCAGCGCCTGCACCTCGTCGAGCGCCACGCCGGGCACCGACGCGGCGAACCCGGGGCCCAGGCCGTAGCCCTGCCGGTCGGCGTGGTACCGCACTGGGACGCCGGCGGCGGCGAGGGTCTCCAGGTCGCGGTAGACGGTTCGGCGGCTCACCTCGCACGCCTCGGCCAGGGCGCGGGCGTTCGGCGGCCGGCCGGGGGCCTGGAGCATGAGCAGGATCTGAAACAGCCGCCCGAGCTGGGCACGGCAGGCGACCGGGCGCGTGCTGGAGTCCATCGCGACCACTCCCCGGGACGGCCGCTGCGCTTCTCCGCTCGCGCCGGGCCGCCCCGGGGCAATGTAGGAGACGGCGGACCCGGTTGAGAACCGCGACCCTCTCGAATTGCGAGGGCCCGGAATGCCGGAAGCCCCCGGGCCACGCCTCCCGGCCGGCGGACGGCGAGGGGCGTGGCCCGGGGGCCTCGGGTGGGAGCCTGGCCGCCGCCGGCGCCCGGAGGGGGACGCCGGCGGGGCCGCGATGGTCGGGCTCAGGGCTTCTTGAAGACGCGGTCGGCGGGGTCGCCGCGCGAGAGCAGGAAGGCCATCAGGTCGAGGACCTCGTCCTGGCTCAGGGTGTTGAGCAGCTCGGCCGGCATCAGCGAGTCGGTCGCCGGCCGGATCTCCTCGATGGCCGAGCGGGGGATCTCGGCGACCTTGGTGGCGTCCTCCGGGTCGGTGACGATCGTGATCGCCTTCGGGGTCTCGGAGACGATGCGGCCGGTGTACACCTTGCCGTCGGCGGTGGCGACGACCGAGGCGCGGTACTGGTCGGAGACGGCCTTGTTCGGCTCGACCATCGCCTCGGCCAGCTCCTTGAACCCGAACCGGCCGGCGACCTGGGTGAGCTCGGGGCCGGTGGCGCCGCCGTCGCCGGCGAACCGGTGGCAGAGGACGCAGCGGGCGGCGGCATAGGTCTTCTTGCCGCGCTCGTAGTTGCGGCCCGCCAGCGGCTGGCTGCCCAGGGCGTTCAGCTCGTCGAGGGTCCAGGCCTTGCCGGGGCCCTGGGGCTTGGGCAGCTCGGCCACGCGGTACGGCTTGCGGGCGCCCAGCGCCTCGATGGCGAGCCGCTCCTGCTCGGAGGCGTTGTCGAAGGCCTCGTTGTCGATGTTGCGGATGAAGCCCGGGTAGCTGGCGCCGCCGGTCCACTCGCGGGCCTGGTTCAGGAAGTCGAAGTAGAACTTCCGCTGCTCCAGGGTCCAGCCCTCGCTGGCGTTCCGCAGGGCGAAGGCGTAGTGGATCTTCTGGGCGTCTGGCAGGTTGGCGAGCATCTTGGCGATCGAGCCGCCGTAGCTGGCGTTGCGGGCCAGCAGGCCGGTCATCTCGGGGCCCTTGCGGTTGAGCGGCTGCTTCATCAGCTCGATGGTCTTGGCGATGACCGTCGGCGACTTCAGGTACACGAGCACGTTGCAGAGCTCGCGGTTCAGCAGGTCGCTGCCCGAGGGGTACGACGGGTCGAGCCGCTTCGCGATGGCTGCGCAGGTGGCGTCATCGGGCCGGCCCAGGCGGATGAACGCCAGGCTGTAGGCCCGCAGCAGCCCTTGCTGCTGGGGCTCGGGGAGCTTCACGAAGTCGAGCCGGCCGAGGGCGGCGAGCAGCTTCGGCGCGATCGCCTTGTCCCCCTGCCGGGCCAGGGCCACGGCGCCGGCGATCAGGGCCTCGGGGTCGGTCTCGGCGCAGACCTTGTCCTGCCAGAGTGCCGTCGGCTGGTGCTCCAGGGCCACGCGGGCGGCGTTGCGGAGGAAGCGGTCCGGGCTCCGGAGCGCCGGGTAGACGGCGGCGACGGCCGCCGCCGGGTCCTCACACTTCCGCTGGTACGACTCGAGCTTGTGGCGCTGGGCCCGGAGCTCGGCGTTCCTGGCGTCGTGGGCGTCGACCGGGGCGGTCGACTCCTTGCCGACGTAGGTGACGCGGTACAGCTCCGACTCCAGGCCACGGCCGCCGATGGTGAAGTACATCGCGCCGTCCTTGCCGATGGTCAC
>CAZUZD010000022.1:29775-35388 GCA_964624465.1 uncultured Isosphaeraceae bacterium
GGGCAGCGGGGTGCGACTGACGAACTCCTCTTTGGTCGACTTGTACGACGAGCCGTCGGGCTCCAGGTGCAGGGCGTACATGGTGCCGAAGGTCCAGTCGCAGATGTACAGCGCCTTCTGGTACTGCGCGGGGAACTTCGCCCCGTAGCCGAAGGTCACGCCCACCGGCGAGCCGGGGCCGATCTCCTGCAGCGGCGGCAGGGTGTCGGGGTATGGGACCGGGAACTTGCCGGTGCCGCTGCGCCAGCCGAACTCGCTGCCCAGCGCGGCGTGGCTGACCCGGGTGGGGCGGTACCAGGGCGAGCCCATGTCCCACTCCATGTCGGAGTCGTACGCGAACAGCTCGCCGTCGGCGTTGAAGTCCATGTCGTAGGCGTTGCGGTAGCCGGCGCTGACGACCTCGAAGTTGGTGCCGTCCGGGTCGGTGCGGGCGATCCAGCCGCCGGGGGCGAGGATGCCACGGGCGTGGCCGTTGGCGTCCCACTGGCGGGGCAGCAGGTGGTCCTCCTGCCAGTTCGTCGGCACCGCGCTGTTGGGGTCCAGCTTCTCGGGGGGCAGGGTGTGGTTGCCGGCGATCACGTAGATCGACTTGCCGTCGGGCGACAGCCGCAGCGCGTGCGGACCATGCTCGCCGCCGCCGCCGAAGCTGGCCAGCTTGACGACCTCCTCGTAGCGGTCGTCGCCGTCCTTGTCGCGGGCGCGGTACAGGCCGCTGCCGGGGCCGCCGTTGATCGAGAGGTACAGGCTGTCGAAGGCGAAAAGGATGCCCTGCGCCGAGCTGATGTCGATCGGCAGGCGCTCGACGATCGTCGGCTTGTCGCTGCCGATCGGCGACGGGGTGATCCGGTACAGGCCCTTGTCCTGCTGGTCGCTGGCGATCAGCCGGCCCTTGGGGTCGGTGGCCAGGGCGACCCACGAGCCCATCGTGTCGCGGGGGACCTGGAAGATCCGCTCGACCTGGAAGCCGGCCGGGACCTGGAAGACCCCGCGGTCGCCGGCCGTGCTGGCGTCGGCCTTGGCGAGCACGTCGCCCCAGGGGCCGTCGCCGAGCTTGCCGACGACCTTCACCGGCGCGGCGGCGGCGCCGTCGAGCCTGGCCGAGGCGGTCCAGGAGGCGTCGGAGATGACGTGGCGGGTGGTGCCGTCGGGCATCGTCAGGGCGAGCTTCAGCACCAGGCCGGCGGCGCCGCCCTCGTTGCCGACCTCGGCCACCAGCTCGTTCGGGCCCGGCCGGAGCGCCGACTGGACGTCGAGGTCGAGCGGCTCGGCCCACTCGCTGCTGGAGCCGACGGGCTTGCCGTTGAGGGTGAGCTTCAGGCGGTTGTCGGCCGAGGCCACGAGCCTGGCGGCCTTCGAGCCGCCGGCGAAGGTCGTCTTGAGGAACCAGGTCTGGTCGGGGTTGGCCCCCCAGATCCAGGACGGGGTCGGGCCGCCCAGGGGGGGCCGCGGGGCGACCGGCGCGGCGGGCTCGCCGCGAACCTGCGAGGGGACGACCACGGCGGCCTGCTCGACGCGCTTCGCGGCGGCGGGGCCGTCGTCGGCCGGGCCCGGGGTCGGGGTCCAGAGTCCGGCGGTCAGCCCGAGCGCGGCCAGCAGCGGCAGCGCGACCTGGGGCCTGCGAGGGGACGGGATTCGCACGATGGAGGGCTCCGCTCTCACGGGGGGGCGGGAATCGAAATCGGGATCGTCGGGCGACGATCGGCGGGCACGACCGGGCGGGGGTCCGACCGGGCGGCCGGATTCCTCGATCCTCAGCGAAGTGCCCGGTCGAGGCAAGCCCTGTCCGGCCCCCGGCGGGGGCTTCATCCGCCCGCGCGCGGCCGGTTATGGTGGCGGGGCCGGTGGGCCGCCGGCGCCGCAATGGTGGCGCGGGCGGAGCCGAGCCGGAGCCCCGGAGCCGCCCCATGCCCCCCGCCAGCGATCCCTCCCCCGCCCCCCTCCCGCCCGACCCGGCCGTGGTGCTCGACCTGCTCGAGGCCTTCCGGCGCTCCAAGACGATGTTCGCCGCGCTGGAGCTGGGCGTCTTCGACGCCCTGGCCGACGGCCCGGCCACGTCCGACGCCCTGGCTGGCCGGCTCACGCTTGACCCCGCGGCCCTGAAGCGGCTGCTCGACGGCTGCGTGGGCCTGCAACTGCTCGAGCGCCAGGGCGACGCCTACGCCAACACGCCGGCGGCGACCGCCTACCTCCGCTCCGACAGCCCGAGGCGGCTGACCGGCTACCTGAAGTATTCCAACGCCGTGCTCTGGGACCTCTGGCGGCACCTGGAGGACGCGGTCCGCGAGGGGACCAATCGCTGGGAGCAGCTTCGCGGGCGCACCGGGGCCCTGTTCTCGCACTTCTTCGAGGACGAGGCGGCCAAGCACGACTTCCTGATGGGCATGCACGGCTTCGGCCAGATCAGCTCGCCGAAGGTCGTCGCCGCCTTCGACCTGGGCCGGTTTCGCACGATCGTCGACCTGGGTGGGGCCACCGGGCACCTGACGATCGCCGCCTGCGAACGCTATCCCGACCTGCGCGGGATCGTCTTCGACCTGCCGGCCGCCGTGCCGCTGGCGCGCGAGATCGTGGGGGCGAGTGCGGTGGCCGACCGGATCGAGGTCGTCGCCGGCGACTTCTTCACCGACCCGCTGCCCGAGGGCGACCTGTTCGCGCTGGGGCGGATCCTGCACGACTGGACCGAGCCGAAGTGCCGGACCCTGCTGGAGCGGATCCACGAGCGGCTGCCCGCCGGCGGCGCGCTGCTCATCGCCGAGGCGGTGCTGGACGACGACCACTCGGGCCCGCGCTGGCCCCTGATGCAGGACCTGAACATGCTCGTCTGCACCGAGGGTGGCGAGCGCTCGCTGCCCGAGTACGCCGCGCTGCTGACCCGGGCCGGCTTCGCCCGCGTCGAGGGCCGCCGCACGGGCGCCCCCGGCGACGCGGTGCTGGCCTACAAGGACTGAGCCCGGCGAATGATGGCCGGACGATCGCGCGGCAGCCAGGGCCGCGCGATCGTCCGATCCCGGGTTCCAAGGGGCGGGACGTCAGTACGCGTCCTGGCTGACCACCTCGCCGCCGTTGCGGCTGCCGATGGCGCAGTAGATGTTCTGGTTGATGGAGTTCTTGACAAACCGGACGGTGCCGTCGCCGAACAGGAAGTTGGCGCCGCCTGGGTGGGCGCTCTTGAAGCCCTTGCTGGCGTAGCTGAAGCGGCACTGCCAGTCGGGCGATCCGAACGAGATCCCGCACGCCGTGCTCTTGGTCTGCCAGTTCAGCGGCACGGTCATGCCGGCGGTGCCGCCATTGAAGTACCAGAAGTTGCTGTCGGCGGCCTGGCTCGGGAACATCTCACCGACCATGACGGTGCTGCTGGTGCCGTCGTTGACCGAGGCGATGTTGACGACCTGCAGGGTGCGGTAGTCGAAGAAGCCGCGGAGCTGCCCGCCGGTCGAGGCGGACAGATTCTCGTTGAAGGTGGTGCCCCAGAAGCCCGCCCAGCCGACCCGCGGACGGCCGACGGGCGGCACGGTGCCGACCGGGGTCTCCCACGGGCCGCCGGTGCCGGTCAGGCCGCCGATACAGTAGTTGTCGCCGAAGCTGCCGGCGTAGTTGGCCACGGGCACCGCGGTCGCACCACCACCCGGACGGAGCGGGGCCGGGCCGGCGGGGTGCTGGCCGTCGACGCCGCCGTCGCCGCGGAAGCCGGTGGAGTTGTTCGGGTCCGACGGGCAGATGAACGTCGAGAACAGCGTGTACCAGGCGGTGGCGAACGACGCCTGGCCCGAGCCGTCGGCGTACAGGTTGAAGTTGACGGCGTTGTAGGCGGTGTTGCCCTCCATCATGGGCAGGATCAGGCCGCGCCACGTCAGGCCGTTGTTGGCCCAGCCCCAGCCCGGGGCGGTCATGCCGCCGGGGGGGAACGACCCGTGGATGTCGTGGTAGTTGTGCAGGGCCAACCCCAGCTGCTTGAGGTTGTTGGTGCACTGGGCGCGGCGGGCCGCCTCGCGGGCACTCTGCACCGCGGGCAGGAGCAGGCTGATCAGAACGCCGATGATGGCGATCACGACCAGCAGCTCGATCAGCGTGAAGCCTCGGGCGGTCTCGGTGCGATGGTGAACGGTGCGCATGCGCGGTCCTCCCCTGTCGCCGTTGAGAACGGGGCTCGACACGCCACCAGGCTCGAGGCTCGGCCGGACGCGCTCGGGAACATGCTTTCGAGATCAGGGGACGTCCGCTCGGTCGCCGGACGCAGCAGCGTCGGCGGGGCGAGACGAACGCGATCTGGCGAACGAGGACGGGATCCGAAGGAACCGATCCGGCGCGATCATCCGGTCGGGGGTCGGGAGCGAGGTGGTCCCTGGGTGTTAACCGATCGGTGTTCACCCAGGCAAGGAAATTCTCGAAACGGAGATGTGGACATGACCTGTCGACCCCGTGGCACTCCACCCACCGGGCGGTCGCCGGCACCGGTTCGGCCCCGGATCGCGGCCGCTCAGCGGTTGGAGCGCAGGGTGCCGACGACCTCGCGCACCGTGGCGGCTCCCAGACTGGCGAGCTTCTCGGGCAATTCGTCGAGCAGCCGCCCCGAGGCGCCGGGGTCGGCGAAGGTGGCGGTGCCGACCTGCACGGCCGAGGCGCCGGCGACTAGGAACTCCATGGCGTCGTCGGCCGACCAGATGCCGCCGATGGCGATGATCGGCAACTCGGGGCAGCCGCGGGCCACCTCCCAGACCATCCGCAGCGCCACCGGCTTGATCGCCGGTCCGCTCAGGCCGCCGATGTCGTTGGCCAGAATCGGCCGCCGCCGCCGCCAGTCGACGGCCATGCCCCGGATCGTATTGATCAGGCTCACGGCGTCGGCCCCCGCCTCGCCGGCGGCGCGGGCGATGGCGACCAAATCGGTGACGTTGGGCGTGAGCTTGGCGATGATCGGCAGCGGGCAGGCGGCCCGCACCCGGGCGACCACCCGGCCCACGGCGACCGGGTCGATCCCGAGGTCCAGGCCGTGGCTCACGTTGGGGCACGACAGGTTCAGCTCGACGGCGGCGATCTCCGGGTGCGCCCCGAGCTGCGCGGCCATGGCGACGAAGCCGTCCTCATCCTCGCCGGCGATGTTGGCGATGATCGCGGTGCCGACCGTGCGCAGGTAGGGCCAGTGGTGGTCGAGGAAGTGGTCGATGCCGTCGTTGTCCAGGCCGATGGCGTTGAGCAGGCCCGAGGCGGTCTCGACGGTGCGCGGGGTGGGGTTGCCGGCGCGGGGGCGGGCGGTGACCGTCTTCGGGATCAGGCCGCCGAGGCGGTCCAGCGGCACGAAGCTGGCCATCTCGCGGATGTACCCGAAGGTCCCCGAGGCCACCAGCACCGGGTTCTTGAGGTGCAGGCGGCCCAGTTGCACGGCGAGGTCCACGGCGCGTCCTCCGAGGTCGGTTGCCTATCGGCTGCCAGGTTAAGGCGGGCCCCGGCATCCCGTCCAGCCCGCGCCGGCCGCCGGCGCGGGGGGCCCTTGTCAGCCCGGGGGGCCGACGCCACGATGGGGCGATCCGGTCCGGTCGGCCGCCGCGAGGGCCCGACCGGACCCCCGCACCCGGGAAGTCGCCCGCCCGAGCCGATTGACGGAACGCCCCCATG
>CAZUZD010000023.1:0-35086 GCA_964624465.1 uncultured Isosphaeraceae bacterium
TGATAGCGGGCACCCGCCGCCCGCAGACCGCCCCGGTGCCCCGCGGCCCGCAAGCCCGCCGCGAGGCGATCCGCACCCGGATCATCGAGCGCCGCCTCGGGACGACCCGGACGGAGGACGGGGAGCGCAAGTCCGAGCCCGAGCAGAGCCCGACGAAGGACGACGCACCGGCCCCGGAGCAGCGGCAGATCCAGATCCGCATCGTTCCCGGCGAACCGCCGGCGAAGGCGGCGGATGCCGCCCCGGCCGAGCCCGCCGACGACAAGGCCGCGGATGCCGGGCCCGTGGTCGGGGTCGGGATCGCACTCGGCCAGGAGGAGGATGCGTTCGTCGTGCTCGAGACCCTCGAAGGCAGCCCGGCTGCGGAGAGCGACCGGATCCAGCCCGGTGACCGCCTGATCGGGGTCCGCGACGAGGACGGCTCGCTCGTCGCGTTCGACGGCAAGGAGCTGATTGATGTCGTGAAGCTGATCCGGGGCCCGGTCGACTCGCGCGTCACCCTGGTCCTGAAGGGTCCCGATGCCGACGAGACCAAGGATGTGGCGCTGACGCGGCGAACCGTCGCCTCCGCCGATCATGCACCCGTCGAGGTCAAGGTGGTCACCCCGGACGAGGAGGCGAAGCCCCAGCCCAGGGCCGAGAAGGTGGACCCGGCCGACGACAAGGCGGCAGCCGATGAAGCCGGCCCGCTGGTCGGCGTCGGGCTGGCGCTGGCCAACGAGGGCGGCCGGATCATCGTGAAGCAGGTGCTCGCGAAGAGCTCGGCCGGCGACGATGGCCGGATCAAGGTGGGGGACCGCGTGGTCGCCGTCGAGCTCGACGGCGAGACCAAGGCCCTCGACGGCGAGGATCTCCGCGCCGCCGTCGAACGGATTCGCGGGACCCAGGGAAGCAAGGTCACCCTCGTGGTCCGGACCCCGGGCTCCGAAGAGGATCGCAAGGTTGAGCTTGTCCGCCGCCCCCTGCCCGCCCTCCCCGACGAGGTGGCCCCGAAGGCCGAGCCGTCCGAGCCGAAGGACTCCCACCCCGCGAAGCCGGACGACGACGATGACGACGACGACGATGATCAGGCTCCCAGGACAACCGGGATCCGGTTCGCGATCCCGCACACGAGCCTGGCGGTTCAGGGCGATCTGAAGCTCAGGAGTCGCCCGCTCCGGGTCCTCAAGCATCTGCATCAGGCCCACCTGACCGGCCCGGTGACGATTCACGAGGCCGCCCCGGGTCAGTTCGAGATTCGGCTCACGACCCCCAGCGAAGGGGCGGATGTCGCGCCCGCCGCCGTCACCCCCGATCGGCCCCACGACTGACGCCGGCCCGTCCTTCCACGGCCAGTCGCAACGAGCAGGCCGGGCATCCCGCAGCGTCCGACCCTGGGGGCTGCGGGATGCTGCGGTTTGGGGTCAACGTCACCGATCCTGTTGATTGCATCGATTGACGGGTTCGGCTAGACTCGGGTCGATGGAGCCTTCCGGCGTCAGCACCGGCGGCCACCGTCCGACGAAGGATGTCGGAGGTCTGTTCCTTCCGCCGGCGCTTGCCACCCTGCCATCAAAAAAGGCTGAGGTATCGGCCGGCTCCGGACCGATCAGATCTGTAGCGGTTGTACCGCGGTTCGGGATTGTGACGATCCGGTCCGGGCTCCAGGCCGGCCACCCGGGACGTTGGCACCGCTGGAGCGGTCCGAGGTCGGGTGTCCGGCGTCAGTCTTGCGAGCACCCCGTCCGGCCTTGTCGTTCGGTCCTCTCCCGGGCGTGTCGAACGTAACTCGCGTGCCGAGGTTCCCTGGCGGAACACTGGCATCGCCCCGGCCCCCTGGCCGCGCCCCGAACCGGGCGCGGGAGTGCCATGACGGTCGCCCTGGCCCTGATGTGGCACCAGCATCAGCCGTACTACCCGGACGACGTTTCGGGTGAGAATCCGATGCCCTGGGTCCGCCTTCACGGGACCAAGGATTACCTCGGCATGGCGATGCACCTCGACGAGGTGCCCGAGTTCCGCTGCACGATCAACCTCGTCCCCAGCCTGCTCGTCCAGATTGACGGGTACGTCTCGCGGGGCGCGACCGACTCGCACCTGAACGTCTCGCGGATGCCGGCCGATGGCCTGAGCCGCGAGGACGCCTACTACCTGCTCGACAACTTCTTCATGGCGTATGCCGACGCCATGATCCGTCCCTGGCCGCGCTACTGGGAGCTGTATCAGCTCCGGGCGCTCGGCGTCTCGACCGGCGAGCAGGCATTGCCGCGATTCCGCGAACGGGATCTGCGCGACCTTCAGGTGTACTCCAACCTCTCGTGGATGCACCCCCTGCTCTTCGAGACCGAGCCCGACCTGGCCGAGTTCAAGGCGAAGGGGCGGCACTACACCGAGGACGAGAAGCAGTGGCTGCTGGACAAGCAGCGCGAGCTGCTGGGGCGGATCATCCCCCTGCACCGCAAACTGGCCGAGCGCGGGCAGGTGGAGCTGACCACCACGCCGTTCTACCACCCGATCCTGCCCCTGCTCTTCGACAAGACGCTGGCCCGCGAGGCGATGCCCGAGGTCGCCCTGCCCCAGTACAAGGGGGGATATCCCGAGGACGCCGCGGTCCACGTCCGGCGAGCGGTCGAGGCCCACGAGCGGCACTTCGGGTCGAAGCCGCGCGGCATGTGGCCCAGTGAGGGATCGGTCTGCCAGCCGATGATCCCGCTGCTCGCGGAGAATGGCATCGAGTGGATCGCCACCGACGAGGAGATCCTCGCCTGCTCCACCCATGGTCGGGTGCATCGCGACAGCCGCGGTTACGTCAAGAATCCCGAGCTGCTCTATCGCCCCTGGAAGGTCTCCGAGGGCGGCCACGAGCTGAACATGGTCTTCCGGGATCACGCCCTCTCCGACCAGATCGGCTTCCACTACCAGCGCAGCCCGGGCCCCGCTGCCGCGGCCGACTTCCTCGGCAAGATTCGCTCGATCGGCGACGCCTGCCACGGTCAGGCCAACACGCTGGTGCCGGTGATCCTCGACGGCGAGAACTGCTGGGAATATTTTGCCGACGGTGGAGTCTCCTTCCTCCGCTCGCTCTACCAGGGCGCGGCCAGGGATCAGGCCGTCCGTCCGGTCACCGTCGGCGAGTTTCTCCGCGAGCATCCCCCGCAGGAGACGTTGCCGAGGCTCTTCGCCGGCAGCTGGATCAGCCACAACTTCGCGATCTGGATCGGTCACGACGAGGACAATCGCGGCTGGGACGCGCTCCACGAGACCCGTCAGTTCCTGGTCCGTGAGTCGGCCACGAGCCGGCATACGCCCGAGACGCTGGCCAGGGCCTGGGACGAGCTGTACATCGCCGAGGGGTCCGACTGGTTCTGGTGGTACGGCGACGACCACTCGAGTGCGCTCGATGCGCTCTTTGACCACCTGTTCCGCAAGCACCTCCGCAACGTGTACGCACTGCTGAACGCCGACCCACCGGGACTGCTATTCGCGCCGATCAGCAAGGGGAGCCCGCAACGGACCCTGCACGACCAGCCGACGAGCTTCCTGCACGTGAAGGTCGACGGCCGGACCAGCTACTTCGAGTGGATCAACGCCGGCCACTACGTCTGCGGCAACGACCGCGGCACCATGACCCTGGTGTCGCAGGGACTGCTCAAGACGGTGTACTTCGGGTTCGATGCGGACCGCCTGTTCGTCCGGGTCGACACCGAGGCCGGCCCGGCCCGCGAGCGGCTGGCCGAGGCGACCCAGCTCCGGATCGGATTCGTCGACCCGGCCGATGTCGAGATCGTGATCGACTTCCCCAGCCAGGAGCGCCCCCGGGCGCAGATCAACCGCGACGGGGTGATGGCCTGCAACGGCACGACCGTCGAGGTGGGCGTCGACCGCATCCTGGAGCTGGGGGTGCCGTTCGAGCGACTCGGCCTGAAGCCGCACGACCCGTTGCGATTCTATGTGGAGGTACTGAAGGGCGAGACCAGCCTGGATCGCGCCCCTCGCGAGGGGATCTTCGAGCTGGACGTACCCTCCCCCGACTTCGAGCGGGTGATGTGGCAGGTTTGAGCCGGAGTCGAGTCCGACGCCGGCCCCTGATCGAGGTCGGGTGGCCGGTCGCGTCGGTCATCCGGCGCTGACCCGCTCCGACGTGGTGTGCCGTTGAGCCTGGACTCCACACTCGTTGCCATGATGTCCTGCACCGATCCCGCTTCCGGGTCGGTGTCCTTCACCAAGTCTGTTGGCCGCCGAAGTGCAGGAGCCCCGTCCGATGCCCGAGTTACGCAAGGACCCGATCGTCGGCCGCTGGGTGATCATCGCGCTGGAGCGGGCCAAGCGCCCCCACGACTTCAAGGGGGAGGCGCAGGCCGTCACCGAGCCGCGCGGCCTGTGCCCATTCTGCGAGGGGCAGGAGGACAAGACGCCCCCCGAGATCATGGCCTACCGGGATCGTGGCAGCCACGCCAACGGCCCTGGCTGGAAGGTGCGGGTCGTCCCGAACAAGTTCCCCGCGCTCAAGGTCGAGGGCGGCCTGAACAAGCGCGGTGAGGGCATCTACGACAAGATGGCCGGCGTGGGCGCCCACGAGGTCATCATCGAGAGCCCCAAGCACCTGATCAGCATGGCCGAGATGAGCGACGAGACGATCCGCGAGGTCCTCTGGGTCTATCGCGATCGTCTGGTGGACCTCAAGAAGGACACCCGGCTCGTCCACGGCATGCTCTTCAAGAACGTGGGATCGGCCGCCGGCGCCAGCCTGGAGCACTCGCACAGCCAGCTCATCGTGACGCCGATCGTGCCGATCTCCGTGTGGGAGGAGATGACCGGGGCGCTGGAGTTCTTCAACTACCGCGGCCGCTGCATTTATTGCGACATGTACCAGCAGGAGCTGGCCACCGAGAGCCGGATCGTGCTGGACACGCCGCACTTCACGGCTTTCTGCCCCTATGCCAGCCGGTTCCCGTTCGAGACCTGGATCCTGCCCAAGCACCACTCCAGCCACTTCGAGAACATCCCGAAGCCGGCCGTCGACGACCTCGGCTCGGTGCTGCGCCAGGTGCTCAACAAGCTGGAGCTGGCACTCGACAGCCCGGCCTACAACTACATCATCCACACTGCGCCGTTTGACCATCAGGAACTGCCGCACTACCACTGGCACATCGAGATCATCCCCCGCCTCACCAAGGTGGCCGGGTTCGAGTGGGGGAGTGGGTTCTACATCAACCCCGTGCCCCCCGAAGAGGCCGCCGCCTACCTCCGCGACGTCGAGGTGCCCGCCTACGGCGCGACCCGGCCCGCGATCGTCTCCGGCCTGAACGCCCTGAAATGAGCCAGGGGCACCTCGCAGTCGCCTCCGGCTGTGAAGGTGGGGAAGCCATGCCGATCGGGTGGGCGTGAGATGGGCCGGAACGCCGATTGCGGCTCTCCGGAACGACGGCGGTTTCGTAAGATCGACGGCCAGTGTCGGCGGGCGCCTCGGGACCAGGCGTTCGCGACCCCCGACCGGGAAGGAACGAGCCGATCATGCCGGGCGTCCGCCTCATCCTCACGCTGCACAACCACCAGCCGGTCGGCAACTTCGGGGGCGTCTTCGAGGCGGCGTTCCGCGACAGCTACCAGCCGTTCCTGGACGTGATGGCGGACTTCCCCGCCCTGCCCTTCGTGCTCCACACCTCGGGCCCGCTGCTGGAGTGGCTGGTCGCCCACCGCCCCGAGTACGTGGCGCGACTGCGGGCGCTGGCCGAATCCGGCCGGGTCGAGATCCTGGGTGGGCCCTCCCAGGAGCCGATCCTGACGATGATCCCCCGGCGCGATGTCGTCGGGCAGATTCGCTCGTACAGCGCGTACCTCCAGCAGCACCTCGGTCAGCCCGTCCGCGGCATGTGGATGCCCGAGCGCGTCTGGGAGCAGCACCTGGTCTCGGCCCTGGTGGAGGCGGGAATCGAGTACACCGCGCTCGATGACTTCCACTTCCGATCGGCCGGCCTGAATGAGCAGGAGTTGCTCGGCTATTACCTCACCGAGGACGATGGCCGGCTGCTGAAGGTGTTCCCGAACTCCGAACGGATGCGCTACCTGGTCCCCTGGCGCGACCCTCACGAGGCGATCGACTACCTGCGTGGTGTCGCGCAGCAGCGGCCCGGCGCCGTGGTCGTCTGCGCCGACGACGGTGAGAAGTTCGGCGCCTGGCCGAACACGTTCGACCACGTCTATACCCGCGGCTGGCTCCGACGCTTCTGCCAGCTCCTTGACGAGAATCTCGACTGGCTCCAGGTCACGACCTTTGCTCGGGCCGTCGACGAGACACTCCCCGTGGGCAAGGTGTACCTGCCCGATTCGTCGTATCGCGAGATGACCGAGTGGGTGCTGCCGCCGGGTCGGTCGCAGCAATATCAGGATGCGCTCCGGCAGGCTGAGGGCCAGCCCGCGACCGAGGCACTCAAGGGCTTCGTGCGGGCCGGCGGCTTCTGGCGCAACTTCAAGGCACGCTACGCCGAGAGCGATGAGATGTACAGCCGCATGCTGACCGTCTCGTCGCGGCTGGAACGGCTCCAGAAGGCCGGAACGGCGGTGCCGGAGCGACTCGACGAGGCCCGGCAGGCCCTCTACCGCGGCCAGTGCAACTGCCCGTACTGGCACGGGGCGTTCGGTGGTCTGTACCTGCCGCATCTCCGCAATGCAATCTACGCGAACCTGATCGCGGCCGACCGGGCGCTCGATGAGGCCGAGGGTCGCAGTGGCGCCTGGGTCGATCTGACTGTCGGCGACTTCAACCTCGACGCCCGTCAGGAGGTTCGTCTCGAGACCGAGGCTCTGACGGCCTTCGTGCGACCGGCGACCGGTGGTCACCTCTACGAACTCGACGTGAAGCGGGTTGGGGCCAACCTGCTCGCGACCCTCGACCGCCGCCCCGAGGCCTACCACGAGACGATCGCCGCGGCCGCGCGGGGCGAGTCGACCGCCGATGGCCGTCCGGCCGTGACCGATCAGGTGAAGTTCAAGCAGGCCAACCTCGAACGGCTCCTGCATTACGATCGCCACCCGCGGAAGGCCCTCGTCGATCACTTCTATCCCGCTCACGTCCGGCTCGACGACCTGGTCGCCTGCCATGACCTGGAGCGCGGGGATTTCGCGACCGGGGCCTACCTGGCCCGGGTGCTGCGGGAGACCGGGTTCGTCCAGCTGACCCTCGAGCGACCGGGTCACGCCGACGGCCACCCCATCCGGATTCAGAAGGTCATCCGTGCGACGGCAGGTGCGCCCGGACTCTCGGTCACGTACACCCTGTCCGGGCTCCCCGAGGGAGTTCCCCTGCACTTCGGCGTCGAGCTGAACCTGGCGGCGATGGCCGGGCGGGCCGACGACCGCTACTTCACCGGGTCCGACGGCAGCCGGCTGGGCGTCCTGGCCTCGACCCTCGATCTTCCCGAGTCCGACCGGCTGAGCCTGACCGACGAGTGGCTGGATCTGACGGTCGGGCTCTCGTGGTCGCGACCGGCACCGGTGTGGGTCCTCCCGATCGAGACGGTCAGCCAGAGCGAGGGCGGTTTCGAGGGGGTGTTCCAGAGCGCGTCGGTGACCCCGCACTGGACGATCGTCGCCGACGCCACGCGCCAGTGGCAGGTCCGGATCCAGATCGACCTCACCCCGGCCCAGCAGCTCGACTGGCAAGGCAACTTGCAGGGTCATCCGGAGCAAGTGGCCGTGGGCTGATCCACTCTCCTGCCGTGGGGCGGGCCCGGGCCTGGATCCCGATCTGCTTGCTCCCCCGCTTGCCGAGTTGACCATGCGATGGTTCCGCGCCCGACCCATGAGCCCACCCCCGACGGCTGCCGCGATCGTCGACGTAATGGGTTTGATGCGTCGGGCCCGTCGCCTGCGGTTCCGGGTGCCGCCCGAGGCGGTGAGCGCCTTGGCCGGGGCGTATCGGGGGGCCCGGCCGGGCTCCGGACTCACGTTTTCCGAGCTGCGAGCTTATGAGCCGGGCGACGATGCGCGCCACATCGATCGCAACGTCACCGCCCGCCAGGGGCGGCCATTCGTCCGACGTTACAGTGAGGAGCGGGCCCTCACACTCTGGGTGGTGGTGGATGTTTCCGCCAGCCTCCAGTTCGGCCCGCCAGGCGGCACCAAGGCGGATCGTGCCGCACAGGCCGCCGCCCTGCTGGCGGGAGCGGCAATCGGCAGTGGTGATCGCGCGGGCCTGCTCCTGATCACCGACCGCATCGAGTCGGAGCTGCCGCCTGGCGGGGGGACGCGGCACCTCGGACGGCTGCTGCGGACGCTGGTCGCCACCCGGCCCGTCGAGCGCCGGACCGACCTGACGATCGCCGTCGAACGAATCCGACGCACCGCGCGACATGCCGTCGTGATACTCCTCAGTGATTTCCTGCAATCGGGATCGGCGGCTCCCTGGCGTAGCCTGGGCACCGGGGCAGACCTCCTCGGGCTCCGGCTCGTCGATCCGCGTGAGGAGCGGCTGCCCGCGGTCGGACTGCTGGCCCTGACCGAGGCGGAGTCGGGCCAGACGCGGTTGATCGATACGAATTCCGCCCGGGTCCGCGACGACTACGCTCGGGCGGCCGAGGAGCGTCGCATCGAGTTCCGCCACTGGTGTAATACCGCTGGTATGGCGGGTCAGGACCTGTTCACGGACGTTGATCCACTCGGACCTCTGACGCGCCTCTTCCACGCCAGGGCCCGTCGGAGGTCCCGCCGGTGAGCGTCCGGGCCCCGGCGGCACCGGGCGATCGGGAACCCGGAATCGGCGCCTCGCTGGCGGCGCAGCTGCCGCGCCCCAATCTCGGGCCCGAACTCCCACCAACGGACGAGGGTTCGGCTCTGGTCTGGAGCTTGCTCGGCCTGGCATTGCTGATCGGGCTTGCCGGGGGCCGCGCCGTCTGGGCTCACCTGAGGCGCCGGCGTCGGAGCGAGAGTCCGCAACCGGGGACTGAGCCGATTGCGAATGCCCCGGCCGTCGTCCGCGACGCGGCCGAGGCGCGACGGCTCCTGGCCCGCCGGTTCGGCATTTCCTGGCTCGCTCTGACGACTGAGCAGATCTCCGGCCGTCCCGAGCTGGTGGCCAGCGTCGGCCCCGAGGTGGCTGCGGGGATCGTCGAACTGCTCAGCCAAGCTGACGAGCAGAAGTATGGGGTCGAGGCACAGTCGTCCGCGGAGCTGAGCGGCTCCGGCCCCTTCGATCAGTGGGCTCCGGTGCTGGCCGCATTGCGAGCGGAGGCGGCCGGAGCCAGCTCGACGAGGACTGGGCGGTGATCGGACCCGATCCGGGGGCCGAGACGTCGCTCGGTGACCGCCAGCTCGGGCGAAGGGAGCACATGGTCGATCGGGATTGCAAGGTAGCCGTTGCTCGGCCAGCTGGGCTGGATCCCGAAGCCCAGTCGGCCGTCACGGGTGCCGCTGCGCCGCAGGAAGTCCTGGAAGAACGGCGAACTGTCCGTGGTGTTCAGGTCACCCATCACGACCCGGGGCCGATCCTGGGCCCCCACCTGATCCCCGATCGCCAGCAACTCGGCAAAGCCCTCCTGAGTACCGAGTCGCCGGGTCGGTGACGTGGGGTGCACCAGCCAGAGATCCAGCGGTCGGCCGTCGAACTCGATCTCGCCGCGGAGGACCGGCCAGCCCAGCGGGTGAAACGTCATGGGTCCACTGACCCGGATCGGTCGCTTCGACCAGAGCGCCAGGCCCTGCGAGCCGTTCGGAAACTCGGCCCGGTACGGGTAGTCGGCGGCGATGGCCGCGAGCGCCTCCTGCCAGGCTCCGGTGAATTCGATGAGCCCGATGACCTCGGGCGACTCGGACCGGATGAGCTGGATCAGCGGGTCGTGATCGACGTTGTCGACGTAGATGTTCGCGACCAGCATCCGCAGCCGTTCGCTGCGATGTTGGTCGGGAGTGACCGGATTTGGGCCGTAGAGGCGTGCGATGGGCCAGGCCTGGACCAGTGCGAGGAGCCCGAGCACGACGGCCAGCCGCCGCTGACGCCGGAAGGCGAACAGGGTGATCAGCGTCAGGACCAACGCCGGGATGGTGAAATGGCTGAACAGGTCCGCGAGCCAGTGGTAGGGTGCCAGCAGCCGGATGACCGGATGCAGGAACGCCGGCACGGCCCATCGCCAGCGGCCGGAACGGAGGGCCGCGTCGGGTGGTGGTGAGATCACGGCTGGCTGGGGGTCCGTCACTCGGGCTCACCATCCGCTGGGTTTGTGGCCGGGATTGCCGCGGGCGCCACGGCGGGGCGAATGTCACCCGCCTGAAACGGGACACCGAGTAGCTCAGTCTGCCCGGTCCGAACCCGCACGCGCAATCGCCAGAGCATCCGGGGGCTGAGTTCGGAGGGCTCAATCGGTTCGCTGAAGAAGAGCAACGTCCGTTCCTCGCCGGGCGCGAGTGGCTCGAACGACTCCCCGCGAATCCGCCAGTCGCTCTGCACGGCCAGCGGATAGGGGCCGATCTGGCGATCGCCGGCCTCGATCCCGCTCTCGGGAGGGCCCTGATCGGGCGTCCGCACGAAGGCCGGATCGAGCGGCGCGAAGCGGGCCGACTGGCTCAGGTTGCGAACCCGGACCCGGAGCGCCAGCGACTCCGATTCGATGGTCCGGCGCGGCCTCCCCTTCTCGGTCACGAGCGCGGGCCGCTCGAAACGGACGTTGAGCGGCTGCCACTCCAGCTCTCCCACCCGCAGCGATTGACCCAGCACGGCCAGCAGGCCCGGCGCCACCCGGATCGGGGTGGCCGCTGAGGCAGCGGAGTCGACGCTGCCAGAGCGATCCACGACCTGCATGGGTCGATTCAGGGCCCCGTTCCAGATCAGCCAGCCCAGCGCCAGGGTCAGGGCGCTGGCGTAGCTGGCCAGGACCACCTGACCCAGACCCCGCGCCGGGGTTGAGGGGCGAACCAGTCCGGTCGCGGCTCGTGAGCCGGGGCGGTCGGCCTCCGCGGCGGGGGCTGGCAGGGGGAGGGAGGAGGTGTCAATTGCCTCGGACGCGCTCTGAGGCCTGCCGGGGGCCATCGCGGCCACGAGCTGATCCAGGATCGGATCGGCAGCCAGGGTGGCCAGCGGATCGATCGACTCGAAGCCGGGATCGGAGGTCGAGGCCGGCACCGGGACGCTGCGGGTGACCAGGCCATCCACGACGCTCAGTGATCCGGCATCCGCCTCGGCGGCCGCGAAGTGGGCTGGCTCCTGGAGCAGTCCGGGGCAGTCGCCCTCCTGGGGGAGCAAGCGTGTAGGGGCGGCCAGCGTCACGCTGCGCGCCACCGTCGCGGCCTCGGTGGAGGCCGTCGAGGTGGGGGCGGCGATCTGCAGCCCGCAGCCGGGACAGATGATCTCGCGACCCATGGGCAAGGGGCCTCTCACGGCCGACGAACACCTGCGCTCAGCCCGGAAACCGTGCGATCTTCAGCGGCACGACCAGGCCGCCAGGGTCTCACAGGGAACCGAGTCGTGACGGCTGGGCCCAGGCATACCAATCTAGACTCGCAAGCGGTGAACTCCTAGCGTCGTCCGGCGCCGAGTGGCGAAGTTCCGCGAGGATCGGGACCGGCTGTAACCGTCGCGCGAGCTCGGTGCGGTTGGTCGATTCGGCCAGACCCTCCGGACCCGGATCGGGGGAATTCAGGACCAGGCCAGCGATGCGCAGGCCGCGATGCCGGGCGGCCTCGACGGTCAGCAGCGAGTGGTTCAGGGTGCCGAGCGAGCGCCGGGCCACCACGACCAGCGGCAGGTCCAGGGCCGTCGCGAGGTCCGCCACCGTGGTGCCCTCGGCCAGCGGGCAGAGGAGCCCCCCGACCCCCTCGACCAGGACCACCTCCGCCCCCTGCTCCGCCCACCACGCCAGCGACGCGCGGACGGCCGTCACGATCTGCTCCGGCTCCAGCCGGCCTCCCGCCTCCCGTGCGGCGACGCAGGGCGCCAGCGGCGCCTCGAAGCTCAGGGGCGTGATGCGGTCCAGCGGAACATCGCAGCCCAGCGCGTCACGAAGCCGTTCGGCGTCCTCGATGCGCAGGCGGTCCCCCTCGAGGGTCACGCCAGTCGCCACCGGTTTGAGCACGGCCACGCGGCGCCCCGCAGCGGTCAGCGCGCGTGCGATCCCCGCGGAGACGTGCGTCTTACCGACGCCCGTGTCGGTGCCGGTGACAAACAGGCCGGGCAGCGAGTGCGACATCCGAGCGGATCCCGGGGAATTGGGAATCAGAGCGAGGAGTGGGGCTCGGTCACCTCGCGGATGGCCTGCTCCATCGCGTCGAGCATCGTATCCAGCTCGGGAATCGTGATCGACAGCGGCGGCATGATGACGAGCACGTCGGCCAGCGGGCGAATCAGGAGGCCGAGGTCCCGGGCGCGCCGGCAGACGCGGGCGCCCACCTGCTCGGACCAGTCGAAGGGCGTGCGGCTGGCGGGATCGGCGACGAGTTCCACACCGGCGATCAGACCGAGCTGCCGGACATCGCCAACGTGTCGGAACGAACGCCAGGCCGTGAGTCGGCGTTCGAGGTGGGCGATCTTGGCGGGCAGATGGGCCAGCGTCTGCTCGTCCTCGAAGACCTGGAGCGTGGCCAGCGCGGCGGCCGCTCCCAGCGGGTTGCCGCCGTAGGTGTGGCCGTGCATGAAGGTGCGGCCCTCGGCCGCCGTGCCGTGGAAGGGGGCATAGACCGTCTCGGTCGCCAGGGTCGCGGCCAGGGGCAGGTAACCGCCCGTGATGCCCTTCGCCAGGCAGAGCAGATCGGGGGTGATCCCCTCACGGCCGCAGGCGAACATGGCGCCGGTGCGACCGAACCCGACCGCGACCTCGTCGGCGATCAGCAGCGTGTTGTGCTTCCGGGTGATCTCCCGCAGCCCGCGCAGGTAGCCCTCGGGTTGCACGATCATGCCGGCCGCGCCCTGCACCAGCGGCTCGACGACCACGGCCGCGACCTCGCCGGGATGCGCGGACAGGAGCCGGTCGACCTCCGCCAGGCAGGCCGTCTCGCAACCGGGCCGGGCCAGGCCCAGCGGGCAGCGGTAGCAGTACGGCGCGGGGGCACGCAAGGTCGGGAACAGGATCGGGCCGAAGATGGCGGTGAAGCGGTCGACGCCACCGATGCTCACGTCGCCGAGCGTATCGCCGTGGTAGGCAGAGGTCAGCGCCAGGAAGCGATTGCGGCGCGGCTCGGGGCGGTCGATCTGCCGCCAGTACTGGAAGGCGATCTTGAGCGCGACCTCGACGGCGGTGGCCCCGTCGTCCGAGTAGAAGACCCGGGTCAGACCGGGCGGGGCGATCTCGACGAGTCGGCGGGCGAGGGTGGCGGCCGTCGGGTGAGTGAGCCCCAGCAGGGTGGCGTGCGCCAGCCGGTCGAGCTGGTCGCGGATCGCCGCATCAATCGTCGGGTGCCGGTGCCCGTGCACGTTGCACCACAGCGAGCTGACGCCGTCGAGATACCGGCGACCGTCGGTGTCGAACAGGTACACCCCCTCGGCCCGCTCGATCACGAGCGGGTCCTGGGCCGCCCAGTCGGCACCGGCGGTGAAGGGATGCCACAGGTGCTCTCGGTCCCAGGCGCGCAGGGTGGCGACATCCGGGGTCGGGCCGGGGTCGGTCGGTCCGGGCATGTGTCAGGCCCCGGCCAGGGTCGGAGCCAGCACCCGGCGCCGGAACCAGATGGTCGTGCCGGGCCCTGCGCCCAGGTTGCGGCCGGCGTCGCCGTTGACCGCCGCGACCTCGATCCAGCCCGAGCTGCCCGCCAGCGCCACCAGCGAGCCGGTCGGACGGTCGCCGTACGTCCGGGCCAGGCCTTCGATCTGCTGCCCGGCGACCTCGACCACCCACTCCTCGGGGGCCGTTCCTGCCAGGTGATCGCGCGCGACGTTCGTCACCAGGTTGCCGAAGGTGTCGCGATAGATCACCTCGCCGACCAGGCCATGCCCATCGGGCCTGGGCTCGAAGTTGGCCAGCTTCACGACGCCGCTGCGCCGCGGGCCCAGCTCGATGGGGTCGCGGCCCAGCAGCAGGTGGGCGGCGGCGGGAGCGAGGATGTCGCGGCCGTGAAAGGTGTTCGACACCTGCGTGCGGCGCAGGGAGGGGTTGTTGATTTCGCGGACTTCCTCGACGGCGTGCTGCCGCAGCAGACCGCCCAGCAGGCCGTTGTCCGGGCAGACCACCCACTGGCCGGCCAGGCGAACGGCGACCAGCGGCCGCTCGGTGCCCACACCCGGGTCGATCACCGCCAGGTGGACCGTTCCCGCAGGGAAGGCATCGAAGATCGAGGCGAGAACGAACGCGCCTTCAAGGATGTTCTGGGGCGCGACGGAGTGGCTCACGTCGACCAGCCGGACATCCGGCACCAGCCCCAGGACCACACCTTTCATGGCAGCCACATACGGGCCGTCAGCACCGAAGTCGGTCGTCAGGGTCAGGATCGGGTGGGACATGGACGGGTGCCTTCCTGCCGGCGCTCGGGTCGGGACGGTTCGCACGGCGCCTGAATTACAGGTCGCCGCGCGGGCGTGCCGTCGGGTCAGGACCCGGCCGAGAACCGCGCGGTGATCTTCGAGGTGATGCCGCCGCGGGGCTTGAAATCGCCCACGACCGTCATCCGTCGCGGCTGGCAGGCGGTCACCAGATCGTCGAGGATCGTGTTGACCGAGTGCTCGTAGAAGATGCCCTTATTGCGGTAATCCTGCAGGTACAGCTTCAAGCTCTTGAGCTCGACGCAGGTCGCGGCCGGGATGTACGTGATGAGGATCGTGCCGAAGTCGGGCTGGCCGGTCTTGGGGCAGACCGCCGTGAACTCGGGACACTCGATCGCGATCTCGTACTCGCGGTCCGGGAACTGGTTCGGGAAGGTCTCCAGCAGGCTGGACATCGGGCAACAACCTCGGCAAAACGGGGCAGGCGAAGGACGAGCCGACGACGGGTGGCCGCCGGCCCGTGGCGATGGATCCTAGAGTAGGTCGGGGCCCTGGGCAGGGTCAATGCCCCTCGACACCCGGATCCGGGCCGGCCACGCGCAGCTCCACGATCAGCGAACCTTCCGGCTCGTCGCCGACCTCAACTCGACCATACCGCCGGGGCGTCACGCCATGGTCGCGCGAGTAATGGTCGACCTGCGCAAACCCGGCGAGCCGGGCGAACCGCTCCAGCACCGAGTAATTGTAGGCGTACTTGTGCTGCCCCTCGCAGAACAGGTAGTTCACAGCCTGGGCCACCGGGTCCTCGAACGGACGGGGCCAGTCCTCGACCCGGCCGCCGCTGGCGACCACCATCGCGTGCTCGAAACTCGGCACGGCGATCCGGGCCACGCCATCGGGGCGGAGCACGCGGCGGATCTCGCCCAGCAGCGCGATTGCCTCGTCCGGGAACAGGTGCTCCAGGGTGTGCGAGCTGTAGACGAAGCGGCAGGAGCCATCCGGGAACGGCAGCTTGTTGCGCAGGTCGATCCAGAGGTCGATCTTGCGGAACCGGTTCCCGTCGGCGTTGATCAGGCCGTCGATGTACTTGTGGCCGCAGCCCAGGTGCACGTAGAACCCATCGACCGGTGGCCGGAGCCGATACCGGGCCGAGGCCATCCAGGTGGCCGGCAGGCAAACGTAGCGGCTCAACGCGAAGTACGCGTCCTTGAGGCTCTGTCGAATCATCGGCTGCTCATCCGTGGCAGTCAGGGTGCGAATTCCGAGGGGCGGCCGCGTCACGAGCCACGGCCTTGCGGGTGGCGTCGGGGCGGCCGTCGGGGGAACGGCGATTATGATTGGATCGATGCAGGCTGTCCAGCGCCGACCACTCGGTCCCGGCCACCGGTCTCGAACCCGTCAGCGACCAACCGGGGTCGGAACCGACAGGCCAATGGTCTGGCGCCAGGCCGGCGGGTTGGTCTCGACCTCGAAGGCGGCGTAAGCCGATCCGAACAGGCCGGACAGCGCGAGGACCTGTTCGAGGTCCCGGGCCGCCGTCGCCTCATCGGTTTCCGGATCGCGGCCGAGCCAGCGCAGGAGGTCCGATCGTCGTTCGGTGGCCAGGGTCCGCAAGCCATCCAGGTCCGCGAACACGAGCAGCCTGGCACCCGGAAAGCGGTCGCTCCGCAAGGGTTCAGGACGGCGCTTCCGCGATCCCACCGGGCGAGTCGCGAGCGACTCCAGCATGGCGTTCGAGGTACCCAGGCTCAGCAGGTCGTCCGCGAGCCGGTACGCCAGTTCGACGGGCACCAGGGACAAGGAGCCTCGTGCCACGCCGTTGACCTGACTGGCCACGGGCCGGGCGCCTGGTCGGAGTCGTGTGCCATCCATGGCGACGAGCGCCAGGGCCGTCCGGGCCGCGTTGGCGACCGCACGGGTCAGCTCCGGGCCCGCGTCCTGGCCGACGGCGATCAGGCCGACCGGCTCGCCGCTGTCGTCCCGCCACAGCGCCGCCAGTTGACCCCCTCCGAGGTGGGGGAGCACCTCCTGGCGGACATCACGGCCGAGCAGGATGCCCGCAAGCACAGTCAGCAGATCGTCGATCCGGGGACGGTCTGTCTCGGGGATCAGTGCGTAAGCTCCCTCGAAAACCCACGACAGGTCGAGCTGGCCGGCGAGCATCACCAGGGGCGTGGTGGGCAAGCGATCGACGAGGGCATCCAGACCCGCCCGCCCGCTCGGCGAGCCCCCGGAGTCACCGACCAGGCTCTGATACGACTGGAGGGTCAAGCCGTCCCGGACGGTGAGCGCGACCGCCAGGTAACGCGTGGATTCGAGGGTGCGCCGGACCAGTTGCTGCCCCGGGTCGCCGGCCCCATCGGGGTCGGGTCCCAGGCAACGCCTGGCGAAATCCGGGTCGATGAGGACCGTGGCCACCGCCCCGGCGGGCATGGCCGCGCGGGCCGTCGCGAACCGGGGTTCGGCGGCCAGGTGCTCGCCTCGACCGCGGCGGTCCAGCAGGGCCCGGATCTCAGGCTCGGAGTTGGACCAGGCCAGGATCGCGTCGTCGAGGATCACGTACGACTCGTCGGGCTTCATCCCTCGGGCGATCCGGCGCACGTGGTAGGTCTGGCCGGCGTGCTCCCGGGTGGCCAGTTCGGCCAGGGTCCCGGCGTCGAGTTCCAGCTGGTTCAGACGATCGATCAACCGCTCGCAGAGTGCCCGGTCCGGGAGCCGGACGAGCAGGATGCCATGAGCGTTCTCCGGGTGAGCGTCGGCTCCAGGGACCAGCCCGAGCACGACGGCGCGGCCGAGCACCTGGTCGCGGATCGCGACGAGATCGACTCCGAACATGGCCCGGATCTGTGCGCGCTGGACATGAAGCTGACGCGCGGCCGGCGACGCCAGCCAGCCCTTCACGGCCGGCAGCCTGCCGATCGCGGCCGCCAGGTCCGACCGGGCGAACTCGTCCCAGTGGCGGTCGAGGTCCTCGACGATCAGGGTCGCGCCGGTGCCTGGCGGCAGGAGCCGGAGCAGCTCATCGGCGGGTCGGGGCTCCTCCGCCCGCAGTCGAGCCGGGAGCGCGACCAGGCACGCAACCGAGAGGGCCAGGAGCCAGCCAGGTCGGTTCAGGTGTCGGGCGGGCACGGGCGGGGCTCCGAATCCGTAGCAGCCTGGCGGTGATCCGGGACGCGAGGTCGGCGGACTCAAAGACCGCGTTCCTGCTCGGACACCTGAGCCAGGGCCGAGGGCGGGGTGAGGAAGCTGAAGGCACGTCGGGCCGGCTCGGAGAGCGGGCGAACCCCCGTGGCCATCCGGTCGCCCACGGAGCGCCAGAGCCCGGGTTCCTCAGCGTCCGATTCCGCGACGTCGATCAGGTCCGATTCGGAACGGGTCGGGTCCGGAGTGGCCGATCCCAGAAGTTTCCGCCCCAGACGAGCAGCAGGGGCCGAGGTCTCTCGCGCCAGGTCAAGGCTCACGACGGTGGCCTCCGCAATCGTCTCGCTCAGCGGCCGGAAGGAGACCGGCGCCAGGACCAGGCTCGGCCCCGGCGGGGCCGCGGGAGGGCGTCCCAGGCTCGGTGGGGTCCCGGGACGTGGGACCAGCCAGAGCCCGATCAGGACGGCCGCGGCCGCCAGGCCGCTCCGGATCCGGACTTCCGTCGCGAGGGGACGAGCCCGGGACCATGGGCTGGTCGCGTGCGAGGAGTGCGGCAGGCGGAGGCTGGCGAGGATCTGCTCCGTGCGTTCAGGGGCAACCGTGGGGGGCGGTCCCGCCAGCGCCAGCGCCTGTTCGAGGGCCTGGAACCGGGCCGACTGATCGCGACACGCTCGACAGGCCGCCGCATGGGCGACCAGCCGCGAATCGGGCTCGGCCCAGAGGGTCGGGCTCCGATCGTCGAGGCGAGCTTGCCAGGCGATCCAGAAGTCGTGACAGGTCATACTCGAGAACCTCGCCGACCCGGAGCAGTGTCCGGGGTCGGCACAACAGGGCGGCGAATCGGCGGCTGGTCCGGATCTCAGTCGCACACGACTCCGCGACGGCTCAGGTGTTCGGCCATCTCGGCCCTGGCCCGGTGGAGCCAGGTCTTGATGGTACCGATCGGCCGTCCGAGCGTCTGGGCGATCTCCTCGTAAGGCAACCCCTGCTCGTGGTAAAGCGCGAAGACGACGCGATACTCCTCGCGGAGCTGAGCCAGGGCGTGTTCGAGTTCACTGGCCAGATCGTCGGGGTCGGCGATGCCGGGCCGGTGGTCCGGGATTCCGGCCAGCGGCTCGGGGCCGATCGAGCCGCGTCCCCGACGCCCGAGGGCGGACCGGCAACGATTGGCGGCGATTCCCAGCAACCAGGGGCGCAGGGGCCGGCTCCGATCGAACCCCGGCAGACCGCGCAGGGCCCGGACGAAGGCCTCCTGCATGACGTCCTCCGCGTCGTGGCGGTGTCCCATCATGCGCAGGCAGAGGCCCAGCAGTACCCCCTGGAACCGCTCGACGAAGAGGGCGGTGGCGCGGGCGTCACCGGCCTGGAGGGCATCGACGAGGGCGCGGTCATCCATGGCGGGCTCTTCGCCGGGCGGTCGTGGTCGCGGGGTCTGACCCGACATGCTCGATACCCCTGCCGATCGCGTTGCGTTTCAAGAGAGTGGCCGGCACGTCGCAGGGGGATTCGCCACCTGGGGGCGATTATGGCGCGGGAGGGGTGAATTGAAAAGCGAGCGAGGGCGGCGGACGTCCCTCCACGGACGTCGGCCGCCCCCACCCGGGCCAGTTGCTATCAGGAATCCCGACCGGTCCAGTCAGGCGGAACGACGGGCCGCCATGGCGGTCAGCTCGTCGGCGCTGAGCTCTTCGAAGCTGCGGCCGTCGCGATCGAGGCCTTCTTCCAGGGCCAGGGCGATCTCGTGGAGCTCGGGCGAGTCGATCCGCCAGGCCAGCTCGGCGAGCTGGAGCGGGTCGAGGTCACCGAGGCTGGCGTCGAGGCGCTCGAGCTCGGCCTCGAGCCGGAGCATGGTCTCGAGCAGGTGGGCGTGGGTCTGCTCGGAGCCGCCGATCAGCAGGCACTCCTCCCCGGTGCTGATGCGGTGCGGCCGGAGCGGCCCGTCGAGCCCGACGCCGATGATCGCGGCCCGGCGCCGGCGTGGCTCGCCGTGGGTTTGCGTGGTCATCGCTGAGGTTGGCCTTTCGCGAGAGGGTTTGCCGAGGTCGGCAACTGAGGCATGGCAGCGGATGGCGTGGCGGGCTCGGGGCCGCTCGTCCGGCCCCGCGGGGAGGACCCGGCCCGCCACGCACGTTCTTATCGGCACCCCGGCCGACCCCGTGCAGCCGGCAAGGGGGCAAAACCCCGACCCGACACCGCCCGCAGCGGCAACCCTCTTACGACCCGCCCAGGCATTCCCGGATCGTGTTGCGGGCCACCCGATACGCCGCCTTTACGGTTATGGCGCGCCCTTCCATCTGCTCTTCGCTAAAGAGTCGGGTCTCGCTCTGGGGCAACCCGGCCAGGGCCAGGGTCAAGGGCAGCAGATCCACGAACACCCGATACTTCTGCTGGGCGTCGGCAGCCGGAGCCTGTGGTTTCTCGTCCATCACTACGGTCCCCTCGAGGCGGGCCAGTGGGATCCAGCGAGCACCCGCAACGTCCTTCGAGGCTAACGGAGCCGCCCGGCGCCTGCCAGACGGCCGATCGGGCGACCGCCCCGAATCTCGCCCAAGTTGCTCGCCTCATTACCTTTGACCGCCCCGGCGCGACCCGCTAGACTGATAACCGGTACATCTTGACGAGATGCGCATCCTCGCGCCTCCCTGTCCAGCCCCATCCGAGCCCACCCCAGGAGGTCCTGTTTGACCCAATCCGACCACGAAGCCCTCAACGCCACCTTCGCCGAGCTAGGGCTGAGCCCGGCGATGCTCCAGGCGTTGGCGCGCATCGGCTACAATCAGCCATCGCCAATCCAGGCCGCCCTGATCCCTCAAGCCATCCAGGGCTTCGACGTCATCGGGCAGGCCAAGACCGGGACCGGTAAGACCGCGTCGTTCGGCATCCCGCTCATCGAGATGCTCGAAGGCCGCACCAAGGGGCCTCAGGCCATCGTCCTGGCCCCGACCCGCGAGCTCGTCCAGCAGATCGTCGGCGAGTTCGAGCGCCTGGCCGGCGGCCAGGAGGTCGACATCTGCGGCGTCTACGGCGGCGAGCCGATCCAGAAGCAGCTCCGCGCCCTGGAGCGCGGCGTCGACATCGTCGTCGGCACCCCCGGACGCGTCATCGACCACATCGAGCGCCGGACCCTCTACCTCGGCGACATCTACCACGTCGTCCTGGACGAGGCCGACCGCATGCTCGACATCGGGTTCCGCCCCGACATCGAGCGCATCCTCAAGCGCGTGCCCGAGCCGCACCAGACCCTGCTGCTCTCGGCCACCATCAGCGACGACATCCGCAAGCTGGCGCAGAAGTACATGCACCGGCCCCTGGAGCTCAACCTCTCCAAGGATGAGCCCTCGGTCGCCACGATCCACCAGTGCTACATCTCGGTGGATCAGGACCGCAAGCTCGACCTGCTCGTACACCTGCTGAACCGCGACCAGCCGCGCCAGTGCATCGTCTTCACCCGCACCAAGCGCGGGGCCGACCGCCTGGCTGAACGGCTGAACAAGTTCGTCCGCGGCGTCGCCACCATCCACGGCGACCTACCCCAGACGGCCCGCAACCGCGTGATGCAGGGGTTCCGCGACGGCACGATCCCGATCCTCGTCGCGACCGACGTCGTCGGCCGCGGCATCGACGTGAACGACATCAGCCACGTCGTCAACTTCGACATCCCCGATGACCCGGAGAACTACCTCCACCGCATCGGCCGCACCGGCCGGATGGGCAAGGACGGCGTCGCCTACACGTTCGTCACCCCCAGCGAGGGCGAGCCCCTCACCACGATCGAGCTCCTGATCAACCGACCGCTCGAATGCCACAAGGTCGAGAACTTCGACGCGGTCAGCAAGAATCGGGGCCCCGAGCCCAAGTACCGCGAGCTCTGGAACACCGCGCAAAATCGGTCGTTCGCCGGGTCGTCCTGAACGCCCCCCAGCCGCCGAGGCCCGGTCGCTCTCGACCCACGACCGGGCCCCGGAACGCCTGCTCTCCCATCAGAAGGCCCGACGAGTGCCAGAGCGCTCGGCGGGCTTCGTTGCGCGCCCCCCGCCCCCGCGGCTCCCGACGGTCAACCGCGTCAGGCCACGCAGGACTCTCGCCCCCGCTTGCGAGAGTGACTCGCTCCGGCCATCGACGAGAGGGGCCTCGACGCTGATCCCGTAGCGGGCTGCGTCACAGCGCTCCATCAGCCGGGACCCGGACGACGCGAGCTCCTCGCCGGCGCCGAGCTCGAGCAGCACCCCGTGCGCCTCCAGGGGCGTCAGGGTTGCAATCCTCCGTCCGGTGGCCAGCTCCAGATACTGCCTCAGTGCCGTCTCCACGAGCGAGGCCGTGCGCTCGCCCGGTGCGTCGGCCCCCTGCGAATCGAGGCGATTCGCCAGCCGGCGTGCGAGTCGCTGGGGCGACCTCCGACGCTGACGGAGGATGCGGATCACCAGGGAACCGACGAGTAGGAGACCGGCCAGCGGGATGACGGAGAGGGCGAGCAGCCGACCACGATCCACTCTGGCGAACCGGGGCGGCTCCGCTGTGGCGCTCGCCTCGGGACCGGGGCGGAACTGCGGGCGCGGCTCGATCGTCACCCGCAGTCCCGGCGTCGACCGGGTGAAGAACCGACCCGAGATCGGGTCGAAGGTCGCGATCCGCTGGGGCGGCAGTGCAATCACACCCGGCCGGTCGGCTCGCAGTTGCCAGCGAAATCGTCGCGACGGCTCGTCGGCTGCGAACTCCTCCCGCCGGTCTCGCTCCCGCACTTCGAGCCCGTCGGGCAGGCCCGTGAGGGGCATGCCCGACACCATCCCGACCGCGCCCGGCCCCGACCAGGTCACTTCCAGCTCGAACCAATCACCCGCGCGAACGGACTCCGGGGCCACACGAACCGTCCCGGTCACCGGCCCCACGCCGCCGGAAAACTCCGCCGGTCGGCCTGCCGACGGAATCGGTCGGATCTCCAGCGGCAGCGGCCGCGTCCGTCCGGGTTCCGTGCCGATCACCACCGCGATCCGTGGGAACCGATGCACACCTGGCCGGGTGGGGGAGGCGTGCAGAAGCAGGTGTCCGTCGGCCGGACCCGGAGTCGCCTGGGCCGCGAACATTCGAAGGCCCGCCACCGCGGGCAGCGGCCCACCGAGCTGGACGGGATGGCCGGCGCCGGTTGCCCGCACCGCGATCCACTGGCCGACGAACCACGGACCGCTGACGGGCTCAAGCCGCACCTCGGGCATCGGCAACCCCGGTGGCGGGAGCTCCTGCGCGAACCCGTGTGGACCGATCGTGAGGAGGCACAGGGCAGCGAGCCAGGTCGAGCCAGCTCGCCCGGCGCGCCTGGGCGGGGCCTTACCAGTCGGGCTGATCGGTCCGGGATTGGGGGGCTGAGCGGACATTCGAGCGATTCTCGCGAGCCTGTTCGATCCGATTCAGCGCGTCTCGCAGCACCTGATCCAGATCGCGAGTGCCGGCCACCTGGTTCGATCCGGATCCGCCCGGGCTGCCTGATCGCGTGGAGGCCGTGTTCCGGGGATCGGGACGACCCGGCGCCGGGAGGCCCGCTCCATTCGATGCTCCTTCTCGGGCCGGACTGGTTTCGCCCTCGCCCGTTCGAGGCGAGGGCCGCGACGCCGGCGTCCCGACGGGAGGATCGGGTCGGGTGGGTCTGGCGAGATCGGCCACCTCGACGAACCGGCGATTCGCCAGTGCATCGAGCTGAACCCGCTGGCCAGCCGGGTCGCCGGGTCGCCCCGCCAGACAGGCATCGTAACTGGCCAGAGCCTCCGAGAGTCGCCCTCTCGCCACCGCCGTGTTGCCGAGTGCGAAGTCGATCTTGAGCCGGAGCGTCCCGGTGGCTCGATCTCGAGCCCGGCGGTACGCGATCTCGGCCTCGTCAAAGCGCTCGAGTTGGTAAAGGACCGCCGCAGTATTGTAAGACGGCCACGGGTCGGCGGGGTGGCGTTCTCCGGCCGCCTGGAATTGGCTGAGCGCCTCGTCCAGCCGACCCGCCCGATAGGCCGCAACACCGACCTCCAGACCATCGTGTTCCGGCCCAGGACCGGCGGCTCCGACCGCCGCCGCGAGCCATCCCAGCGCGACCGCGCGTGCCAGACCCGGCCACCGGAATCGAACTGGCCAGAGACCGACCACGAGGCTGGCCAGTGCCAGGCCGACGAACCAGGGAAATCGGTCGATCCGGGAGGCCGAGGTCAGCACAGCCCGGTTGCGACGTTCGGCCGGCTCGATCCGGTCGCGGTAGAGTTGATCCAGATCGGCCTCCGCCCGACCAATCTGCAGGAACTCCCCGCCAGTCGCGCCGCTGATTGCCGCCAGCGGCTCCGGCTGGCCTCGGGACTGGACGACCTCGCCACGAAACCGGAGAGGCTCAGTCGACCCATCGGCGGCCAGCACCGGGACCTCATGACCCTGCTCGGTGTCGCCGAGCGCAATGGTGTGGACCGGGATCCCCAGGGTGTTCAGGTGTTCGGCGACCGGCCCTGCCGAGCCACCGAACTCCTCGCCGTCGGAGAGCAGGATCACGGCCCGTCCCGAGCCCGGCGTCGGACTCTCCGAAGGACCGAGCAGGGCTTGTCGAGCCGAGGCCAGCCCGGCAGCCAGGTCCGATCCACCAGGCTGGATGGAGTTGGGCCTCAGACCGGCAATCGCATCGAGTGCGGCCCCGGGGCTGTCGGTCAGCGGGCAACGGATCACGCCACGTCCGGCGAACGCGACCACGCCCACGCGCTCGCCCGGGTCCAGTGCCAGCTTCTGGACCAGCTGGGTGGCCAGTCGCTGCGCCTGTTCCAGACGGCTCGGAAAGGCATCCTCGGCGGCCATGCTCCGACTCACATCGATCGCGATCACCAGATCATGGCCCGGTGGGGCCGCCTGGGCTGGATCGACGCCCCATCGAGGCCGAGCGGCCGCCAGGATGAGGAGGACAGCGGCGATCCACCACCAGACATCACCCCCGGACGGTGGGGCCCCGCCCTGCCCCAGCGCCTCCCAGTCCCGCCGCCGCCGCTGCACTGCAACCCATCCCAGCGCCACGAGCGGCCCGAGTGCCGGGATCAGGGCCAGCCAGGCGGGCTGCATGAAGGTGTTGGCAACGGACAGCATGAGGAGCTCGGACGGTGGCAAGTATCGTCGAACCCGGCGAAACCGGGTCATGGGAGTCGACGCCAGCGACCCGATCGCAGGCAAAGGTCGAGAGCGAGCAGGCTCAGTGCCCCGAGGGTCCAGGGCAGGTAGAGCTCCCGGACCCGTGTCCGGACGGTGCCCTGGAGGTTTCCCCGTTCCAGGCGGTCGATGGTCGCGAACACGGCTGCGAGGCCCTCGGGATTGGAGGCGTGAAAGGTCTGTCCCCCGCCCAGGCGAGCGAGCTCCTGCAGCCTCGCCAGATCCGGCCCCGTCTCGTCAGCCGGCTCGGCCCCCGTTCCACCAAGGGCCACCGTGTGCAGGACCACGCCCCGCCGCTGGATCAGGCGAGCGGCCAGCTCGGGTTCGAGTGCCTCGGGGATGCCGGGCTCGTTGCGGCCGTCGGTGATCAGGACGATGACCCGACGGGGGGCCTGCGCTGCCTGGACATCGCGGAGCGCCCAGGCGAGCGCATCCCCGAGATTCGTCCCGTCGTCGCCCGCCGGCGTGGGGCCAACGGATCGCGCCGCGGCACGCAGGTAGGCATGATCGAGCGTGGGCGGGCAGGCGGTCTCGGGCCAGCGGGCAAACGTGACGAGGCCGATGAGGTCATCCGGTCGACCGGCAATGAACGCGTCGAGCGTCTGTCGGGCGGAATCCAGCCGCGTGCGGGTGCCCTCGGAGGTGGGATCATCGGCCGCGCTCATCGTCGAGCTGTGGTCGAGGGCCACCACGATTGCCACTCCTCGACTGGCCACCCGCTCGCGCCCGAGCGGTTGCACCGGCCGCGCCAGCGCGACGGCCAGGCAGATCAAAGCCAGCGACTGGAGGATCATCGGCAGCGCCGCCAGGACCGAGGTCGCGCGCCGCCGGCCTCGATCAAAGCCACCGAAGCTCGGCCAGGTCAGACGTGCGCCGGCCCGCGCCGCCCACCAGGGCAGGCCGCCGAGGATCACGAGTACCAACCACCAGGGCTCGGCAAATCGCACGCGGGGCGCTTCCTGATGAGGATCCCGGGTCGCGGGCAGCCACGCTCCCGCGATCCTCGACCATCGGCCACCCCGGCACAACGGGGCTCCCGCCCCCTCAGTCCCGCCCATCCGACTTGCCAGCCACCCCGGAATCGCTTATTATGGCGTTACGGTCTTATTAAGTCCGAAGTCCAGGCCCATCGAACGTTCCCAGGGTGAGGCAGAGATGAGTGAACGCGAACGGCAGCTGGAGTGTTCGAGTGCGAGGATGCGGCGGATGCTCCTGGCCGCGACGGTGCTCTCGGGACTGCTGGGCGGGGGACTCTGGTGGTGGCTGGATTCGGAACGGCAGCGGATCGAGGCAGAGCGACTCCGGAGTGAATCGGCCCTGATGCAGGCTCAGCGGTTGATCGAGACCTACCGGACGCTGCCACCGGAGGTGACTGCCGAGCGGTCCGAGCTGGCGACCGGCGTCCAGTGATCGCGATGCTCGATCAGGCGGGTCGCAGTGCGTCTCGGGCCGCGAGGGCGCGGGCCAGGGCGGTTTCCGGATCGGGATCGGTCACGGTGAGATGCCCCATCTTGCGCCCCGGAGCGGCCGAGCACTTGCCGTAGAGGTGCAGGTGCACGCCGGGGTCCAGGCGGAGCGCTCCGACCCAGTCCGGCTCGCCATCGGCCCAGAGGTCTCCGAGCAGATTGACCATGGCGGCCGGCCGGATGAGCGTCGGATCCCCCAGCGGCAGGCCGCAGAGCGTGCGCACCTGCTGCTCGAACTGGCTGGTGCTGGCGGCCTCGATCGTGTGGTGCCCGGAGTTGTGCGGTCGGGGGGCCAGTTCGTTGATCAGCAGCTGGCCGGCCCGGGTCAGGAAGAATTCGACGGCGAGCATGCCGACCGTGCCGAGGGCCTGCGCCACGCCGAGGGCCAGTTCGGTCGCCTCCTGGGTGAGCACCGGACCGATCGGGGCCGGGGTCACGGTGGCATCGAGGATGTGGTGGCGGTGACGGTTCCAGCCGATCGGGAACGCCGCCGCCTGCCCGTCGGCTCCGCGACCGACGAGGCACGAAACCTCCCCGGCGAATTCCACGACGCCCTCGGCGACGCAGGGGACCGCCCGCAGTTGCCGCCAGGCCTGAAGCGGATCCGCTCCCGGATCGACCCGGATCTGGCCCTTCCCGTCGTAACCGGACGCGGCCGTCTTGAGGATCAGGGGCAGGCCGACGGCGGCGACCGCCCGGGTCAGATCGGCCTCGGTGCGCACCGGCATCCAGGGAGCCAGGGGAAATCCGTGCGTGGCCAGGAACGACTTCTCGCGGAGCCGATTCTGGGCCGTCCAGACCGTGCGCCAGCCAGGCCGGACGACGCAGCGGCGTGCGAGCCACCGGAGCCCGGGCGCGGAGACGTTCTCGAACTCGACGGTCACGGCGTCGGCTCGGTCGGCCAGCTCGCGGAGGCCGCGGAGGTCGTCCGGCGGCGCCACGATGACGGATCCGGCCACCTGGGCCGCCGGGCCGTCGGCCGTCGCGCTCAGCACGACGGTCTGGTACCCCATCTGCTGCGCGGCCTGGAGGAACATGCGGCCAAGCTGTCCGCCGCCGATGACCCCCAGCCGGGCCGGGGGAACCAGGGGTGTGGCCGCGCCTGGGGAGGAGTCCGCAGTCATTCGGGGGTCTCCGTCACGGCCTCGGTCTGCTCGCGACGGAATTTCGCCAGCGCCTCGCGGACCCGGGGGTCGGTCCGAGCCAGGATCGCGGCGGCGAACAGCCCCGCATTGGCGGCCCCGGCCGGTCCAATCGCCAGCGTTCCCACCGGGATCCCCTTCGGCATCTGCACGATCGACAGCAGCGAATCGACCCCACGGAGCACACGACTCTCGACCGGGACCCCGAGCACGGGCACGAGGGTCATGGCGGCGAGCATGCCCGGCAGATGGGCCGCGCCGCCGGCCCCTGCGATCAGCACCTGGAGCCCGCGGGCCTCGGCCTCCTCGGCATAGCGCACCAGCCGCTGTGGCGTGCGGTGCGCGGAGACGACCCGGGCCTCGAACGGGATGCCGAGGGCTCCCAGCACGTCGGTGGCGGCGCGCATCGTGTCCCAGTCGGACTGGCTGCCCATCACGACGCCGACCAGGGGACTGGCGCTGACGACCACGGCTCCGCCCTCTCAAAAATCACGTGACCCGAGGTCCCACGCTGCGGGAGGGGCCCGCCCGCAGTCACCTCCAACCGGATGGCCCCAGTCTAACCCATCTCCGACCGTCGCGGGATCGGTTCACGAGCGCCCGGCCCCCAGGATTCGTGTCATCCGGGTCGAGCCGCCTGGGGCGGTCGTTCCGGCGCCTCCAAGGAACGCGACCTCAGGATCGGGGTCGCCGTTGGCGTGAATCGACCCCGGCCCGTATGCTGATGATCCACCCGGTTCCCTCCCCAGGAACCGACCCGGATCCGCCAGCTCGCCTGACACCCGCCGACTTCTGCCGGAGCCCCGCGATGTGGAATGCACCCCTTGCTTGCCTCATCGCCCTGTGCGGTGGCGTGAGCCTCGCCCGTGCGGAGGATCCAAAACCCAGCACTGTGCCGGCGAGCGAGGCGCAGCCAAACCTCCCCGCTGCGGGCCATTCGCTGCACGGCGAGGCGTTCGACGAGGGACCTCGGCAGCGGGCGATCCTGGTCTCGGGCATGGGTCACGTACAGTTCCCGGTGACGACGCCGAGTGCCCAGGCGCAGGCGTTCGTCAAACAGGGAGTCGCACAGCTCCACACCTTCTACTACCTGGAAGCCGAGCGCTCGTTCCGTCAGGCCGCGCTGCTGGATCGCGATTGCGCCATGGCCGACTGGGGCCTGGCGATGGCGAACACGAACAACGCCAAGCGTGCCAGGGCCTTCATTAAGGAGGCGAAGCAGAAGGCCGGGCGGGTCGCGCTCTCGCGGCGCGAGCAGCTGTACATCGACGCCCTGGCTGCCCGCTACAAGGAGGAGGGCGACGACAAGTCGCGCCGCCAGGATTGGCTCCGGGGGCTAGAGACGATCGTCCAGGAGTTTCCCGACGACCTCGACGCCCGGGCCTGGCTGGCGATGGTCACCTGGGAGAATTCGAGCAAGGGCGATGGCATCGGCAGCCGGCAGGCTGTCGAGGAGCTGATCCGCTCGATCGAGCGCATCGACCCGACCCACCCGGGCATGCACCACTATCGGATTCATCTCTGGGACGGCGTGAAGCCAGCCATGGCCGCGAAATCGGCCGCCCTGTACGGCTCGATGGCCCCCGGCATCGCCCATGCCTGGCACATGCCCGGGCACACGTTCACCGGCTTGAAGCGGTACGGCCCGGCCGCCTATCAGCAGGAGGCCTCCGCCCGCGTCGATCACGCGGCGATGGCCCGCGATGGCACCATGCCGTTCGAGATCCACAACTACGCCCACAACAACCAGTGGTTCTGCACCAGCGCCAGCCACGTGGGCCGGGTGCGCGACGGGATCGCCGTGGCGCGGAACCTGGTTGAGCAGCCCCGCGACCCCCAGAAGAACCAGCCGAAGGACGGCGGCTCCCCCCAGCGCAGTGGACGGGCCCGTTGGTCCGAACTGCTGGTCCGCTACGAACTCTGGGACGACCTGGTCCGCGACGCCGGGTCCGGAGCGCTCGACTGGTCCGATGAGACCCAGGAGCGGAAGGATCGCCATTACACCCTGGGCCTGGCGTTCGCCCACTTGGGTGACCGCGACCGCCTGGCGCAGGAGATCGCCGCGCTCAAGGCCATGGGCGAACCCGATCCCGCCCCGCCGGCGGACCCGGCGAAGCCCGAGCTGGTCGGCCCGCCCCGACTGGACCGCCTGCCCAAGAGCGGCGACGCCAAGGTTCCCGGCCTGGGAGCGGTCCTCGCCGAGCTCGAGGGCTACCGGGCCCTGATCGAGGACCGCAAGGAGGACGCCCTCAAGCAGTTCGAATCGGCCACCGCCATGCGCCCGGAGGCCCGTGCCCGGATGTTCCTGCGGGTCGGGAACGCCGACAAGGCGATCGAGACGGCCAGGCAGGCGGTTGATCGGAACCCCGAGCAACTCCCGCCCCTGGCCTGCCAGGTCGAGATCCTCCAGGGCGCCGGCCGCACCGCCGAGGCGCGCGCAGCCTACAGCAGGCTCGTCCCCCTGGCCGCCGAGGCGGACCGCGACCTGCCGGTGCTGCGGCGGCTGGAGACGATCGTCGCCGCCTGGCAGGCGAGCGATGGCTGGATGCCCGGCCCGGCGGCCGTCGTCGCCGGCTCGGAGGTCGACCCCCGCCGGATCGACCTCGCCCCCCTCGGCCCCCTGGGTTGGGAGCCGGTGGAGGCGCCCGCCCTGTCGCTCTCCGATGCCCGGGGCACGACCTGGGACCTGGCGCAGCACCGCGGCCGGAATGTGATCGTCCTGTTCTTCCTGGGCGGCGGCTGCTCGCACTGCCTGGAGCAGTTGCAGGCCTTCGGCAAGTCCTATCAGGAGCTGCAGGCCTCGGGCACCGACCTGGTCGCCGTCAGCACCGACGACGCGGTTGCCGCCCGTGGCCTGCTGGCCGGCTCCGACGCCGCCCGCTTCCCGATGCCGATCCTGCCCGACCCCGCCCTGGCCTCGTTCCGGGCCTTCCGCTCCTTCGATGACTTCGAGCATCAGCCCATGCACGGGGCCTTCCTGATCGACGCCCAGGGGAAAGTCCGGTATCGCCGGATCTCCTCCGACCCGTTCCTCGATGTCGAGTTCCTCAAGCGGGAATCCGAGCGGGTGAAGCGGCTCGCCCGCTGATGCGCAGGACCGGGGTCACCGACGGCCCTACAATGATGCCGGATCACGAGTCGATCGCCGCGAGCCGCACCGCCATGACGACCGCATCGAACGCCGAGTCGCAACCACGGCGCCGTCCCCAGGAGGTGGATCGGGGCGAGACGCTTGCGCGTCGGCTCCGGCCCCTGGAGGGCATGGCGGCCGGCACGCTGATCGTGCACGAGATCTACCGGAGCCTGCAGGGTGAGAGCACCCACATGGGCCTGCCCTGCGGCTTCGTCCGCCTGACGGCGTGCCACCTGAGGTGCCGCTACTGCGACACGCCGCACGCCTTCCACGAGGGTCGGACCATGACCCTGGACGCGGTGCTGGAGGCCGCGCTGGCGCTCGGGGACCAGCTCGTGGAGATCACCGGCGGCGAGCCACTGTTGCAGCCCGAGGTGTTCCCACTCATGAGCCGACTGGCCGACGCCGGCCGCACGGTGCTGCTGGAGACCAGCGGCGGGGTGACGACGGCCGAGGTGGACCCGAGGGTCCGCATCATCCTCGACGTGAAGACGCCCGGCTCTGGCGAGGTGGCGGCCAACGTGTGGCAAAATCTGGCCCGGCTCCGGCCGCACGACGAGGTCAAGTTCGTCGTCTGCGACCGGGCCGACTTCGACTGGTCGGTCGAGGTCATCCGCCGCGAACGCCTGCACGAGCGGGTGCCCGTGCTGCTGAGCACCTCGTTCGGCCGAGTCACCCCGACCGAGCTGGCCACCTGGGTGCTGGAGACCGGCCTGCCGCTGCGGTTCCAGCTGCAACTCCACAAGCAGCTCTGGGACCCCGACCAGCGCGGGGTCTGAGTTCCGACGCGGCCTCCCCCGCCACCGCTCGCTCACCAGCCGATCGAGAGGCCCAGCACCCGCTGCAGGGCCATCAGGCTCGCGGCCCCGGCGGCCAGACCCAGCACGGCCGTGGACAGGCGGTCACGGAGCGAGATCGGCCCGGCAACCAGCGGGGTCGAGACGACCTCGCCCAGGGTGAGGCCCGTCCCGATCACGACCAGCGAGACCATCGGGGTCAGCAGCAGGATGGTGCGGACGTCGTGCAGCATCGACATGGCGGAGACTCCGGCGCTCGCGATCGGGCCCACACCCGAAGGATACGCCAGGGTCTGGAGCCGTTTCCGATCGACGGCTGGAATCTGCAACGGACCGCGCGGTCGCCGCGATTGCCCGGATTCCGGGCTCCGGGCAAGCCCTGCCGGCCTGCGGCCCTAGCCAGGGATCAGGTCGCCCTCGGGGAGCCGGAACAGCCGACGCGCGTTGCGAGTGGTGGCCGAGGCGACCACCTCGAGCTCGACGCCGCGGGCGCGGGCGATCGTCATGGCGGTGTGCACCACCCGCCCCGGGCTGTTCGGCTTGCCCCGGAACGGATGCGGGCTCAGGTAGGGGGAGTCCGTCTCGACCAGGATCCGATCCAGGGGCACCGTGGCGGCCACCTGCCGGAGGTCGTCCAGCTTACGCGACTCGAACGTGATCATCCCGGCGAACGAGAGGTGTAGCCCGAGATCCAGGAACGCCGCCGCGTCGTCGGCCGTGCCGGTGAACGAGTGCAGGATGCCGGCCACCGGCCGCCCCAACGCCCGGAGCTGGGCGATGATATCGGCCTCGCACTGGCGGCAGTGGATGACCACGGGCAGGTCGAGTTCGGCGGCCATCTCCAGGTGCCGGGCGAACATGGCCTGCTGGTCGGCGAACGGGGTGTGATCCCAGTACCGGTCGAGCCCCGTCTCCCCGAGTGCCACCACGCGGGGATGGCCGGCCAGGGCCTGGATCCGCTCCCAGTCCCCCGGGGCGGCCTCGGCGACATGGTTGGGCTGGATGCCGATCGCGGCGAAGACGCCGGGGTGGTTCGCGGCCAGGGCGACGGTCGCCTCGCTGTCGGGCGCGGTGGTGCCGATGGCGACGATCTGGGCCACCCCGGCCGCCCTGGCCGTCGCGAGGACCTCCGGGAGCCGGGAGGCGAGTCGCTCGTCGGTCAGGTGGGCGTGGGTGTCGACCAGGGGGGGCGGACCGGGCATCGGGCGGGGTCTCCTGGCGTCCCGCCGCCGCCGGGCCCCCAGGTTCGGGGCCGGCCGATCCGGGCAGTCGCGGGCGTCCGGAAAAGCGGATTGTGTGGACGCTTGACAATCATGTCAACGGCTTGCTAAATTTGACCATGGGGCCGCTCCGAGAGGCAGTTCGGGCCGTGGGGTCAACGGGTTCTGGCAAACAGTTCCCGGACCAGTCACGGCCCAGGTTCTGGCCCCTCCCGCGAGAGGGTCCGGCGGTCGACTGAGCCTCGGCGCATCCGGTGGCGGTCTCCGGTGGCGTCGCGACTCAGCACCCGTCCCGAGAGGGCGTCGCGTCACGGGTCCGGCTCCGCCGGCGGTGGTCCGCGGCGGGGAATTCGTTCCACGCCTTCTCGGCGTGACGAGTTGTCCCCGACCCGCCGTCATCCGCCTGCTTTTCGGGCCGGTCCGCTGCGCCCCTCGGAGGAGAATCCATGAGCGTCGATCTGGTCCGCATCGTCGACAGCATCCACCGCGACAAGAACATCCCCAAAGACATCCTGTTCGAGGGGATCGAGTCGGCGCTCGCGACGGCCGCCAAGAAGCACTATCCGCATGCCGACGAGATCCAGGTCCAGATCGACCAGGAGACCGGCAAGCCGACGATCACCGCCGACGGCGAGCTGGTGGAGCCGCCGGACTTCGGCCGCATCGCCGCCCAGACCGCCAAGCAGGTCATCATCCAGAAAATCCGCGAGGCCGAGCGCGACAGCCTCTTCGGGGAGTTCGAGGGGCTCAAGGGCGACCTGATCACGGGCACCGTCCAGCGCTTCGAGGGTGGCGCCGTCACGGTGAACCTGGGCAAGACCGATGCCCTGCTGCCGCGCAGCGAGCAGATCCCCGGTGACGACCTGCACCCCGGCGAGCGGGTCCGGGCGATCATCCTCGACGTCCGCAAGTCGGGCCAGCGGGTCAAGATCATCCTGAGCCGGACCCACCCGGATTTCGTCCGCCGGCTCTTCGAGCTGGAGATCCCCGAGATCGCCGACGGGATCATCTCGATCCGGGCCCTGGCCCGCGAGGCCGGCTACCGATCGAAAGTCGCGGTCAGCTCGATCGACCAGAAGGTCGACGCGGTCGGTGCCTGCGTCGGCGTCCGCGGCACCCGCATCAAGAATATCGTCGACGAGCTCGGCGGCGAGCGGATCGACATCGTGCGCTGGAACGAGTCGCTGCAGGTCCTGATCCCCAACGCCCTGCAGCCGTCGGAGATCGAGGAGGTCATGCTCTGCCAGCTCCTGGGCCGGGCCATCGTGCTCGTCCGGGACGATCAGCTCTCGCTGGCGATCGGCCGGCGGGGCCAGAACGTGCGGCTGGCGTCGAAGCTCGTGGGCTGGGACATCGAGATCATGACCAGCGACGAGCTGGACGAGCTGATCGAGAAGGCCGTCGGGGCGTTCACCAAGATCGAGGGCTGCGAGGTCGAGCTGGCCGAGCGGCTCGTCGAGCAGGGCATCCTGAGCTACGACGACCTGTCGGTCATGGAGATCGACGACCTGGTCAACACGATCGAGGGCCTGACGACCGAGCAGGCCGAGGATCTGGTGGCCAAGGCCGAGGTGATGGCCGAGCAGGCCAACGAGGACGACATGCCCCGCCGCAAGGGCGCGCGGGGGGCGGCCCAGGCGGCCGCCGTGGCTGCCGAGGCCGAGGTGGCTGCCGCCGCAGAGGCGTCGGCCGTGCCCACCGAGGGAGAGGCGTCGACGCAGGTCGAGGCCGAGGACCACGAGGTCCTGGAGGGGGTCGGTGCCATCGACCGACCGGGCGACACCCATGAATTCCGCGACATGGCCCTGGCCGAAGAGGCGCAGGGTGGTGAGCGGGAAGGCCATGAGGTGACCCAAGCGCCCAGTGATGCCGATCAGAGCGAGACGGAGCGGATCGTGACCGACGCCGTCGCCCTGGGCCAGAGCGCCCAGGAGCTCGAGGGCCGCGCCGCTGGCGACGGGCCGAACCGACCTCCGCTGCCGACGGCCGACCCCGCGTCGACCGGCTCCGGCGGGGTAACCCACGACGATCGAGATACGGATATGTCCCAGCCATGACGGCCCCCACGGGCCTGCCGCGTACCGACCGGGATCCGCCCTCCCCGGCCTGCCTGTCCTGAGTGGATCGCCGCCGGCGATCTGCCGGGGCGAGGCGGGTATACTGGGGTTGGCACATCCGGTCGGTGGTGTCCACAATACCGATCGGCCGGGCCGGCTTCACCGCCTCGCGCCGCACCAGGAGGAGTCGCCTTTGTCGTCGACGCGCGTTCATGAGTTGGCCAAAGAGCTCGGGCTCAAGAGTCAGGACCTTCTCGACCGGATCACGAAAGCCGGCCTGGACGTCAAGCCGAGCCCGCTGGCCAGCCTCGACCCGGGCATGGTTGACCGCATCAGGGAGATGATGCGGGGCGGCCAGCCGGATCCGTCTCCGTCCGCTCCGACCCCCCGGACCACGGTCGCTGCGCCACAGCCTTCGGAGTCGCCCGCTATCCAACCGTCTGTCCTCGCCCCCACGCAGCCCAAGGCGGCCGCCACCCCGGCGCCGGCCTCGGAGCCTGCCCGCCCCAGCCCGGCCGCCGAGGCCCCGACCGCCCCGCCCGCCGCCCAGGCTCCCACCGCCGTCCCGCCGGCGTCTGCTCCGGCCCCCCAGCCGGTGGCC
>CAZUZD010000024.1:0-1577 GCA_964624465.1 uncultured Isosphaeraceae bacterium
GACTACGGCCCGCTCGGCGTCGAGCTGAAGAAGAACATCAAGGACGCCTGGTGGCGCGACAACGTCACCGGCCACGATGACGTCAAGGCCGCCGCCGGCGCACCGGCCGCTTACCAGATGGTCGGGCTCGACTGCTCGATCATCATGAACCCGCAGGTCTGGGTGGCCTCGGGCCACGTCGGTGGCTTCAGCGACCCCATGGTCGACTGCCGCACGACCAAGGAGCGCTACCGCGCCGACCAGCTCTACGTCTTCGCGTACGTCTTCCCCAAGACGAACGAGAAGGGGGAGCCGTTCGAGGCCTGGCTGGCCGGCATCGGCGCCTCGCCCGAGGACGCCGCCACCCTGCCGGCTCAGCGGGCGGCCAAGCTCGCCAAGAAGTTCGGGACGCCCGAGCAGGCCCCCGTGATGTTCCCGTACCTGCAGCTCGCCGAGGCCGACCGCCAGAAGGTACTCGGCCCGTCGACCGACGAGCGCGGGACGCTGACCGAGCCCCGCCAGTTCAACCTGATGTTCAAGACCCACGTCGGGGCGCTCGAAGAGGCCTCCAGCATCGCCTACCTGCGGCCCGAGACGGCGCAGGGGATCTTCGCGAACTTCAAGAACGTCGTCGACACCTCGCGGGTGAAGCTGCCGTTCGGGATCGCCCAGGTCGGCAAGAGCTTCCGCAACGAGATCACGCCGCGGAACTTCACGTTCCGGTCGCGCGAGTTCGAGCAGATGGAGATCGAATTCTTCTGCCGGCCCGAGGAGGCGACCGACTGGTACGCCTACTGGCGGAAGACCCGGTTCGAGTGGTACGTCAAGCACGGCCTCCAGAGCGACCGCCTCCGCCTCCGCGACCACGATCCCGATGAGCTGGCCTTCTACTCCAAGAACACCGCCGACATCGAGTACGCCTTCCCGTTCGGCGTCAGCGAGCTGGAGGGGATCGCCCACCGCGGCGACTACGACCTCACGCAGCACCACAAGCACAGCGGCAAGGACCTGAGCTACTTCGACGAGGAGGCAAAGCAGCGCTTCGTGCCCCACGTCATCGAGCCCTCGGCCGGTGCCGACCGCGCCACGCTGGCGTTCCTGTGCGAGGCGTACGTCGAGGACGAGATGGGCGGCGAGACCCGCACCGTGCTCAAGTTCCACCCGCGCTTCGCGCCCATCAAGGCGGCCATCTTCCCGCTGGTGAAGAAGGATGGCATGCCCGAGAAGGCCGAGGAGCTGTACCGGACCCTCAAGAAGAACCACAACGTCTTCTACGACGAGAAGGGCGCCATCGGCCGCCGCTATCGCCGTCAGGACGAGGCCGGCACTCCGTTCTGTCTGACCGTCGACGGCCAGACCCTCCAGGACGATACGGTCACCGTCCGCGATCGCGACACCGGTCGCCAGTGGCGCATCGGCGCGGGCAACATCGAGCTGGCCCTGCGCGACCTGCTCGACGGCAAGGTTGGCCCGACCGACGCCTGAGTCCTGGTGCGGCCCGCGGCGGACCCCCGGGGCCACGCCGGCCGCGCCCCCCACCAACCGGGGGGCCCCCAGCGACAGGGCCTCGTGCGGGGAACTGCCCCGCCAACCACCCC
>CAZUZD010000024.1:1587-35078 GCA_964624465.1 uncultured Isosphaeraceae bacterium
CCGCGGCTTGTGGGGGGGGGGGCCCGGGGGGCCCCCCGGGGGCCCGGCCGGGCCGCGACCACCACATCCGGGTGCTCCTCAGGCGACTGGCCTTCGTGCGGCGATCTGCCCGGACAACCTCCGCTTGGCAAGCAGAGGCCCACCAGCGATCATCGATCTCTTGCCCCGAGACGACCGCCGGCGCGCCCGCCCTGCCCCTCGGTCCGCGTTCGCCTTCAGGACTCGCCATGACGCCGTGCATCAGCCAGGTCACGACCTTGAACGGTCCCTTCGAGGCGGACCTCGACGCCTACTCACGCTCCGGCTGGACCGCGGTGGAGCTCTGGCTCACGAAGCTGGAGCAACACCTGGCGACCAGCACGCCGGCGGAGGTCCGTCAGGCCCTCGCCGATCGTGGCCTGGTGGCCGCAGCGGCGGCCTCGCAGGGCGGCCTGCTCCTGACCGCCGGCGCCGAGCGTGCCGCGCACTGGGATCACTTCCGCCGCCGCCTCGCCCTGCTCCAGGAGCTGGGAGTGGGGACCTTGATCGTGGTCCCCGACTTCGAGACCAGCCCGGGCGGCGCTGACCTCGGGCGCGCGGTCGACTCGCTGGCCGAGGCATCCGAAGTCTCCGGTCGGCATGGGGTGCGGCTGGCCCTGGAGTTCTCCCGGTCGGCCCGGTTCTGCAGCAGCCTCGACACGGCCCTGGCGCTGGTGGCCCAGGTCGGCTCGCCCCACCTGGGGGTGTGCCTCGACCTGTTCCACTACTACACCGGGCCCAGCAAGTTCGAGGACCTCGGCTATCTGACCTCCGAGTCTCTGGCCTGGGTCCAGGTATGCGATCTGAGCGGGGTTCCCCGGGAGCTGGCCAGCGACAGTGACCGCATCTTCCCGGGCGACGGCGATTTCCAGCTCGAACCGATCCTGCGGCACCTGGCGGCCATCGGCTACGCCGGCCCGGTCTCGCTGGAGCTGATGAATCCGCAGCTCTGGTCGATCCCCGCCGACCGCGTGGCCGAGATCGGCTTCCGCGCGCTGGAACGATGCCTGCAAGCCGTGCAGCCGCCGGCGGCGGCAACCGACCCGACCCCCGGCCTCTGAGGCGCATTGCCGTGTCCGTGGCGGCCTTCCAACCCCCGACGGCCATCTATCGCGAGGAGCAGAACTTCGCGTGGTGGCTCTACGCACTGATGGCCCTGATGGTCGCCCTGCTGGGGGTGATCCTCCTGTCCCGGCCGTCGCTGGGGGCCGGCGCCGCCGGTGGCTCGGGGCGCTGGGGATTGCAGGTGCCCATCTATCTGCTCGTCGGCCTGGTGCTGCCCCCGGTCATGCTGGTGGGCGTGCTGCACATGACGACGGAGGTGGCCGCCGGCCTCTGCGGCGTCAGTTTCGGCTGGATCCCGACATTTCGCCGCGTCATCCCGCTGGCACAGGTCCGCCGGGTGGAGGTCGTGCGGTATCAGGCGATCCTCGATCACGGCTTCTGGGGCATCCGGCGCGCCCCCGACGGTGAGTTCGCCTACACCGCCAGAGGCGATCGCGGCGTGCGCCTCCACCTGATCGATGGCTCGCGCATCCTGATCGGCAGCCAGCGCCCCGAGGAACTGGCCAGCGTCCTCGAACGCGAGCTGCGACCGATGGACTGACGACCCGGCGGTGCCGTTGGGATGGTGGTCAGACGCCGATCGAACGGTCGCGGGCCTCGACCGGCCAGCGGTCGATCACCTGGCCGTCCGAGATCACGACCGCGTGGGAGTAGAGTGCGCACGTCGGGCAGATGTGCGTCGGGATCGCGAGCAGTGGCGTGCCAGGAGGCACGTCGCTCGCGTGCGGGGTGTCCACGACGAGGTGCTCCTCGCTCTGCGGGCCAACCACGGCGTCGGGTACGCCCAGCAGCGTCACGCGATCCCCCTGCGGATCGGCGGCGACGGCCTTGTAGCCCACGTCGAGGCAGATGCGGTTTGGCCTGGGGCGGCTCACAACCCGCGTGAGGATCACGGCTGCCGGGGTGAACGGCAGGTCGGGGAACTTCTGGCCATAGCTCGCATCGTGCAGCACGCAGGTGCCGGGGGAGCACTCGGCCACCGCCGCCGAACCCGCATGCACCGGGAACGTCGGCGTGCCGCCCGCCACGATCCAGGCGTCGGTCCGGCCCAGTTCGCGCAGCGTCGCCTGCAGTGCCACGGCATTCGCCAGTCCCGGGGCGGCCGACTGACGCCGCGCGTCGAGGTCGGAATCACGGATGTGGCCGTCGTACAGGTGGACACCGTCGACGCGAAGCCCAGGCAGCTTGACCGCCACCGGCGCCAGGGCCAGGGCACCGGGCAGGTCGATCCCGGTGCGGCCCATGCCGCCGTCCAGGTCGATCAGGACCGAGAGCGGGGGCAGGCCGGCCGCGAGGAACGCGTCGGAGAGCGCCTGGGCCGATTCGGGCGAATCGATGGTCGCCCGGAAGGTCGTCCCGGGATATCGTCGCACGAGCTCGACAAGCCGTGCCACGTTGGGACCGACCATCGGGTAGGCGATCAGGACGTCACCGCCGCCGGCGCGGGCGATCATCTCCGCCTCAGCAACGGTGGCGCACTTGTGCTTGTGCACGCCCAGGGACTCGGCCAGCCGGATCAGGGCCGGCATCTTGTGAGTCTTGACGTGAGGCCGGAGCCGATGGGCCGAACCGGCCATCGCGATCATCGCCGCCAGATTGCGGCGCACCAGCTCGGGGAAGATGAGCAGCGCCGGGCTCGGCAAATGCTCGGGCTCGGCCACGCGGTAAGTCGGATGCATCGTCGGCTCCAGATGGCTCGCGAATCGCCACGAGCATAACGCGCCCGCGAGACGTCGGCGAGCGCCCCATGCCCTGCCCACCCCGCGGCCTTGTGATGGCACGTGGGGCTTCGGAGAATGCGATCCAGGAGCCCGGCCCGTGCCGTGGGAGGAGCGAACGATGAGCCTGCAACGCCGTCCGATCCAGGTCGCCACCGTCTCGACCCAGCCCACCGCTGGCACCGATTCGCCCGCGGGGCTCGATCGGCTGATGTCCGAGGCGGACCGGTTCATCACCCGTGCCGCCAGGATGGGCGCCGATCTGGTCGCCTTCACCGAGATCTACCCGCAACTGGCCCTCGGCGATCCGTTTCACCACGCCGAACCGCATGACGGCGGCACACTTCCACGCGTCTGCGAGCTGGCGAAACGTCACAGGCTCCACATCGTCTGGCCACGCCTCGAGTACGCTCCCGACCGTGGCGGGCTGCGGAATACGTCGATCCTCATCGGCCGCGATGGTGCCGTGCTCGGCCGATATGACAAGATGTTCCCGACCCCCGGCGAGCTGGACAAGGGGGTGATTCCCGGTACCGAGGCGCCCTGCTTCGAGACCGATTTCGGCCGGGTGGGGCTGCTCATCTGCTTCGACCTGAACTTCGCCGAGGTCCACCAGTCGCTGGCGCGCGGCACGCCGGATCTGGTCGTCTTCTCGTCGATGTACCGCGGCGGCTTGCAGGCGCAGGCGCTTGCCTTCGAGCTGGGGGCGTTCGTGATCACGGCGGTCAAGCCGGAGCTCGGGCTGGTCATCGACCGCTGCGGCCGGATCCTCCACGAATCGACCTACGAGGGCCTGGCCGTCGGGCCAATCAACACGAACAGCATCGCGCTCCACATGGATTTCAACTGGGACAAGATGGATGCAATGTTGGCGAAGTACGGCACGTCGCTCCGGTTCGACTACCACACCCGCGAGGCGTTCTTCGTGATCGAATCGACCGGCGAGCCCGACATCGCCACGCTCATCGAGGAGTTCCGCCTGGAGTCTGCCGAGGCCTACTTCGCCCGCGTGCGAGCCGGTCGCACGGCGGCGCTGAAAAAAGTGGCCGACCGCAAGTCGCGCTGATACCGGAACGACCACGGGCCGGCCCGATGGCTCGGACCGGCCCGTGTCTTTGTGATTGCAGCAGGCCCAGGCGATCAGGGGCTCTCGGCGGTCACCGAGACGACAATCGGGGCCGAAGCGTCGGCGCCCTTGATCAGCTCGATCGACTGGATCGGCTCGTCACGCCTGGGAGTGACGGTCAGGTACCGGAGCTGCTGGCCTCGGAGCTCGAAGGCGAACTCCGAGCCGGGAACGTCGATCCGGCGGATGTAGTCGGAGAAGTGGACGCCGTTGAGCAGCTCGTGGTCCTCGGTCTTGCCGTCCGCGTAGTGGATGCGGACGGTCATCGTGACCGTACCCTCCTTGCTCGCCGGGAAGCCCCAGCCGCTGATGCCGCTGAGGAAGTGCAGCGTCTTGGCCCGCGCGTTGAACGGGACGCTGACCGACTTCGGCATCTGCTTGCTGACCTCCCCCACCGGGCTGTGCAGCATGATCACGTTCGGCACCTTGTCGCCCTGCGGGTCGACGAGCAGGAACGGTACGTCGCGGAAGGTCTTGGGCGACCAGTCCTTGAAGATCAAGCGCTGCTCGGGGCCGTCCTTGCTGTAGAACATGCCCTGGGTGCTCACGATCGTCGCCGACTTGTCGAGCGGGATCGGCACGAACTTGCCCTTGGCCGTGAGGAACTCGAGCAGGTCGGAGAACTCCTCCGGAGTGATCTGCTTCTCGAAGCCCTCGGGCATGAGGGACTTGGGCGAGGCGATCATCTCGTCGATGTCCTCACGCAGCACGACGTGCCGCTTGGCCTCGCTGTCAATCAGCTCGACGCCGTTCTTGGTCTCCGAGGCGAGCAGGCCGCTAACGACCTGGCCGTCCGAGGTGGCCACGGTGTACTGCCGATAGTTGCCCTCGACCGAGCGATTCGGGTCGATGACCTCCATGAGCACCTTCTCCTTCGGGTGCACATTGAATCCCGTCAGGTTGGGGCCGATCTGCTCGCCCAGCTCGCCGTGCTTGTGGCACTTGGCGCAGTTGCGGGCGAACACGTCCTTACCCTTCACGGCGTCACCGGTCTTGGTCGTGATCGGCAGGAGCGCGGTGAGGACGGCCTGACGGTCGGCACTCGGGAGCCGGCCGCCGGCGCTCAGGACCTTGCTGGCCCGCTCGGCGATCGCCTTGTCGGGGTGCGCCGAGAGCCGCTGCGACTGGTCGATGGCCAGGTCGGTGGCGGAGACGTCGCCGGCCTCGATCCCATCGAGCAGGGCCTTGGTCCACTCGGGCCGCTTCATCAGCAGCTCGAGGGCCTGGCGGCGGAGGGCCGGGGTGAACTGACCCCAGCGGCCGACGACCAGCTCGCCGACCTCGGCCGAGGGGGCCAGACCGGCGGCGTTGAGCATCCCGCTGGCCAGCGGCGGGGCGGCCTTGGCGTTGATCTGGCCCAGGATCTGGCCCAGCTCGTCGCGGCCGGCGTCCATCTGGGCCAGCCGCTTCGCGGCCTCGATGCGGGCCTCCTCGGGACGGGCCGCGTCGGACACCTCGCCGGCGAGCCGCTCGCGCAGGCCCTTCATCGCGGCGCTGAACTTCTCGCCGAGGCCCCAGCGGCGGGCCAGGGTGGCGAGCTGGAGCTGCCCGGCCGAGCCGAGCCGGTCCATCGAGGCGACGAGCTTGTCCTGGGTGGCGGCGTCGAGCTCCGCCTTGCGGCTCTCGGGCCAGCCGGCGGCCAGGCCGGCGAGCAGGGCCTCGGAGGTGTTGGGGCTGGCCGCGTCGAGCTTCGCCAGCAGACCGGCGAGGTTCTTCGGCTGGTCGCCACGGGCGTAGTGATCGGACACGACCCGGACGGCCTGGGCCAGCGCGTCCGAGGCGTCCTTGGTCGCCAGGGCCGAGGCCAGGAATCCGGCGTCGTGCCGGGCGGCGGCCGTGGTGGCGGCCAGGGGCAGCCAGCGGTCCTTGGCGTTCTCGGGCTGGTTGAGCATCGCGGCGACGGCCGCACCGGCGGCGTCTGTCGCGGGGCACTCGGCCAGGGTCAGGAGGGCCGATCGGCGGACGACCGGATCCGTGTCAGCCAGCAGCTTCGCACTTAGGATCTGCTGGACGGTGGCGGCGTTGCGGGGCAGGACCTCGACGGCGGCCCGTCGCACGGCGGCGGCCGGGTGGGCCAGCGAGGCCGTGACGGCGGCGGCCGCCTTCGCATCAGCACCGTCGACGACGCCCAGGCCCTTGAGGGTCCAGAGGGCGTGGAGCGCGGCCGGCGACTGGCCGGTGGCGTCGACCGTCTTGTCGGCGGCCAGGGCGATCAGGGCGGGCACGACGTCGGTCTTGCCGCGCTCGATCAGCCGCCACTGGGCCTTGGTCCGCCACAGCATGTTGTCGTTCTTCAGGGTCGCGACCAGCTCGGCCGGGGTGGCCTTGGTCAGGTCGAGCACCTTGCCCAGCGGGGTGCCGTTGTGGATCACCCGCAGGATGCGACCGTGCGTCTTGTCACGCAGCGGAGTCACATAGGCGTTCCCCTTGCCCGTCTCGAAGCCGAGCGGGGTCGGGTTGTGCTGCACGATGTAGTTGTACCAGTCGAGCACCCACACGGCGCCGTCGGGGCCCACCTCGGCGGCGACCGGGGCGGTCCACTCGTCGGTGCTGGCCAGCAGGTTGAAGCGGTCGTGCGAGACCAGGTCGCTGCCATCTCGCTCCAGCTTGCACTGGTGGACGAGGTGGCCGGTCGGCTCGCAGACGAACGCCATGCCGTTCCAGTACTCCTGCGGGAACTGGCGGGCGGTGTAGACGGCGTGACCGGCGGCGGCGGTGTAGCCACCGAACCAGTCGACCTGGCGGATGCTGGTGATCGGGTGGAACCGATCGTGGTCGGCCATCTTGTCATTGCCCTTGCCCAGCCAGCCACGGACCGACTCGAAGTAGCGGTTCGGCAGGCCCAGGTACGACGAGTGCTCGCCGTTGGCGGTGGAGTAAACGACCTCGTTGGTCTCGGTCAGGCCCAGGCCCCAGGTGTTGTTGCTGGTGGTCGTGAGCGGCTCGATCTTCGAGCCATCAGGCTTGAACCGGAACAGCGACTGGCCGAAGCGGTGCTTCTGGCCGCCGACCTCGCCCACGAACCCGGCGTAGCCGACGGTGGCGTAGACCCAGCCGTCGAGGCCCAGCCGCAGGTTGCTCGGGCCGGCGTGGGTGTCGTCGGTGTGGAAGCCGGTGAACAGGACCTTGCGGACGTCGGCCTTGTCGTCGCCGTCGGTGTCGGCGAAGAAGAGCATGTCAGGGGCCTGCGAGACGATCAGGCCGCCGGGGACGGTGACCAGGCTCGTCGGCACGCTCAGCTTGTCGGCGAACGTCGTGAACTTCTCGGCCACACCGTCACCGTTCGTGTCCTCGCAGATGACGATCTTGTCGCTGCCGGCGTCGCCGTCCTTGCGGTCGTTGGGGTAGTCGACTGTCTCGGCCAGCCAGAGGCGACCCTTGTCGTCGAAGGTCATCGCGATCGGCTTGCGAGCGTGGGGCTCGGCGGCGAACCGCTCGACCCGGAAGCCGCCGGGAACGCTCAGGTGCGTCATCGACTCATCGGCCGCGAGCGGCTCCTGCATCTGACGGAGCGGCTTGCCCTGGGTGCCCCAGCGGTTCGACTGGAGGTAGTTGGGGATGTTCGAGCCCGCGTCCTTGTACGCCAGGGGGGCCAGCTCGGCCGGCTTCGGGCTGTTGGTGGCCCAGCGGATGCCGGCGATGACCAGCTTGTGGAATGCCGGGTTGCCGAAGACGCGCTCATCGTGGCCCGATGCGGTGTAGAAGACACGCCCCTTGCCCTGCTCGCGGACCCAGGTCCACGGCTCGGCTCGGCCGTTCTCGTCGCGGTGCATCAGGACGAGCTTGTCGTCGCTCAGCTTGGTGTGGGTGTACGTCTCGTCCCAGGCCTCGAACGACTCGACGCCCTTCAGGGCGGGGTGCTCGGGCTTGTCGATGACGGTCTGGAACACCTCGCCGCCGTGGCTCTTGAACTGCCCGCCCACCAGGGCGATGTACTTCGGCGAGTTCAGGAAGCAGAACGAGCCGCAGTGCAGCACGACCAGGCCCTTGCCGCCGTCGACGAAGTCGAGCAGGGCCTTCTCCTGGTCGGGGGCAATCTTCTCGTGATTGGCGTAGATGATCAGCGCGTCGTAGCGGCTCAGGTTCGACGGGTTCAGGTCGGCCAGGTCGTCGGTGTACGCCATGTCGATGCCAGCCTTGCCCAGGGCCGGCATCAGCTCGGTGGCACGCCGGGCGGGCTCGTGGTGACCGTTGTCACCCAGGAACAGCGTCTTGATCCGGCCAGCCTCCGCCGCCGGCGAGGCGGTTGAGGTGGCCAGCAGCGCGACGACCGCCAGGGTCAGCGCGCGTGCGGTACGGGAACCGATCATGCGATGGAGTCTCCCTCGCAACAGGAACGAGGTCGGCCGTCGTTGGCCAACGTCAACGGTGATTCGGGATCGAGCAAGGCGGGGGGCGGAAGCGCACGACTGAATTCTCTATCATGGCAAGGCGAGCGCGGACCTCACAAGCCCCGATGCGTCGGATTGGCCGACCCCCTCAGCCGTGATACAGCCAGCGGTATGGGCGCAGCAGGGCCGCCAGCCGGCCTGTGTAAGGGAACTGCTGGGGTCGCAGCCCACCGGGCCCTCGCTCTGAGAGGGTCTGTGGCTGGACAAGCTCGAGCAGACCGAGCGCCCCGCGGGTGCGACCATAGCCGCTCGCCCCCATTCCGCCGAACGGCGCGGCTGCCGAGGCGGAGGGGGCCACGGCGTCGTTGATGGCGATCATCCCGGCGTTCAGACGCTCGGCCACGGCCCGCGCCTGGCGTCCGTTGCGACCCCAGACGCTGGCGCCCAGACCGAACGGCGAGCGGTTGGCGGCGTCGACCGCCTCCGCCGGGCTGGCGAACCCTCGGACGATCAGCGCCGGCCCGAAGACACCGGCCAGTGCCGACTCGGCCGCGTCCGCCTCGCAACGCAGGACCAACGGCCGACAGAACGCCCCTTCCGTCGACGATTCCGGATCTGCTGCCGGCCCGACCCGGTGCGCTCCGGCGTCGAGGGCGGCCTGGACCTGGGTCTGGAATCGCTCGCGGGCGATCGGGGAGATCATCGGGCCCAGGTCGACGTCTCCGGACCCCGGATCGCCGAGCCGGAGCGCCCCGGCAGCGCGTGCCAGTGCCTCGGCCCAGGGCGATGGATCGCCCACGACGTACACGCGCTTGACCGCGACGCAGGTCTGCCCCGCGCCCACGAAGGCCCCCCAGGTGAGGGCGTTCACCGTCGATTCGAAGGGCGCATCGGGCAGGACGATGGCCGCGTCAAATCCCGAGAGCTCGGCCGTGGCCGGGATGCCACGTGACCCCAGCTCGGCCAGCACCCGGCGGCCGGTCGCGACCCCGCCGGTGAAGACCAGCTTGTCGATCTCGGCGCTGATCAGGGCCTGACCCACCTCGGCCCGGCCCTGCACCGTCGCGACCAGGCCCTCGGGCAGCCCGCTGGCTGCGAGCGCCCGTGCCAGCCGGTCACCCGTGGCGGCGGCCAGCTCCGAGGGCTTCCAGACCATCGCGTTGCCGGCGGCGAGGGCCTGCACCAGGGTCGGAGCACTGAGGAGCAACGGGTAGTTCCAGGTGCCGATCATCCCGACGACGCCCAGCGGCCGCCACCGCAGCCGCATCGGCCGCACCAGCAACCAGCGCTGCCAGCCGGGTCCGATCCGACGGTCGGCCAGGGTACGGCCGGCGTGGCGGAGGGTCCAGCGGATGGCATCGAGGCTGGCGATGACCTCGGCGGTCGCCTCATCGAGCGGCTTGCCGATCTCGTCGCGGATCGCCGCCACCCAGCCGGCGGCATCGGCCGTCAGGGTCGCGTGCAGCCGGGCCAGGGCCTGCCGCCGCGACGACCAGGGACGCTCGGCCCACTCCCGCTGAGCCTGGCGGGCGCGGGCAACCGTCCCGGCGACAGTGTCGGGGTCAGTTGGAGGAAAGCGGGCAATCTCGGCCCCGGTGGCGGGGTTCCGCGCGATCAATGGCTCAGGAGCTGTCACGAGGTCGGCCCCGGGTCCGCGGCGGGGACCGCGGCCGTCAGGCGCGACTGGCGGCGACCGGTGCGGCGGGCCGCCGGGAGGGTGGATCGGTCCGGCTGCTCGGTGGAGGTCAGGGAACCCGGGGTGTCGGGTCCCGTGGGGCCAGACCCATAGACGGTCCCGCGCCACCGGACCTGCCCGGTCAGACACATCTGGATCGCCCGCCAGGTGATCCAGGCCGAGACGATTCCGGCCAGCGGATAGAGCAGCGCGGAGCGAGCCGTTCGGGGGGCCGACCAGAGGTACATCCGGTACAGGAGGCTCGTCTTGAGCACCTGATGCACCACGCTCAGCCCCAGCAGCCAGCCGGCGAACACGCTCCAGCCGCCGAAGAGGAGCATGCCGATCGCGACCAGCAGGGCGACATCTCCCGACTGGCTGAAGACGATCGGCTCGAGGATCTTGAGCGCCAGGGGGCTGATCCGGCGGTCGACGGCATCGTACAGGATGCGACTCCAGCCATTGATCATCTGCGGCAGCGAGGTGTACATGCGGGTCGAGCTGATCTCGGTACTCATCGCGACCCGCGTGCGATGTCCCTGATCCTTGACCCGCTGGGCCAGGTAGATGTCCTCGACGAACCGATCGCGGACCGCGGCGTGGCCCCCGGCGGCGCGGTAGGCATCCTGCCGGATCAGGATGTACTGCCCGTTGGCGAAGGCGATCCTCGCGCGGTCATCGTTCACACTCACGGGCGAGAACGACCGCATCAGCACGATGCCCTCGAGCGGCTGGAGCACCCGCTCCCAGAAACTCTCGCAGCGCAGCTCGGTGACGAGGCTCACCAGGTCGGCCGACTCGCGCCGGGCGAACTCCATCATGACGGAGAGGCTCTCGGGCGCGTGCCGGGTGTCGGCGTCGAGGAACCAGAGCCAGGGGCTGTCGGTCTGGCCGGCCGCCACATGCAGGGCGTGGTTCTTGCCCGTCCAGCCGGTGGGCAGCTCCTCGATGTTCAGCAGCCGGATGCGGGGATCGGCCGCGGCAAACTCCTCTGCGACAGCCGCCGTGCCGTCGGTGCTGCGATCGTTGACGACCAGGATCCGCAGGTCGGGGTAGGTTTGAGCGCAGACGCTGGCCAGGCAATCGGCGAGGGTCTGCTCCTCGTCCTTGGCCGGGATGATCGCGGTGACGCGGGGCGGTGCCTCGGCCGCGAACGCCGGCGAGGTGCGGGTCAGCACCTTGAGGCGCGACTCCATCCAGTGGATGAACAGATGCCGGACGACCCAGGCCGCCACGATCCCGCCGTAGATCTGCAGCAGCGTCACCTGCAAGCGGGTCATCGTCCAGCCTCGTCAGTCTCTGGGGTCCGCCCGATGCCCGGACGGTCGGGGAAGGGTGAGGTCGCGTCGTCGATCGGGCCGGGTGCCGGAGGCTGGGGGAGAGGCTCCGCGAAGCCTTCGAGCGCCTCCGTTCGTGGCAGGCTCAGTACCCCGATGGCCAGGGCGGCAACCCAGAACGGCGTGACCGCCTGAAGCCTGGGCTCGATGGCGAATCCGTACAGCAGGCCAAGCGGGACCGCGAGGGCTCCGAGAGCGGCCGACGTCACGTGGGCCCGGAAATAGCGTGGGGCCCGGGTCGCGGGGTCGCGGAGCGCCGAGCGACTTGCCAGCACGCGGCGGGCCACGGTGCTGCCGAGGACGAGCGCCAGCAGTGCCACATAGCAGGCCCGGCGCGTCAGATCGGGCGACCAGAGCGTGGCTCCCCGGTCCCGGGTCCGGAGGATCCAGCCACTGAGCGCCACCCCGGCCGCGGCCGCGATCATCACGTTCAGGACCGCGGAACGGGTGCGATCGATCAGGGCCGCGGCCGCGTCGATCGTGGACGACGGGTCGGTGGACCGCACTCCGCTCATGGCTGGGCCCCGGTCGCGACGATCCCGAGCTGGCGGCGCAGGCCCAGGATCAACTCGACCTGACCGATGGGCAGGCCGGACTCCTGGGCGATGGCCGCAGGCGGGGTGCCGGCCTCGGCCTGATCCCAGATCGAACCGAACCGACGGGCCAGCGCCAGCTCGGCCTCGGGATCGGCGTGTGGTCGGGACGCAAGGTCGGGGACGCGGATCAGCGTCGGGCCCGACTCCGTCGCAACCGGTGCGGTGATATCCTGCGACCGACCGGGTCCAGGGACATTCCGGGTCGATCCGGTCGCGGTCCGCCCGGTCGCCAGGAACGGCCTCTCGGGGCTCAGCTCCAGCCGGCGGATCAGCGTTTCGAGCGCACGCTGACGCTCGATGAGATCACGAGTGAGGTCAAAGACCCGGGCGCGGGGGAACTGGCGTTCGGACCACCAGAGCGACGCGGCGAGCGCGGCAGAGCCTCCCGCCAGGGCGGACAGGAGCATGAGCCAGACATTCGTCGCAGCAGGGGTCACTTCGGGTTCCCTCCCGGAGACCAGCGGAGCGATTCGGGGCCGTGCGGCGGCGAACGCCTCAATGGTGGTGAGGATGCGGGGGCTCGTGCGGCGGGTGCGAATGGGTGGGCGAATGCGACGACGCGGCGGGGGCCGGCTCTAGCAGCTTGCCCTCGCCGTAGGCGGCGTGGGCGGCCTGGTACACGTCCCGCAGCGGTACGCCGCGCTCGGTGGCGATCCGGCTGCAGTCGTCGTACTCGGGGCTGAACTGGACCGGACGACCTTCGAGCCAGCCCAGCTTGCCGACGATCGGGCCGAACCGGCTCTCGACCCGGGCCGCCTTGCGCTGGAGCTTGTGGCGGCTGACGGGATACCGCCGCACGCCCAGGGTCGTCGTCTCGCGGAAGAGGATCTCCTCCATGGCCGGGATGGCTGCCTCGTCGCAGAGGACGCTGATCATTTGGCCCGGGCGGTTCTTCTTCATCAGGATCGGGGTCACGAAGGCATCCAGGGCCCCGGCGGCGAGCAGCCGGGTGGTGGCATAGCCGACCACCTCGCCGGGCAGGTCGTCGAGGTTCGTCTCGAGCACCCAGACGCGATCCGATGCCGCCGGGACGTTGGCATGGCCCACGAACAGGCGGACCACGTTGGCCAGTCCGGGCGGGTCCATCGTGCCGGCGCCCAGGCCGATGACCTCGGTGGTCATGGCTGGCAGCGGGCCGAACGACTCGGCGACGGTGGCGAGGATGGCCGCGCCGGTGGGGGTCGTCTGCTCGAAGTCGGCGGTCGACTCGGCCAGCGGGATCCCGCGGAGCAGCTCGGCGGTGGCCGGGGCCGGCAGCGGCATGCGGCCGTGGTCGGCCTTCACCGAACCTCGACCGGGCGGCAACGCGCTGGCCTCGATCCGGTCGACGCCCAGCAGGTCCAGGCCGATGGCGGCCCCGACGATGTCGACGATCGAATCAACGGCGCCCACCTCGTGGAAGTGGACCTTCTTGAGCTCGATGCCGTGGGCCTTCGCCTCGGCCTCGCCCAGGCGGAGGAAGATCCGGCGGGCCAGCTCATCCTGGCGCGGCGGCAGGCCGGCGCGGTCGAGCATGGCCTCGATGTGGTGCAGGTGCCGGTGCGCCTTCTCGACGGGGGCGATCACCCGGGCGTGCGTGGCCCGGAAGCCGCCGCGGCGGACCGTCTCGAAGCTGAGCTCGAAGTCCAGGCCCAGGCCCGCCACCCCCGCACGGATCGCGGCGCCGTCCACGCCGGCGTCGACCAGGGCCCCCAGGGTCATGTCGCCCGAGACGCCGCTGAAGCAGTCGAAGTACGCGATACGCAACGGGAGCACCTCAAAGGCGGCTGCATCGGATTCGCACGACTCATTCTAGCGGGACGGACCCTCGCCGCAAGGTCAAGCGGTGGCAGGTCGCCGGGCCCCCGGAGCCGCGCCGTGGCGGCCCCGGGAATCCGGAACGATTGCGTGGACTCAGCGGCCGTTCAGGTACGAGTCGAAGACCCGGACCTTGGCGAACTGGTCCTTGTTCTCCTCGACGAACTTCTTGTGACGAGGGTCGACGAGGTACTTCTCCTTGGTCTCCTTGTCCTGGAACACGGCGTGCAGCGCCACGTCGAAGTCCTTGACGCTGACGGCGCCCTCGTCGGAGTCCTTGGCGATCGTGCCGACCGAGAAGTAGGTCGTGCCCTCGATCGGCGACAGGTTGCGCTCGGTCGACGCCACGAACTTCGCCACGGCCTCGGGGCTCTGGTCCTTGAGCGTGAAGAAGACCATGTGCGCCAGCTGGGGGCCGGCCGGGGCCGGGCGGCGGGCGGCGAGGGCCAGGGTGCTCAGGCCAATGAGACCAACCAGGGCCAGAGCCAGGGGCAGCGCGGTGCGGGACATGGGGGTTGCCTCAGAGTCAGGTGTCGGGGAGAGCCTCACACGGCCGGCGGCCCGCTCGATCCGGGAACGGGGCGGGGCTTACGCTCCGGGCGCGTCGGCCCTGATAATGACCCGGACCGGCGGGGCTGGCAATCGCCTGGTCGGTGCGAGGACCCGGGGGACGCTGCGGTGAAGACGAAGGCCGAGATCGTGCGCGACTGGCTGCCCCGCTACACCGGGCGCCCGCTCGAAGGATTTGGCTCCTACATCCTGCTGACCAATTTCCAGCAGTACCTCGAGCTGTTCGCGGACCGATTCGGCGTGGAGATCCTGGGCCGCGACCGGCCGATGCAGTCGGCGACCCACGACGACGTGACGATCCTGAACTTCGGAATGGGCAGCGCCATGGCCGCGACGGTCATGGACCTGCTCTCGGCCATCGAGCCCCGGGCGGTGCTGTTCCTGGGCAAGTGCGGCGGGCTCAAGAAGACGAAGGTCGGCGACTTCATCCTCCCGATCGCCGCGATCCGGGGCGAGGGGACCAGCAATGACTACATGCCCCCGGAGATCCCCGCCCTACCCTCGTTCCGGCTCCAGAAGGCGGTCTCGGCCGCGATCGTCCGTCAGGGCTGCGACTACTGGACCGGCACCGTCTACACCACCAACCGGCGGGTCTGGGAGCACGACGACAAGTTCAAGGAGTATCTCCGCTCCATCCGGACCCTGGGCATCGACATGGAGACGGCGACGATCTTCATCGTCGGGTTCGTGAATCACATCCCCAAGGGGGCCCTGCTGCTGGTCTCCGACAGCCCGATGACCCCGGAGGGGGTCAAGACCAGCCACAGCGACCGGGCCGTCTCCGAGACCTACGTCCGCAAGCACCTGGACATCGGGCTGGACGCCCTGATCGAGCTCCGCGACCGGGGCGAGTCGGTGATGCACCTGCGATTCGAGTAGCTCGGCCCGGGGGCATGCGGATCAGCCGCGACCACGATACCGGTCGCGTCGGAGCTTGCGCCAGGCCCGCAACCCGTCCTCGCGGCCGAGCGTCACCTGCGACTCGAGCCGCAGCCGGAGCATGGCGGCCTCCGGTGGTCGGTTGGGCTCTCGGAGATACGCCAGGGCCACGATCGCATCCTGGTGCCGACCGAGCGGTCCGAGCAGCCGGCTGGTGCGCCTGGCCAGGCGCTTGGCGTGGCGACGCTCCTCGGCGTCGACCCAGGGGCCGATCAACTCGGCCGCCGTGCGCAGCTCCTTGGCCCGCTTGCGGAGATCGTGGAGGGCGTCGTCGGTCGCGTGCTGCTCCAGCGCCTGGCCGGCCCTGGAGATCCGATGCCAGAGTCGGTGGGTCAGCTCGGGCAATCGATCGCCGCAGCGATCCTCGGCCGACGGCAGGAGCGCCGGAGCGGTGAAGATCGGGGAGAGCCGGCGCAACAGCGGGCCCCGGTCCCGGTCCGAGAGCAGGACGCCCAGCGTCTGGCAGCCGACCGCTCGCCGCAGCCGGATCGGCTCCAGCAGCCGGCGCACACGGAGCTTCGAGTCGGCGGCCAGGGCGGTCAGGCCCTCCGACATCACGTCGAGATCGCGCACCTCGCCGAGGCGCTGGGAGAGCTGCCGGAGTTCGGCGCGACCGGCCTCCGACCAGATCGGGTCGAGGACGGGGCCGAACAGCTGGATACCGCTGCGGAGCCGTCGCAGGCCCTGCCGCATCCGGTGGATGCCTTCCACCTCACCGCGAGCGACGGCGGACTCCTGCTCCAGGATCCGGAGGACCTCGCGACCCAGGATCGCCCGGACGGCGTCGGCGACCGGGCGATCGGGCCCGGCGGCGTGGCACAGGATCAGCCACTCCGGGATCCAGCGCGGGAATCGGGGTGGCTCCAGGGCCGGCCCGCCGGGAGGCCCCGGCAGGGCCGGAGGCCCGGCGGATCGGTCGGACGGGGGGCTGCCATTCACGAGCGGTCGCATGCCTTCCGGGGCCGGGATGCCGGGCACCCGCCCGGGGCCATCCCCGGACGGGTCGCAGGCTCAGTCGTCGAGCGGCAGGATCTCGACCGTGCGGAACTCGATCGGATGGCTCTCCGACTGGAGCGAGATCGTGCCGCCGGTCAGCAGCTTCTCCCCGTTCTGCTTGGTGATCAGGCCGCGGGCGTCGTTGTCGTTGGGGTCGAGCTGAGACTGCTCATAAGTCAGCACGGTCTCGCCGTTGACCTTGTGCGTGACCTTGCCCGCGCCGAGCGCCTCGACCTCCAGGGTGACCCACTCGTTGTCCCGGTAGGTCTTCGAGCTGGATTCGGTGCAGTGCTGGGTGATGAGCTTGCCGTCCATCACGACGTTCGTCCCCGGCGTGCACAGGTTGCCGGTGTGCCGCTCGCCGGTCGTGCCCCCGCCCAGGAACTGGACTTCGATGGAGACGGGAAAGTCCTGGTCCTTGCGCATCGACTCGGGGCTCTGGCCGTGGATCATCACGCCGCTGTTGCGGAGGGCCCAGCCCGGCCCGCCGGGACACTGCTGGCCGACGAACCGGTACTCGATCCGGAGCCGGTAGCGCCGGAACGGGGTCTTGTAGAACAGGTGCCCGAACTTCTCGTCGAACTTCTCGTAGCCATCGTAGCGAACCTGGATCACGCCGTCCGCGACCCGGAAGGTGCGCATCGGGTCCTCGCCCGCGGCATGGCCGACGATCTTGGGGGTCCAGCCCTCCAGGTCCTTGCCGTTGAAGAGCGGGATCCACTTCTCGTCGCGGGCCGTGGCGGGGGCCGCCGGAGCGGCCAGGGCCAGGCTCATCAGCGCCAGCAGGGCCAGCGCGGGACGGCGGAACGAGGCAGACGTCGGGGTGGGCAGGATCGGATTCACGTCGTCCAAGGTCCTTTCGAGGGAGAGGATCGGGGGGCCAGGGCGATCAGGCGGGGTGGTGCTCGGCGATGATGTCGGTCAGGATCCGGTCCAGGTCGCGGGTCGGGTGGTAATCGAGCAGCCTGGCGATCTTCGACAGGTTGGGGACCCGGCGGTGCATGTCCTCGAAGCCGGCGGTGTACGCCTCGCTGTAGGGCACGAACTGGATCGGGCTCGACGAACCGGTCAGCTCGCGAATGCGCTGGGCGAGCTGGAGGATCGTGATCTCCTGATCGTTTCCAATGTTGAAGACCTCGCCGCGTGCCGCCGGGGTGCCCATGAGCCCGACCAGGGCCCCGGCCACATCAGCCACGTGGGCGAAGCAGCGCGACTGGTTGCCGTCGCCGTAGACCGTGAGCGGTTCGCCCGCCAGCGCCTGCTGGACGAAGCGCGGGATGACCATGCCATACCGGCCGGTCTGGCGGGGTCCGACCGTGTTGAACAGCCGGGCGACGATGACAGGCAGGTGCGACTCGTGCCAGTGCGCCAGGGCCAGGAACTCGTCGAGGGCCTTGGCACAGGCGTAGGCCCAGCGACGGGTCGTGGTCGGCCCCATCACCATGTCGTCCCCCTCCGAGAAGGGGACCCGGAGCGACTTGCCGTAGACCTCGCTGGTCGAGGTCAGCAGCACGGGCCGGCGATAGCGGGCACAGGTGCGCAGGACGATGTCGGTGCCGTTGACGATCGTCTCGATCGTCCGGACGGGCTGATCGACCACCAGGCGGACGCCGACGGCGCTCGCGAGGTGGTAGACCGCCTGACACTCCATGACGCAGCGCTCGACGACGCTGGCGTCGGTGACGCTGGCGACCCGGAGCTCGAAGTCGGGCCGGCCTTCGAGGTGGGCGATGTTGCTGTACCGGCCGGTGCTCAGGTCGTCGAGCGCCAGGACCGAGTGGCCGTCGTCGAGCAGACGCTCGGCGAGGTGGCTGCCGATGAAACCCGAGCCACCAGTGACGAGATATCGCATGGGCGTCCAGCGGGCGCGGGGGGAGAACACGAGGGAGTGGCGGGACGGTCGGCGTCGGGCTCACTCTTCGAGCGTGACGTTCCAGTAGGCCTCGCTGACGAAGCGCGACCAGCTCTCGATCCGGATCCCGTTCGACGAGTAGACCGGCCGCCACGAGGGGCGCACCGGGCGCTTGCGAAGCGTCATGTGGGCCTGCTCGGGCGTGCGGTTGGCCTTGCGGGAGTTGCAGCTCACGCAGGCCAGCACGCAGTTGTCCCACCGCGAGGTCCCGCCCAGGGAGCGCGGCAGGACATGGTCGATCGTCAGCTCGGCGCTGCCGGGGCGGACGCCGCAGTACTGGCAGGTGCCATGGTCCCGTTTGAACAGGTTGCGGCGGCTGAAGGTCACCGCCGACTCCCGCAGTCGCTCGTAGCGCGTCAGCGTGAGCACTTCGGGCACCCGGAGCCGGAAGGTGATCGCCTGGATGAACGGCTCGCCGGCGCGCGGGCGCAGCTGGGCCCAGTCGCTCCAGGAGTAGAGGCGGAAGTCGTTCGGGTCGACCACGCGGGCCGATTCGTTCCAGAGCATCACCAGGGCCCGGCTGACCGTGGCGACGTTGACCGGTTGCCAGTTCCGGTTGAGGACCAGCGTGGGGCGTTCCAGGACGGACGAGCTCATCGACTCGAAGCCTCCCTGTGGCCAGGCGACTGGTGAGCGGGACCACTCGACGGGGAGCCTCCATTACAACACAATCTCCCGGTGGGAGGGGAGCGGCGACCGCCAGACCGGCGGACCGCCCCGCCCCGCCAGCCGGGGGATGTGGGATGAATGCGGAGATCATCGCCGTGGGGACCGAGCTGGTCACCGGGCAGAAGCTCGACACGAACAGCCAGTGGCTCAGCCGCCGGCTGGGCGAGCTCGGCGTCGAGGTCCAGTACCACACGACCATCGGCGATGACGCCGAGCGGAACCTCGAGGCCTTCCGGATCGCTTCCGAGCGGGCGGACGTCGTGATCGTCGGCGGTGGCCTCGGACCCACCCAGGACGACCTGACCCGGGAACTGCTGGCGCGACTCTGCGAGGTGCCGCTGGTCGAGGACCCCGGTTCCCTGGCCGCCCTCACGGCCTACTTCGCCGGCCGCAGCCGCCCCATGCCCGACCGAAACCGGGTGCAGGCTCTCGTCCCGGCCGGGACCGACGTGCTGGCCAACCGGGTCGGCACCGCCCCCGGCCTCTCGATCGTCCGGGCCCGGGGCACCTTCTTCTGCCTGCCCGGCGTGCCCGGCGAGCTCAAGGTCATGTTCGACGAGCAGGTGGTGCCCCGGCTCCGCCGCGACCCCCGGCTGGACCGCGTGTTCGTCCACCGCGTCATCAACATGTACGGCAAGGGGGAGTCCGAGATTGAGGCCCTGGCGCCCGACCTGACCGCCCGGGGCCGGCGCCCCGAGGTCGGCATCACCGCCAGCGACGCGACCATCAGCTTCCGGGTCGTCTGCGACGGGGCGACCGTGGCCGAGGCCGAGCGCGACATGGAGCCGACCCTCGCCTCGATCCGGGAGCGATTTGCCGACCTGATCGTCGGCGAGGGCAAGATCGACGTCGTCGAGGCCCTGGTCGAGCAACTCGTCCGCACCGGGGCGACCATCGCCACCGCCGAATCCTGCACCGGCGGCCTGATCGCCGGGCGGCTCACCGGCGTCCCCGGTGTCAGTGCCCACTTCGCTGGCGGGGTGGTCTGCTACAGCAATGACTCCAAGACCGACCTGCTCGACGTCCCGGCCAGGTTGATCGAGTCGCAAGGCGCCGTGAGCCCCGAGGTGGCCGAGGCCCTGGCCGAGGGAGTCCGCCGCCGGTTTGGAACGACGGTCGGGCTCGGCGTGACCGGCATCGCCGGACCCGGCGGTGGCAGCCCCGAGAAGCCGGTCGGACTGGTGTACGTCGGGCTGGCCCTCGCGGGCCGCGTCGAGCAGCGCCGATTGCTCCTGGGCACCGAGCAGCCGCGCGACGTGATCCGCAGCCGGGCCGCCAAGTACGCCCTCAACTGGGCCCGGCTGGCCGTCCGCGACCTGCCGGATGCCGGTTCGACCGGCTGACGCCAGTTGGCCGGCTGCTGGCCACCTGATCGATCCCCAGGGCGGGTTCAGCGCGGGGCGGTCGCCCAGAGCGCCACTGCCGCAGGATGGTTCTGGCGGAGCCAGACTGTCGCCTGATCGAGCCAGTCCCGGCGGCGGGCGGGGTCCGTCTCGTCAAGGGCCCGTGCCAGCAGCCGGGCCAGCGGAGCCATCGGGGTCGCTCCCTGAGCCTGGGCGTCGAGCCAGGCGGCGGCCTCGGGGTCGTCGCGGGCCACGGCCTGGATGTACGCGGCCCAGAGCGCGATCCCGGGGTCGGGGTGCCGTCGCAGCTCGGCCAGCGGCTCTCGGGGCAGGCCGTAGCGGCCGTGGTCGTACGCCATCGGGCGGATGAGCAGCAGCCGGAGCCAGTCGGGCCAGCCCTCGCTGCGGGCGACCGACAGAGCGTAGGCCGAAGGGTCGCCCGAGATCGCCTCCGCGTCGAGCGCCTCGGCCAGCACGTAGCGGGCGCGGTCCGGGGGCACACGGCTCAGGCTCAGGTCCCAGAGCTGTCCCTGGGTCACGCCGGGGTCCCTGGCCAGGGCCTCGGCCGCCGCGATCCGTTCCGGCTCGGGCAGGCGCGGGTCGTTGATCCGGTACACGTTCCGCCAGAGCGCCCGGGTCTGCCAGAGCGAGGCCCCGAACCAGCCGAGCAGGGCCAGCAGGGTGATCAGGCCGCCGATCCCGAGGTAGAATAGGATCCCGTACCGCTCCGACTCGGTGCGGCGCACCTGCTCGGGCGTGAGGATCGGCAGCTCGGGGAAGTTCGCGGTCATGGGCGGGCTCCCGGACGGTCCAGGACGCATTGTAACCGAGCCGGATGCGAACCGTGTGCCCGCGGCCGCCGGTGCCACGAGTCGATGGGTTGGGATGCGATGAAGCTCAAGTGCCAGCCCGAGGATTTCGGCGTCGAGGAGTTGCCAGTCGTGCGGCCCGGCGACCGCGGCCGGTTCATGTTCTACCGGCTCACCAAGCGCGGGATGGGCACCCTCGAGGCCCTCGACCAGATCCGCCGCCGCTGGAACCTCTCGCAGACCGCCATCCAGTACGGCGGCCTCAAGGACCGCCACGCCGTCACCGTCCAGTACCTGACGATCCTCGAAGGGCCCAACCATCCTATCTTCCTGGAGCACCTGGAGCTGGAGCCCCTCGGGCGTCTGAACGAGCCGTATGGCCCGCGCGGGTTCCGCGGCAATCGCTTCCACGTCGTGATGCGCGACCTGACCCCGGCCGACGTCGAGGCGGCCACCCGGGCCATCGAGTCGCTGCCCCGGGATGGTCTGCCCAATTACTTCGACGACCAGCGGTTCGGGTCGGTGGGCTACGAGTGCGAGTTCATCGGCGAGGCCTGGATCCTGGGCAACCACGAGCGGGCGCTCTGGCTGGCGATGGCCGAGGCGAACCCCTCCGATCGCGCCCCGATCCGGCAGGAGAAGGCGATCCTCCGCGAGACCTGGGGGAACTGGGCCGAGGCCAAGGCCCAGCTCCCGCGCTCGCACTCGCGCAGCCTGGTTACCTATCTGGTCGATCACCCGACCGACTTCAAGGGGGCGTTCGCCCGGCTCCGCCGCGACCTCCGCTCGATCTACTTCTCCGCCTACCAGAGCTTCCTCTGGAACCGGCTGCTGGGCCGGCTGATCACGAGCCAGACCCGGCCCGAGCAGCGGGTCGAGTTCGACTTCCGGGTCGACCGGCTCCCGATTCACCGCGGCCTCGATCCCGACCAGGCGAGAGCCCTGGGCAAGCTCCGGCTGGCCCTGCCCGCCTCACGGTCGCCGTTCCCGGAAGGGGCCGCCGGTGAGGTGGCGACGGCCGTCCTGGCCGAGCGCGGGCTCACCTGGGACGCGCTCAAGGTCAAGCACCTCAAGGATGTCTTCCTGTCGAAGGGCGACCGGGCGGCCCTGTTCTACCCCACGAATCTCCGGTGGGAGGCCGGGGACGACGAGCTCTATCCCGGTCGCCGCAAGCTGGCGCTGGACTTCGAGCTGGAGAAGGGGTGCTACGCCACCCTGGTGGTCAAGCGGCTGACGGAGGCCCCGTGAGCGCTCCTGCGCTGGACGTCCTCTACGAGGACAATCACCTGCTGGCCATCAACAAGCCCGCCGGCCGGCTGAGCCAGCCCGACGCGACCGGCGAGCCGTCGGTCGTGGAGCTGGCGACGGAGTACCTCCGGGTCAAGTTCCACAAGCCCGGCAACGTGTACGTTGGCCTGATCCATCGGCTGGATCAGCCGGTCTCGGGCGTGCTGCTGCTGGCCCGCACGAGCAAGGCCGCCGGCCGGCTCTCGGAGCAGTTTCGCTCGCGCGACGTCCACAAGTGCTACCGCGCCCTCGTCGAGGGCCACGTGCCCGAGCCGGAGGGCGACTGGGTCGATCGACTCCTGAAGGACGCCACCCAGAACCAGGTTGCCGTGGCTGATCCCGAGTTGGATGCGGCCGAGGGCAAGTCGGCCAGGCTCCGGGTCCGCGTGCTGGCGCGGGGCGGCGGGCGGTCGCTGGTCGAGCTGGAGCCGCTCACGGGTCGCGGGCACCAGCTCCGGGTCCAGCTCGCCTCGCGGGGGTACCCGATCGTCGGCGATCGGAAGTATGGAGCCCGGTCGAGCCTGCGGGCGGCGGATGGTGGATTCCGGATCGCCCTGCACGCGACGAGTCTGGAGTTTGCCCACCCGACCCGTCCGGAGCGCCTCACGATCGAGGCGCCCCTGCCCTCCGACTGGCCGCCAGGGCTTACGGGTCCGGGTCTGACCGGAGCCCGCTGAGCCGGTTGGATTCCCGGCCCGAGGGAACGGTGATCAACGATCGGGCACGGGGGCGTCGGGCGGCTGGGGGACGACGGGCGGGTTGGTGACTGCCGCGGGTGCCGGCTTCGCGGTCTTGAGCGACTCGACGGCCTGGGCCCAGAAGCTGGTGTTGCGGGGACCGATCTCGTCGGCCTCGCGCTCGGCATCAGCCGCCGTCGCGCCGCTGCGGGCGACCCGGTAGAGGTACCAGAGGGCAGCAGCCCTGGAGCCGTCGGCATCGAAGAAGTAGACCGGCCGGGACGCCTCCTGCGACAGTTCGGCAGTGAATCGCTCGAGCGTCTTCGGATCGGCCAGAGCGTCGCCATCGACCGGCAGGGCGACGTACTTCAGGCCCTTGGACTGGATCTGGGCGATCTCGTCCTGCGTGACCTCGCCAGTCGGCCGCAGGTCGATGACGGTGCGGAAGCCCTGCTCGTTCAGCCAGCCGAAACCGCTGGCGGTCGGCAGGCTGCCGCCGGCGAGCCGGGGCTCGACGGACTTGAAACTGCGAAAGCCGGGCGCGAGCCCGGCGACGCTGTCGTCCGTGGGGGTAGTTCCGGCCGGCTCCGGCAGGCTCGCCGGCGGCGACGGCTCGACCCCGGCGGCAGGGGCCGCGGGGCGTAGTGACGACTGCTTCGACGCCGGCAGCGCCTCGGCCTCTTGCGGAAGGCTGGACGGCACCGGCTCGAGCTGGGTCGGCGGGCTGAGCTTCGGCTCGAACTTCGAGAGCGGGTCGCCGGTCAGGCCGGTCGACGTGAGCGTCGGGTCCGTCGGGCTCAGGGCGACCCGGTTCCCGCCGGCGGTGGCCAGCTCGCCCGTCGGCCGCTGGGCCTCATAGAGCGACTTGGCCGCCGGCCGGTTCGACGTTCCCTGGATCGGGTTCAGCTCCAGCGGCGGCGAGTCGACCTCGCTGGGCGCCAGCGGCGAACCGGGCGCCACGCTCGGCGGGGTGGTGATGATCGGGGCGGCGCCCATGTCCATCGGCACGCCGCCACCGACGAATCCCGGCTCGCAGGCGTCGCCGGCGTACATCGGGATGGCTTCGGCCTTGTTGTGGCGATTGAAGATCCGCTGACTCATGCGCTTGAGCGGACCTCCGCCGCCGCTGCTGCTGCCGCTGCAGGGCCCGCAGCCGTTCCCCAGCCGCAAGGACGAACAGCCGCTGACGCTCAGCGCGATCAAGGTGAAGGCGACCAGGGTGGTTCGAGCCAGAGGGGCGGCTCGGCCTGGACCGCCGGCCGGTTGGTGGCGGCTCATCGTGGACACGTCAAGATCCTCCGGTTTGGGAACACCCGGCCAGCCTGAACCAGGTTGCTCGAAGCCCTCGAGAACGCGGACCGCAGCCGTCCGTTCCGCAGACGCGCAGGCCAGCTCGACAGAGCCGATCAGCGACGGCGACGGTAGTCGGTTGCGTCCGTTCCGTCCGGTAGGGACGGCGTTCGTCGGACCTCGGAGCCATGTGGGCATCGGGGCGTCGGGGGTAGCAGCAGAGTGGGTTACTTCCAGTCCCCTTGCACGGCCGGACGACGGTTCCCTTCCGGCCGGTTTCGCGGCGCAGCTCGATTCCTGGGACGGACCCGGAACCGGGATGCGGATATTCTCCGCAGGGGTTCCAGACCGATCCCGGGGATCGGACCTGGGGCCCGGCGGATTCATCGCTGAAACTTAGCCGACGTTCCGGCGATTGCCAAACCGCGCACGGGGCTTCTAGAATAAATCAACCAACCCCCCGCGAGGCCCCGGCCGTAGCGTTCCCCCCACAGGAAAAACCGGCCCAATGCAGGGGATTTTGCCCGATTGGCCTCAAGTCCCGGCCCTCGGCCGGCGACGGGCCGCGCTGGCCGTCGGGGTGGTCGCGCTGGCCGCTCTCGCATTCGGCTGGGACCTGGCCTCCGAGCCGCTCTTCCCCGACGAGACCGCCTACGTCTCGCAGTCCTACTTCTACGACCTGCTCCGCGACGGTCGCACCGATGACTGGGCTTGGGTCGAGTATCACGCCTACGACCTGCCGCCGCTGCCCAAGTACCTCTTCGGCCTGGCCCTGGAGGTCAGCGGGCAGCCACGCTCGAACCGGCTGGTCGCCGGTCGCTGGTTCGGGAACATCCGGAGCTCGCTCCTGCCGCGCCGGATGATCGACGCCTCACGATGGGCCTCGGTCCTGATGGCCGCCCTGGGTTGCGGCGCCCTGTACCTCCTCGGCGCCGTCGCCATCGGCGACCGCGTCGGGCTGCTGGCCGCCGCCGGACTGGCGATCGATCCCCTGTACCGGATCCACGCCCGTCGCGCGATGTCCGAGGCGAGCGTCGAGAGCCTGGTCCTGTGCACGCTCCTGGCGGCCTTGCTCGCCCTGGGTCGCGGCACGGCCACGACGGGCTGGCTCCCGGGTCGCCTGGGCAGTGCCATCGCGGTCGGGATGCTCGCAGGCCTGGCCGTGCTGGCGAAGCTCAGCGGCGGCGTTGCCCTGCTGGTCATTGCCGTCTGGGTCCTGCTGCCCTGGGCGGGGCAACGTCAGTGGCGGCGGCTCCTACCGGCCGGTCTCTGGTTCGGGCTGGTCACGATCGTCGCCGGCGCGACGTTCGTGGCCCTGAACCCGTTCACGCGGTCCCACCCCACCGGCCCGCCCCCGCCGAACCTGATGGCCCCGCTGTCGGCCGACCAGTCGATCGTCGGGCGCCTGGAGCAGGTGGTGCAACACCGCGCGGGCGTCTCTCGCGAGGCCCAGGGCCAGTTCCCGCACGACGCGCTCGCCACGCCGGCGGCGAAGCTGATCGCCGTGGTCGCGCAGGGATTCGGCCGGTTCGGGCCGTTCGGGCCCCGCGACCACGACTCGCTCCGGCCGATGGCCCGCGTCGATCCCACCCGCGATCGGGGGGCCCTGCTCTGGCTGCCGATGGTCCTCGGTGGGCTCGCCTGGTGCGGGCGCGAGGGGGTCCGGCAGGTCGCGCTGGGGTGGCCCCCCACGGGCTGGGCCCTCGTCGTCGCCTGGCTGGTCGTGGTCGGCACCGTCACCGCGTTCATCCCGCTGGCCTGGGATCGGTACTTCTTGCCAATCCAGGCGGTGTCGATCCTCGTCGGCGCCGCCGGGTGTGAGGCCCTGCTGCTGCGGGTCGTGCCCCGGCCACGCGCCGGAGGGGCTCCGGCATGACCCGACTCAGTCCCCTGACTCGCGCGGCGCTCGGGGTTTTCGGGATCCTGGTGCTGACACTTGCCTACGTCTGGCAGAGTCGCGACTGGAACTCCGCCAGCCGGCTGATGCTGACCTACGCCCTGGCGGATCGCGGCACGATCGTCCTGGACGGCCTGGACACCCAGACCGGCGACAAGGCGTTCACCGGCGGCCACTACTACTCCGACAAGGGGCCGGGCTACTCGCTGGTCGCCCTGATCCCCTATGGACTCGGCAAGACGGTCTTCGGCCTGCCACCACACCCGCTGGGCATCCCGGGGCGAGCGCACTGGCCGGCCGACTACTGGGTGACACTGGGCACCTCGGGCCTGGCCACGGCCGCGAGCGGGGCCCTGCTCACGCTGCTGGCCGGCCGGTTCGGGGCCTCGACGCGGGCAGCCGTCGTGGTCGGGCTCGCCTATGGCCTGGCGACCCCGGCGCTGGTGTATGGCACCCTCGCGTACGGCCACCAGTGCGCCGCCTTCGCCCTGCTGGCGGCCTTCGCGCTCGGCGAGTTCGAGGCCAGCCGGCGGGCCTGGTGGGGCGCATGGCTCGCGGGCACGCTGCTCGGCCTGGCGGTCTTGATCGAGCTGTCGGCCGCGCCGCCGGCGCTGGTCCTCGGGCTCTGGTTCCTGGGCCGCTCGATGGGGGCCGTGGGGTCGATCCGGCCCCTGTTCGGCTTCCTCGCCGGTGCCGGCCTGCCGGCGATCGTCCTGCTGTCGTACAACTCGCTGGCCTTCGGATCGCCCCTGGACCTGGCCTATCGCTACCACGTCATCCCGAGGTTCCGGGCGGTCCACAGCCGGACCAATCCGATCGGCCTGGCCACGCCCGACTGGAGCCGGCTGCCCGCCCTGCTCTGGGGGGAGTACCGCGGCCTGTTCATCTACGCTCCCATCGCGGTCCTGGCTCCCATCGGGGCGATCCTCGCCTGCCGACGCGGCCGCGCGCTCACGAGCCTGGTCTGCACGCTCGTGGTCGGGTGTGGCCTGCTGACGAACCTGAGCTATCCCGAGTGGACGGGCGGCTGGTCGACGGGCCCGCGCTTGCTGGTCACCACGCTCCCGTTCGCCCTGCTGGCCGTGGCCCTGGCACTCGCCGTCTGCAGCTGGCTCACAGGTCCGGCGCTCGTGCTCCTCGGGCTCGGCCTGGCGGTCAACCTGCTCTGCCTGGGCGTCGGCGGACGGCTCCGCGACGAGGTGAACGGGGTCCCACTCGACCGGCCGCTGTCGGCGGGCGTCGTGCCACTCTGGACCGGCAGGCCGATACCCTCGTGGTGGATCGACGACCGGTTCGCTCGCAACCTGGGCGGACTGGCCTGGGACCGGATCGGCGGCGCTCCCCTGCCCGCCGACCTCCGCTGGCTGGAATTCCTGCCGCTGTTCGTGGTTCTGGCGGTCGCGGTGCCCACCCTGCTCGTTCGCGCAGGGCGGCGGACGGCTGGGCCCGAGTCGCCGGTCAGGCCGCCGGAGCCTCTCGCCGCCGGAGCGAGCTGAGCAGCTCGTCGACGGTCTCCCAGACGCGGGCGGCGGTCAGCTCGCTCATGCACTCCATGCGACTGCACGTCTTGACGCACGAGCCCGCGCACCAGATCTGGCTCTGGATCGATCGCGTGTGTGGCCCGTAGGGGCCGGTCCGACCCGGCTGGGTGCAGGTGTAGATGCCGAGCACGGGTGTGCCCGTGGCGGCGGCCAGGTGCAGTGGTCCCGTGTCGTTGGAGACGAACAGGTCGCAGGCCTCGGCGATCGCCGCCAGCCGTGGCAGGCTGGTCTGACCGCACACGTCGAGCGCCACCGGCCGTTCAACCGCTCGCACGAACGCATCCACCAGCGGCCGGTCCTCGGGCGCCCCGACGGCGATCAGCGACGCTCCCCGGTGGTCGACCGCCCAGCGGGCGACCTTCGCGAACTGCTCGGGCGGCCACCGCTTCGTGACCCAGCGCGCCCCGACGTTCCAGGCGATCTTCGGCCCGGACACGCCGGCGAGCTGCTGCTGCGCCCAGCGGCGGTCGGCCGGTTCGATCGAGCTCAGGAACCTCGGCTCGTGGTCGGCCACCCCGAACGCCCTGGGGATCTGCATCAGGCGATCCACCGCATGCTCGCGGCCGGGCTGGCCGGCAATGCGGTGCGTGTAGAACAGCCGGGCCCCCTCGCGCGCCTCCTGGAGCCCGACCCGCACGGGGGCCCCGGTGGCCATCGCCATCAGGCCCGAGCGCAGGAGCCCCTGCAGGTCGATCGCCAGGTCGAAGCGACGATTGCGCAGCTCGCGACCGAACCGGGTCAGGCCGATCAGCCCCGAGCGGGTCGCCCCGGCGGCCCCGCGATCGAACGGGATCACCTCGTCCAGGCCCGGCAGGTGCTCGACCAGGCTGGCCAGGCCTCGATTGATCACCCAGGAGATCCGGGCCTCGGGCCAGCGGGCCCTGAGCGCGGCGAAGGCTGGAGTGGCGTGCACCACATCGCCCAGCGAGCTGGGCTTGATCAGGCACACCCGCTGCGGGCGCAGGTCGATCAGGTCAAAGTCGGGCCGGTCCATCGGAGAGCACTCCCTTCCGTCCGGGTCGGAGCGGCGGCACTATAGCCGAGGCCGCCCTTTGGAGCAATTTCGCTCCTGAGGTGGGCCGGCGGGGACGGGAGCGGGCCCATGATCCTGGAATGCGTCCTGGCCGGCCTGATGCTGTCCGTCGAGCCGACGATCCGCACCGTGGTGACCCATGTTCCCCCGCCTGGAGAGGCCCAGAACCCTGCCCGGTTGCGGCTCGACCCCGCGCGGTTCGTGGCCGAGATGACGCTGAGGCGGGTCACTCCCCGGTACACCGTCTGGGCGGTCCGCTTTCCCTCACCGGTCGTGACTCCAGACCTGGCCAACAACACGGTCCACGCCGAGTGGTTCTTGCCGCGCACGCCGGGCCGGCATCCGGGGGCTGTCGTACTCCATATCCTCGGGGCAGACTTCGCCTTATCGCGATTCTTCGCCGCCCGGCTGGCCCAGGAGGGCGTGGCCGCACTGTTCATCAAGCTGCCCTACTACGGCGAGCGCCGGGCCGGGGGCCGGCGGCTGCTCACGAACGATCTGAGTCGCTCGCTGGCCGCCTTCGGCCAGGGGGTCGGCGACGTCCGGCGCGCCGCCGCCTGGCTCCGCTCGCGGCCCGAGGTCGATCCGGCCCGTGTGGGAGCGACCGGCATCAGCCTGGGGGGCATCGTATCGGCGCTGGCGGCAGGCCTGGATCCGCAGATCGACCGGGCCGCCCTGGTCCTGGCCGGCGGCGGGCTGGGGGAGATCCTCTGGGGCATGCCCGAGGCCGCCGGCTACCGCAGCCTCTGGCGGCTGCTGGGCCGGACCCGGGACGACCTGATCGCCCTGACGCGCCCCGTCGACCCGCTGACCTATGCCGCCGGGCTGCGGGGCAAGCCGGTCCTGATGCTCAACGGGAACGTCGATGAGGTCATCCCCCCCGGTGCCTCGGTTGCCCTCTGGGAGGCTGCCGGCCGCCCACCGATCGAGTGGTTCGACTGCGGCCACTACTCCGCCGTCGGCTACCTCCTGAGCGCCGTCCGCAAGACGGTCGCGTTCCTGGCCGCCCCCGACCCGGTTGCCGTGCCGGTTCCCTGACCGGTGATCTGGGAGCCATTGAGTGGCACCGGAGTTGGGCTCGGAACTTGCGTGGAACCCGGGACGTGTCCCCCCTGCTCCGTCCCGAGGGGGACCGCCCGGGAGCCTGCCACATGCTGCCGAATCTGAACACCAATCCCGACCGACCCACCGAAGCCCGTGGCCAGCGCTTCTACTGCCGGCAGTGCGGCTCCGAGGTCGAGATCATCAACCCCAGCTCCGCCCCCACTGCGAGCCTCGAGCTCCGCTGCTGCGGGCAGCCGATGGACCCCAGCTCGGGGTCGGGGGTGAACCTGAACGTCGTCGACTCCGGCGCCTGATGCACTACCCCGGAGCCGACATTTGCCGCCCGGCTGTCATTCCAATTGCATGGCCGGGCGGTTGAGATTATTCTCCGCGCCCAGACGGGCGAACGACGCCCGACCGGGAGGCGTCATGTCCGCGCAGATCAATAGTGTGTTCCTCTACGTCAACGACGTGGTGCGCTCGCTGGAGTTCTACAACGAGATCGTTGGCGCCGAGGTCGTGCAGATCTACAACGAGCACGAGAACGGCCCGATCTCGCTGGCGATCCTCCGCATTGGTAACTTCTCGCTGCTGCTCCACCCCCAGGAGCCGCACTCCGAGGAGTTCCAGGGCCAGCGCGTCGGGCTGGGCATCCACCTCCAGCTCAAGGTCGACGACATCGACGCCTTCCACCAGCACTGCCTGGACGAGGGTGCGATGCTGAGCGTCTCGGGCGAGCCCGTCGATCAGGCCTGGGGCTGGCGCGAGTTCGCCCTCAAGGACCCCGACGGCTTCGTCTGGTCCGTCTACCAGGACAAGTCGGGCGGCCAGTGGACCTGAGCCCCGTCGCGGGCGTCCCCCCTCAACCGGCCTTCGGGCCGCCCGGGTCGGCCTCGGTGGACGGCTGGGCGGTCGGGCTGACCTCCGGCCGGGCCGCCTGCCCCTTGGGCGTCGAGGGCGACAGCAAGAAGTACAGGCCGACCACGATCATGAAGATGCCGTAGGTCTGCTTCATCGGCTCGCGCGGGATCAGCCCCACGAGCTTGCCGCCGACCCACGCGCCGAAGAAGAGCCCGACCGCCAGGCCGAGCCCATCGCCCACGCGGATCTCCCCCCGCCGCCAGTATTCGGCCACGCCGAGCAGGCCCACCGGCAGGAGCTGCGCAAACAGCGAGGTGCCGAACGCGATGCGCTGGTCGTAGCTGTAGAACAGGATCAGCGCCGGCACCATGATCAGGCCGCCGCCGATCCCGAACATCCCGCCCACGACCCCCGCCGTGACGCCCAGCGCCGCGATGCGGAACCACTCGATCGGGCTCATCGCTCGGTCTCTCCCTCGATCCGGGTGACGGGTGGCTGCCGGCGGCCCCGGCCCGAGGCCAGCAGCAGCGCCGTCGCGGCGAGCGCCGCAGTCTCGATCCGCAGCAACGTCGGCCCGAGTGCCAGCCGCGTCCAGCCGCTGGCCTCCGCCTGACCGACCTCGGTCTCACTGAATCCCCCTTCGGGCCCCACCAGCAGCACCACGGCCGAACCTGGCGGGCTTGCCGGCAGGTCCAGCAGCGGGGTCCCTCCGGGATGCGCCAGCAATCGCTCGGAGTCGGAGCCGATCGCCAAGACGGCCGCGAACGGGGCCGGCTCGTCGAGCCGCATCAGCCGGTTGCGGCCGCACTGCTTGCTCGCCTCGATCACCGCCCGCCGCAGCCGCTGGAGCTTCGCGGGACGCGGATCGACCACCGAGCGCTCGGTGAGGACCGGGGCCAGTCGCGTCACGCCCAGCTCGACCGCCTTCTCCACCAGCCAGTCGAGCCGCTCCCCCTTGGGCAGGGCGCAGGCCAAGGTCAGATCGACCTCGGGCTCGCGGCCGGGGATCGGATCGCCCGTGAGTTCCAGTTCGACCGTGTCACGGCCCAGGCGCGTGATCGTGGCGGCACGCGCCAGCGACGACTGGCCATCGAACAGCTCGACGGCCTGCCCCGGCTGCAGGCGGAGCACCCGCGCCAGGTGGCGGGCGTCGTCCCCTTCGAGCCGGGCCGGGCCACTCGGGGGCAGCTCGGGACAGTGGAAGCGATGCGACACTGGCGTTCCCCGTGGCCGGTCTCGAATTCCTGGCAGCAGGCCCGACGTCTCAGCGCTGGAGCATGCCACGGCCGAGGGCGGCCGGGTCGTTGGCGATCCGCTCGGCGAAGCGGTTCAGGTTTGTGAGCACCTTCTCGGCCAGGACCACCACCCGCGTCGCCCCGCCGGTGACGGAATTCACGTTGTTGTACAGCTCGGGCTGGGTCAGCAGCTTCTGGATCGTGCCGTTGGGGTTCAGCTTGCCGCGGCCATCCGTCAGGGCCTGGGTGAGGATCGAGAGGTCGTAGGAGATCCGGTTCAGGCGGGCGACGGTCTGGCCCATGCCGGTGCTCGCGGTCCGGTTCGGGCCGGAGCCCAGGTCGGTGGCGAGCGGACCGAGCTCGGACAGCATGCGGTCGAGCCGGACCGAGCTGGCGGCGAGCTGCTTGACGGTCGCCTTGACGTTCTCGCGGGTCTCGGCGTCGAAGGTCGAATTGACCCCGTCGGCCACCTGCCGCAGGCTGGCCAGGGCGGGCTTGATGTCGTCGCCGTTCTCCTTCACGACCGCATCGAGCCGCTGCGCCAGCATGCCGACTCGCTGGCCCATGTCTCGGAATGACAGCAGGAACTCGTCGATCGACTCCGCCTTCTTCGACAGCGCCGAGATCCCCTTGGCCGCCGTCTCGATAGCCTCCAGCGTCCCCTTCACGTTCTGGAACGCGTCGGTCGCGGCGGCTAGCGCCTTGGACGGGTCGGGGGCGACGATCCCCTCGATGATGTCGGCCATCGCGGCCGTCGGGGTCAGCCCCAGCCGCATCGGCTCGGAGCCGGCGCCGGGCAGCATGTCGATCCAGACGTCGCCGATCAGGCCGCGCGTGATCTTCGGGACGCTTCCATCGCGAATCCGGTACTTGCCGTCGAGCGACAGGGTCACGATCACGCCGTCGGGCTGGCCCGGGCGCTCATCGAACTGGATCGCAACGACCTCGCCGATCCGGATGCCACTCTTGCGGACCGGGATCCCCTCGGCCACGCCAGGCGCCTGCTCGTAGTGCACGGCCAGGAACCGGTGCTCGCGGAACAGCGTCGGGCTCTCACCGAACCAGACCAGGAGCATGGCCAGCACGAGGCCCGCCACGATCACGAACATGCCGATCCGGAACTGCATCACGCGTTCGTTCATGAGGCCGTCCCTGGGGTCGATCGAGTGGCGTGCGGGGTGCAGGTCGTCGGGGTGGGTGGTGAGGCCGTTGCAGTCTGAGGGTCGGTCAGTCGCCCCGCCGGGCCATCTCGCGGAGCCGCTCGCCGGCCTCGCCCCGGACGAACTGGCGGACCCGGGGGTCGGGATGGTCTTCGAGCCCTTCGGGGGGGCCGTCGTAGAGCATCTGCGGCTCGTCGGGGCCGACGCGGCTCAACGGGTACAGCATGACCACGCGATCGGCGACCTTCTGCACCGTCTTCATGTCGTGCGTGACCACGATGCCCGTCGTCCGGTTGGCGCGCTGGGTCTGGAGGATCAGCTCGTTGATCACGTCGCTCATGATCGGGTCGAGGCCGGTCGTCGGCTCGTCATAGAGCATGATCGACGGGCTCAGCGCCAGGGCGCGGGCCAGGCCGACGCGCTTGCGCTGCCCGCCGGAGAGCTCGGCCGGCTTCTTCCACTCCAGACCGGGCGGCAGGCCCACCTCCTGGAGTCGTTCCATCACGATCCTGGCGATCGTCGGCTCGTCGTAGAGCTGGTGTTCGCGGAGTCCGAAGGCGACGTT